>JAYUKZ010000087.1:0-1310 GCA_043763995.1 Fibrella sp.
CCGGGGCATTGTACGGTCACGGCATCGTCGGTTAGGGCCGTAATACGGCCTATTTTGCCGTTGTAATACAGTTTGTCGGGCGACGAATCGTTTTTGATAAACATCACCTGCGCTCCTTCTTTCAGGCCCAAACCAAACTCAGTGGGGTACATAGCCTCCGGGAATTCGTCTTTCACGGTGGCGGTGTAGGTGTGTAGCGGGGCGGCTAGCTGGGCCAGTTTGGCGGTGTTGATCTGGGTGGCGGTGCTGTTGTGGGTGGCCAGGGTGATGTAGCCCGCCGCGTCGGGCGGGGCGAAGTCAGGTACGTAGCGTTGGTTGAGGTCGGCCAGCCCGGCGGCGGTGATGGTCTTTTCCCGAACGCCATTCAGCAGGTCAATAAACCGCTGGTCGGCTTGGCGGTAGATGTGGGTCAGTTCAATGGAAACGTAGGGCGTTTGGTGCAGGGCGTGGCTGCTGAAAAAATAGCCCGTGGCGTAGTGGGGCCGCAGCAACGCCCAGTCGTCGTCGCGAATTACGGGGGGCAGTTGCTGCATATCGCCGATGAGCAAAAGCTGCACCCCGCCAAAGGGTTCCTGACTGTAGCGATACCGCCGCAAGACCTGATCGATTCCGTCCAGCACGTCGGCCCGAACCATGCTGATTTCGTCAATTACGAGCAGGTCGAGCGTGCGCAGAAGGCGGATTTTGTCACGGCTGAATTTGCGGTTTTCCTGCGGCGCGTTGGGTATAATGGGGCCAAAGGGCAACTGAAACATGGAGTGGATGGTGACACCCCCGGCGTTGATGGCCGCTACGCCCGTGGGGGCCACCACCACCAACCGCTTGGCCGACAGTTGCTTTACCTGGTGCAGAAACGTGGTTTTTCCTGTGCCCGCCTTCCCCGTCAGAAACACGTTCTGACTGGTATGCAGCACATAGTTATTGGCCAGGTCGAGGCGTTGGTTGGGCAGGTTCGGGGCGGTGTTCATGAACGAAATATGATTTGGGATTGTGGATTTGGGATTTCGGATTTAATAAGTCTCTGATTATGAGGCGATAGATAAATCCGAAATCCCAAATCCACAATCCCAAATCGTATAGCGAAGGTACGACGCGGGCGGCGTTTCGCGCAAGCCCCCCAAAACGGGCACTGTTGGGCTGTTTGGGCCGTGGTTGCCCCGTTGGCTCATAATTGGTTGCTCTTTTTTGTTCATCCGAGTTACTTGGTAGAACAAATATTTTAATCTTACTACTATGGCAGACAAGCAGTTTGCAATGGGCGATCTCAAGGGTATGTCGCCCATCCGGCCCTACGCCACGGGGTCGAGCAC
>JAYUKZ010000088.1:0-1310 GCA_043763995.1 Fibrella sp.
ACGGCCAACCCGAAAACCGGCTCCGGGCAGTCAATACTATGCCCCCCGGCCAACGGAATACCGGCTTCGGCGCAGATGGCCCGGCTGCCGGCAATAACCTGCGCCGCCACCGTCGGCGAGAGCTTGCCGATGGGCCAGCCCAAGATGGCAATGGCCAACAAGGGTTTTCCGCCCATAGCATACACGTCGCTGATGGCGTTGGCCGAAGCGATGCGGCCAAAATCGTAGGCATCGTCTACGATGGGCATAAAAAAATCGGTGGTGCTGATGATGGCCTCGCCGTTGCCGATGTCCATCACAGCGGCATCGTCGCGGGAATCGTTGCCCACCAGCAGGGCGGCAAACGATTGGGAGGGCGAGGCGGGGCCGGACGCTTGCCCGTGCAGGATTTGATCCAGCACGTTGGGGGCAATTTTACAGCCGCAGCCCGCGCCGTGGCTGTACTGGGTGAGCCGCACGGGTGGTGCAGTAGTGTCGGGAGCAATCATTGAACGGAACAGGGGTAGTTGGTTACTTTAACGCACAAAACGGCCATTGGGTTGGCTTAACAATATCATAACAGCCCCGCAGTAGGCTGATTAGAAGGGGAAACGTGAAAATTTGAAGAAAAAAGCCGTTAGACAGCCAAATGGTAGCACTTTTTGAAGAATGACCATTTGTTGGTACCGAAATCTTAGCAGACCTTTGCCCCCGTAAACACAACCGGGTACCCAAAATGCACCTGACTGTATCAACAATCAAACCAAACACTTTTATGTTTAAAACGCTACTGCGCTTCCGGGCCGCTTTTCTGCTGCTTGGCAGTCTGCTGCTGTCCGTGATGAGCTACGGGCAAGGGGTCACAACCTCGTCAATCAACGGTGTCATCACCGACGACAAAGGTGAAGCATTGCCCGGTGCCACGGTGGTGGCCGTACACACGCCATCGGGTTCGCGCTATGGCATTACCACCAACGCCCAGGGCCGTTACACGTTCCCTGCCGTGCGTATTGGCGGGCCATACCAGATTACAGTGTCGTTTGTGGGTTTTCAGGAGCAAAAGCGGGACATAGTTTCGGCAGAACTGAACACGCCCGTGTCGGCCAACTTCAAACTGCTGGAAGAAGGGAAACAACTCACCGAAGTGGTCATCACGTCGTCGCGCGGCAGCATTATCGACTCCGAGCGCAACGGTACCTCTACCAACATCAGCCGCCAGAGTTTCGAGCGGTTGCCTACCCTGTCGCGGAGCTTTACCGACTTCAGTACGCTGACTCCGCAAGCCGGGCCTGGTTTTTCGTTCGGTGGCCGCTCGGCCTTGTACAATAACT
>JAYUKZ010000089.1:0-4541 GCA_043763995.1 Fibrella sp.
AGTTTGTCGCCGGCGAAGATGGAATTGGCCCCGGCCAGAAAACAAAGGGCCTGTTCTTCGGTGCTCATGCGGATGCGCCCCGCCGAGAGACGTACCAGGGCCAGGGGCATCAAAATCCGGGCGGTAGCAATCATGCGCACCATCTCCCAGACCGACACCCGCTCCTGATCTTCCAGCGGGGTGCCCGGCACCGGCACCAGCGCATTCACCGGCACCGATTCGGGGTGTTGGGGCAGGGTAGCCAGCGTGAGCAACATTCCGACGCGGTCCTGCTCCGACTCGCCCAGGCCGATGATGCCGCCCGAACACACCGATATGCCCGCCTCGCGGACGTGGCCCAGCGTGTCGAGCCGGTCGGTGTAGGTGCGGGTTGTAATGATGTCGCCGTAGAATTCTTCGCTCGTGTCCAGGTTGTGGTTGTAGGCATAAAGCCCGGCAGCTTTCAACTTTTGGGCCTGTGTGTCGGTCAGCATTCCCAGGGTGCAGCATACTTCCAGCCCCAGCGCGTTTACGCCCTTCACCATGTCAAGCACGGTGTCGAAATCGCGGTTGTCGCGCACTTCGCGCCAAGCCGCGCCCATGCAAAAGCGGCTGCTGCCGGTGGCTTTGGCCTGGCTGGCGGCTTCCAGTACCTGATTGACTTCCAGCAGTTTATGCACTGGTACGTTGGTGTGGTAGCGGGCGGCTTGGGGGCAGTAGGCGCAGTCTTCGGGGCACCCGCCGGTTTTCACCGACAGCAGCGTGCAGACCTGCACTTCCTGCGGGTCGTGGTGTTGGCGGTGCACGGTGGCGGCGCGGTAAATCAGTTCCAGCACGGGGCTGTTGTAGATGTCGGTTACTTCGGGGCGGGTCCAGTTGGTGCGCATGGGGGGCGGGTTTAGTTGAGGTTGGCGAGTTGGTCGGTGTTGCGTTTGGTGTCAATCCGGTTAGCGCGGGCCAGTTCCAGGGCGCGGGTGGCGGCTTGCCGGGCTTCGGCGGGGCGGTTGCCGCGCCGGTAGGCTTCGGCCTGTTCATAATACAAATCGGCCTGTTGGGGGGCGGTGGGCTTCAGGGCGAGTGCTTTGTTGGTCCAGGCCACCACCGAGGGGGCATCGGCGGCATCGGGGCTGTTGCGGTTAAACAGGCGGGCCACATACACCCATTCGGGTACTAAAAGCGAGTTATTGGCCAGATGGGTGTTCATGCGTTCGGCGGCGGCGGCACCCTGTTTTTGCCGAAACAAGGCCGTTATTTCGGGAACCAACGTGCGGGCCGAAGCCAGCTTGGCATCGATGCCGACACGTACCAGGCCCTCCTGCACCTGCCGTACCTGCGCGGGCGTGAACCGCCCCCCCCGGCTGCTATATAGCGACGACATCAGGATGTTTTCGGCCACGTCTACCGCTGCCTGTCCGTACTGTCTTTTGTAGGCCGAAATGTTGATAATCAGGTTTTTAGCCAGTGGGTTGGCCATATCCAGCACCAGTTTTTGGGTCACGAGCCAGTTGGTGTTGTTGGCGTAGGTGTTGGCGGGTTGTTGGCTGGCGTAGGCTTCCAGCGCGGCCAGGTTGGTGGTGGTGTCGCGGACAATGCGGCTCAGCATGGCCAGGTCGATCAGGAAATTGGGTGCCCGTTCGCCGTCCTGAAATCGCTGTTTCCAGGTGTTGCTCCGGGCGGCGGGGGTAATGGCATTGTTGGCGTGTCGGATCACCTCGTCGGTGGTGTTTTGGCTCATGGCAAAGTGCAGCAGCTCGCCCGCAGGGCTGAAAAACAGAAACAGCGGCAACGAGGGCACGTACAATTTGTTGGCCGCAATCCAGTCGCGAACGGCGGGTTGGTTTACGTCGGCGCGGGTGCTGACGAATTTGGCGTTGTAGGATTTGCCCACGCGGCCATCAGCCAGGGTGGGCATGAAGCTCTGGCAGACGTGGCAATCGGGCGAATAGACTTCCACAAAAACGGGTTTAGCGGCTTTTTGGGCCGTTTTAAACACCGTACTGAGCGGAGCCGCCTGAAAATTGATGCCTTTCTGGGCCACGGCATTCAGCGCGGCAAGCCCGAAAAACAAGCTGAAAACGAGAGAGTTACGCATGGGGAAACTGGTGTGGTTATTGGTTTTCGGCCCGGAACTCCTGCTCTACGCGCTTGCTGAGGCTGCGGCAGAGGGAATCAATCTCGTCGGCCATGGCTGCGTCGCCGGTGGCGGTGCGGGCGGTGTTGGCAATGCCGCCCATGATCTCGATCAGGAACCGTTTCATGTCGCCCACTTCCATGTCCTTCGTCCACAAATCGATCTTGAGGGTGTTGCGGTGGTAGTGGTCCCAAACGGCAATAGACACGCCTTTGGTGTCGCTGAGGCCCTCGTTAGGGTTGTCGGTGGCATCCCAGAAAATCTTGTCAGGTACGTTGTCCTGGTCGAGTTCGACGGTGAAGTTGATTTCAGATTGGCGCATGAGCGGCTGCTTTTGGGTCAAATCTACGGGTTTTCAGCCTGTTTTGCCTCCGTGAGGTGTTGCCAAAGTACGTCATAAACGGCAATGGCTTCCAGTTCGGGTTGGGGCTGGGGGCGGTCGGTGATGAGCACGGGGTAGAATTCGCGGCCAACGTTTATGGCCCCGTGCGAGCCTTTGACCAGCGTGGCATCGAGCGAAATCACGTCCATCAGGTACCGGAACCCCAGCAACTTACGGGCCAGTTTATAGGCGGCTTTGGCCGAAATAAACGGGTTGGTTTGGTCTAAAAACAGTTCGGCGGGGTCGTAGCCGGGCTTACGGTGGATGTCTACGGCCTGGGCGAAATCGGGTTTTTTGGCCTCATCGAGCCAGTAATAATACGCAAACCAACTGTCGGGGTCGGCAATGGCCACCAGATCGCCCGCTCGTTCGTGGTTGAGGTGGTGGGCCGTTTTGCCGGCTTCGTCCAGCACTTCGGCCACGCCAGGTACGTTGCTGAGCAGTGTTTTTATGGCCGGAATCTGGGCGGGGTCGTCTACGTAGATGTGGGCAATCTGGTGGTCGGGGGTAGCAAAGGCGGCAGAGGCTCCCGCATCCAGCAGTTCGCGCCCGGCCTCCACACGTACCTGAATCAGCCCCGCTTCGCGTAGGATGCGGTTGATGTAGACGGGCCGCGAAACGGGGTTAATGCCGTATTCGGATAATAAAATAACCTGTGCCCCGCGTTTTTGATAGAACGTGACCACCTCGGCTACCAGCGCGTCGATCTCGCGCAAATCGGGGGCAATTTTGGCAAAATTGACCCCGTATCTCTGGAGGCCATAATCCAGGTGGGGGAGGTAAATGAGCGTCAGGGTGGGGTTGTGCTGTTCCTCCACGTGCATGGCGGCGCGGGCAATCCAGCGTGAGGAGTCGATGGTTGTTTTCGGGCCCCAAAAGCTAAACAGCGGGAACGTACCCAGCCGGGCGGTTAGCTCCTCGCGCAGGGCGGCGGGGTGGGTGTAGCAGTCGGGCAGTTTCAGGCCGTCGGCGTGGTATTGGGGGCGTGGCGTGGCCGAAAAATCAACGTCGGCATACATGTTGTACCACCAGAACATTTGCGAGCAGGTGAAGGTAGGGTCTTCGCGTTTGGCGCGTTCCCAGATGTTTTCGGCCTGCACCAGGTGGTTGGATTGTTTCCAGAACTTGATTTCCGCGTCGGTGCGGTCATACCAGCCGTTGCCCACAATGCCGTGTTGGGCGGGCCATTGGCCCGTAAGGTAGCAGGTTTGGGCGGTGGTGGTGAGGGCGGGCAGCACCGGCCTGATATGGGTGAAGTGGTGCCGGGCAATGTAGTCGGTCAGGAACGGCGTGTGTTCGCCCAGGAGGCTGGTGCTCAGGCCCACAATATCAATCACAACGGTCTTGTTCATGGTGGCCAAAGATACGGCCCGCCACCCCACTCAAGCCCGTTGCGGGCCATTTTTCAGCGGTTATACACAAACGTCAGCGCGTCGGTGGTTTCGGTTCGCCCCGTGGCCGATGCTTCGGTCACGAGGCTGGACTGCACCGAGGTGGGGTAGCCGTCGGGCCGATACAGGTACGTGTTGGTGCGGGTGGTGGTGGTGGTGCCACTTCGTTCCACCGACCGCAGCACGTTGGCGGGGCTGGTGGCCGTGCCCGGCGCGGGGTTTGTGTTGGCGTATGGGTTACGTTTGTCGTCGTAGGTGGAGGTTGTCACATACACGCGCTGATCGGGTGAGCCACTCTCGTAAATAATGGTCGATTTGAGGACATTTCCGTTGGCATCCCGGTCGTAGAGGGTTGATGATCTGGCTCTTTTGACGCGCTGCGCGGGGGTTTCGTAGAACGAATAGCTGTTTTCTTCCGTCCAGCGGGGGTAGCCTGCCGCGTTGAACCCCGTAAACTGCACCAGGTTGCCGTTGGTGAGGGTGGCCAGCCCCGTTTCGGCATTGTAGGCGTAGCGCGTGGTTCCCTTTGCTTTAAGGGTGTTGCTGTTGAGGGTCATAAACCCGTTTTGCTCGGCCACATTGACGAAAAAATCGGCAGTTGTTGAAAAGGTAGCGTCGTCGTAGGTGTAGCGCGTAGCCCAGAGCGTGAAGCCGCCGC
>JAYUKZ010000090.1:0-1305 GCA_043763995.1 Fibrella sp.
CATTGAGCCTGTTGCTCACCAGCCTGTTCTGTTCGTCGCCCATGATGGCCCAATTCGCAACGGGGCACAAAATAAGCCTACCCCAGGATAGGATGCTCATTCCGCTACCGAACCGCCTGTTCTACGTCGATTCAGTGTATAGCCCCCTGCCCGACACCGCCAGCATAGGCGTGGTGTACCGGGCCATGGCGGGGAAGGTGGTGCCTACGTACCTGAAAGAGGGCCTGTCGCAGCAGGTGAAGCTATTCCTCTTCTCGCAGTTTCCGGGGCTTGACCCAACGCACCGGCCCGTCCGGGTACGAATCGACACGTTTTCGTACACCGAAGACCCCACCCAGGGGTATGCCTTTGAGGCCGACCTGACGTTTTTTGCCAAAGACAGCACGGGGCAATACGCCCCGATTTACACCGCCAACATAGACGTGGAAACCAACGGGCTGAGCCGGGGCGGACGCATGGCCGACGAACTGATTCGGGCTTGCACGGCCCTGAACACGTACCTGAACGACCCCCAAACCCACCCCAACTACCTCAGCGATTACGAACAAAACATGAAACGGGCCGCCGTCGAGATGAAACTCGACACCAGCCGCTACGCCACTGACCGCACGGACGAAGACAACATCCTGACCTGCAACAAACGCCGGGTGGGGGTTTATTTATCTGAAAATGAGTTGATTACCAACAGACCTGCTTTGGTTGGCAAGTTGGCCATTGAAGACACCAGAAATTACGCGGTACTGTTTCGGCCCAACGCCCGCCGCGCCCGGTACCGGTTTTTTGGCTTTAGCGACGGGGCCGGTTTGTATATAAACACCGGTCAGTATGGTGGCCCCCGATCCAGGTACGTGCGGGTGGCCGAGGTGGGGCGTTACCTGCTCTGGCAGGACGACTACGTGACCATGAGCGAACTCTCGACGCGGGCCGCTGCCAGTTCTGCCGGTGCCGCAGGCGGGCTAATTGGCGGGCTGATTGGCGGGTTGGTAGGCGCAGCGGCCACCACCCGGAACGACTGTATTGCCATCGACATCAAAACGGGCAAGCTGATGCACATCACCCCCGACGTGTTGGTGTCTATTCTGGCCCGGAACCCGGCCCTAGCGGCGGCCTACGAGGCGGAGGGAAAACCCCGGAAAGCCAATAAAATTTACGAGTACATGGTGCGTAATAACCAGATGGTGGGTACATTAACGGATTAACTGACAGCCTTACGGTGGGGTACGACTTTGCGTTTAACCGGCGGTAGGTTACTGATTTACGGGTAGCAGACAACTGTTCGTGCTTGTTTTGCGTAGTATTGAAGCA
>JAYUKZ010000091.1:0-4524 GCA_043763995.1 Fibrella sp.
ATTCCGGCCTCACGCACCAATTGGCACAGGAAGCCGAGCAACAACACCGGCTGGGACAAACCAACGATGCTGCCGAGGGTATTGGCGCGTTTTTGATGAAACGGCCCGCAAAATTTAGTGGTCATTAATTTGATAAACGCGGTTTCTACCCTACTTTTGCAGTCCCAACACGGGAATGCATTTGTAGCTCAATTGGATAGAGCACCTCACTACGGATGAGGAGGTTTGGGGTTCGAATCCCTACAAGTGCACGAAAGTATAATTTAGCAAGGCCCTCAATTTATATAATTGGGGGCTTTTTGGCTATTAGTCAGTTAGTTACGAATCATTTATCTGTCCATAACAGTCCGTTTAAATACTTTTTACATATACAAACGCGATACTGTACTGGCTTTCCCTTTCGTCTGTCATGGAGTTACTTACAAATGATATTTTGTCCAGCCAGAAAGCCAACCACACGTTGGTTATGAGCCACTTTTTGAAGGCATTTTGCGGAGATAAATGAGCATTGTGGTGCGGGGTACCATTGCAAAACTTGGCTCAGGTCAAACATACCGGTCGATGTATTGGTGGATTACGGCCATTCGGTTTGTGAGTTTTTCGATCCCAAAAAGAGCAACGGAGCGGTTTTGTTCGGCACGAAAATTTATCGACTCAGACCCGTCAAGTTCCCCAACAGCTTGCCGGGTTACTGGGTTATGTTGGGGAAAACTCCGCTCTCATGCCCAAAACCCGCCGCCCGCGCTTCGACTATTCGCTGGATTACCGCGAACTGAATTTGCGCCAACAGCCTGACCTGTACCGGGTGGGCGTGGGCGAGATGGGGGTGCTTCTAGTACGTCCCTACAAAGACGAAATTCTGCCCCACTGGCGGTTCAAAACGCCCGACGTGGCCCGCGAATCGGCTGATAAAATCTACCAACTCTTCCTGGACTACAAAGCCCAAGGCGACTTCATCGGCATGGATATGGCCAGGAAATTTCTCCAGATGGGCTTTACACGGGCAAGGCGGTATAGTAACCACAAAGGCGGCAAAAAATATGACGGCCCCGTTCCCGACGACAAAAAAGGGCAGTCGGGGGCGCACGGGCGCGAGCAACTGCCCCGGCAGGAAGACCCGGTGAAAGCCGAATCGGCGCGAATTTTCTACGCCAAATACCTGGAAGCCCGCGAAGACCCGCAGTACCAAGCGCTCAAAAAAGCCTGGCAGGAAACCTACGGCTGAGGGGTCAAATAACCACGTACCAGAGCAACCCTGAACCGACTTCTTTGCGACCTTTGCGGCGTAAAAAAGCCCCTTCAGCCCAGCATGACTCTTTTAGACGGTAAACTTCTTTCTGCCCAGATTAAGCAGGAACTGGCGGCGGAAGTCGCGCAATGGGTGGCGGGGGGCGGCAAAACCCCGCATTTGGTGGCCATTCTGGTCGGCACGGCGGGGCGGTCGGAAACTTATGTGGCCAGCAAAATGAAGAGTTGCGCCGAAATAGGCATGACCTCTACCCTGATCCGGTTCGACGACGACGTGACCGAAGCCGACCTGCTTGCCGCCGTAATGGGCGTAAACAATAACCCCGATATGGACGGGCTGATTGTGCAACTGCCCCTGCCCCGACACATCAACCCCGACCGGGTGATGGAAACCATTGACCCCCGAAAAGACGTAGACGGGTTCCACCCCACCAACATCGGGCGGATGGCGAAGGGCCTGCCCGCCTACATTTCGGCCACGCCGCAGGGAATCCTGGAAATGTTGAGCCGGTACGAGATCGAGACTAGCGGCAAGCACTGCGTGGTGGTGGGCCGGAGCCAGATTGTGGGGTTGCCCATGAGTATTCTAATGCAACGCAACACCTACCCCGGCAACTGCACCGTAACGCTGACCCACTCAAAAACAGTGAATTTGGCGGAAATTTGCCGCTCGGCGGATATTCTGATTGCTGCCCTCGGCAGGCCCGAATTTATCACGGCGGGCATGGTGAAACCCGGCGCAGTGGTGATTGACGTGGGTTTGGAGCGCGTGGCGGATGCCAGCAAGAAAAGCGGTTTCGCGCTGAAGGGCGACGTGAAGTTTGATGAGGTGGCTCCGCTCACGAGTTTCATCACGCCCGTTCCCGGCGGGGTTGGGTTGATGACGATCTGCTCGCTCATGCAAAACACCGTGAAAGCCGCCCGGCAAGAGGTGTATTGATTGAGAATCAAGTCTCGCCGGGCCGTATATCAGGGTTGGCCGCTAATCCGGTAGGTGAGCAACAGGTTCAGCGTGGGCAGAAAACCACTTTGCCGTAGTTTCGTGTCAATCTCATCGTCAAGATTTTTGTACAGATTTTGGGTTACGCCCAATGCATCAATCAACGCCCGGTTCGATGAAAACGTGTTGCGGGTTGTAATCACTTTGCCCAGACTGACCTCGGTGTTCAGGCCAAACCGCGAATCGGTGAAGCGAAACGACCGACCGACCCGCACCCCGCCAACCCACAGATCAGATTGCAGGTTGAAAACAAACGCGGGCGAATTAAGCAGGCCAAAGCCCGAAAAGTCCCGTTTGAAATAAACCCCCAACCCGTCGGCGGGCGAAATAGGCCCGGCTTTCAGGCGGATATACTGCCCGAACACCCCCGCATACCAGGGCGAATTGGCGTGAATGCTGACCCCCGCGCCAATGATGCTTCCCTGCCGAACCGAGCGGTCGAGGGTGTTGCCCAGAGCCGGGTCAAGCCCGAAGGCTTCCAGGGTTTTGATGGTGTAGCGGTCAAAGGGCGCGGCAATCAGGCCGCCCTGCACCTGCGCCGATAGCCGCCTGCTGAACTGAAACCGATACCCGGCGGTGTAGTTGAGCGGCAACTGAACACCGACAAAAGCGGTGTGAACGGGCTGAAACCGGCTAATTTGGGGTTGATTTTCCTGCGCCTGCGCCAAAACGGGCAGGGTGAATAGAAGCAGTAGTTTTTTCATGATCGTTGAGTTTTATGCACCTCAGTCCTCAACCGACCACCGTGTCAGGTGTTCGAATTAGTTAGTCTGACGATACAAGCCGACTTGTCAGTTTCCCGGAAAATGTCAACACAAACGGCCAAAAGCCGGGCTTCGTCTCGTTTTTGTCGGATTTTGCCCGTACTTTTGCGCCCAAATTCAGTACAGTACTAACCAGGTTTTTTACTACTTTTCCCGATAACAATATGGTATCCGTAAGACCCGACGAGGTGTCGGCCATTCTCCGCGAGCAACTTTCCGGCGCGCGCACCGAAGCTGAACTCGAAGAAGTCGGTACGGTACTGCAAATTGGCGATGGCGTAGCCCGTATCTACGGCCTCTCTAAAGTGCAGGCCGGTGAATTATTAACGTTCGACAGCGGCCTGCAGGGGCTTGCCCTGAACCTCGAAGAAGACAATGTGGGAGCCGTGCTGCTTGGCGATTCGTCGGCAGTGCGCGAGGGCGACACCGTGAAACGCACCAACCAGATTGCTTACGTGAACGTGGGCGAAGGGATTCTGGGTCGCGTGGTAAACACCCTCGGCGCACCCATCGACGGCATGGGACCCATTCAGGGTGAGACGTTTGAGATGCCCTTAGAGCGCAAAGCCCCCGGCGTTATCTACCGTCAGCCCGTTACCGAACCCCTCCAGACGGGTATCAAGGCCATTGATGCCATGATTCCGATTGGGCGCGGCCAACGCGAGTTAATCATCGGCGACCGGCAGACCGGCAAAACCGCCGTTGCCATTGACACCATCATCAACCAAAAAGAATTTTACGACAAAGGCGAACCCGTTTACTGCATTTATGTAGCCTGCGGTCAGAAAGCCTCGACTATTAAACTTGTTGAAGCCACCCTCCGCAAAGCCGGGGCGATGGAATACACCGTCATTGTAGCGGCCTCTGCCGCCGATGCCGCGCCGTTGCAGTTCTACGCGCCATTTACGGGTGCCGCCATCGGCGAGTATTTCCGCGACACGGGCCGCCCGGCCCTGGTAATCTACGATGACCTCTCGAAACAGGCCGTTGCCTACCGCGAGGTGTCGCTCCTGCTGCGCCGACCACCGGGCCGCGAAGCCTATCCCGGCGACGTGTTTTACCTGCACAGCCGCCTGCTCGAACGGGCCGCCAAAATCAACGCCAACGACAGCATTGCCCAGCAGATGAACGACTTACCCCCGTCGTTGGCTGGCCGGGTCAAAGGCGGTGGTTCACTCACAGCCTTGCCGATCATCGAAACGCAGGCAGGAGACGTATCGGCGTATATCCCGACGAACGTGATTTCGATTACCGACGGGCAGATTTTCTTAGAATCGAACCTGTTCAACGCCGGTATTCGCCCGGCCATCAACGTGGGTATTTCGGTATCGCGGGTGGGTGGTAATGCCCAGATCAAGTCCATGAAAAAAGTGGCCGGTACGCTCAAACTCGATCAGGCGCAGTTCCGCGAGTTAGAAGCCTTCGCCAAGTTTGGTTCTGACCTTGATGCGTCAACTAAATTGACTATTGAGCGCGGTCGGCGGAATCAGGAGATGCTGAAACAACCGCAAT
>JAYUKZ010000092.1:0-17272 GCA_043763995.1 Fibrella sp.
TACAGCATTCCGGCGGTGCAGGAACCGGGCAGCGAGTATTTTTTGGTGCTGAGTCTGCAACTGAAAGAAGCCACTTCGTGGGCTGCGGTGGGCCACGAAGTAGCCGCCGAACAGTTTCCGATCAAGACCGATACCCCCGCGCCGCCCGTGGTGGGTATCTCGCGGATTCCGGCCTTGCTATACCTGCCCACGCCGGAGGGCGTAACCCTGCGCGGCCCTGACTTCACGGTCAGTTTCAGCCGCGAGGCGGGCGGAATAAGCCAGTGGCTGCACCAGGAAAAGCCGGTGTTGTTGCCCGCCAATGGCCAGGCTAACCTGCTCACGGCCAGCTTTTTCCGCGTTCCCACGGATAACGACGAAGGAGGGGGAGAAAAGAGTTTTGCCACCCGTTGGCGGAAAGCGGGCCTCGACCGTCCCGTGCTGCTGCCCCAAACCATGCAGATTGATAAGCTGGGGCTACAGCGGGTGCGGGTCACGTGCCAGAACCAGTGGCAGATGCCCGGCGGCACCATGCAGGAGACCACCCAATACCTGGTCTACGGCACCGGCGATGTGCTGGTTTCGACCACATTTGCCGCAGGTACGTCCTCAGGGGCGGGTTTGCCGCCGTTGGCGCGGGTGGGCTGGCAACTGACCCTGCCGCCTACCCTGAACACGCTGACGTGGTACGGGCGCGGGCCGTTCGAGAGTTATCAGGACCGGAAAGAGGCGGCGTTGGTGGGGCAGTATTCGGGTACGTTGGTGAGCCAGTTTTTCCCCTACACGATGGCGCAGGAAAACGGCAACAAGACCGACATGCGGTGGGCTCACCTCACCGCCCCAACAAGTACCGGCGCGGGCCTGCTCATTCTGGCCGAACCGGGCGGGGCGGCTTCGGGCTGGCTGAACATCAACGCCCGCAACTACACCGACGCGGCCCTGTTGGCGGCTAAAAACCCCCACGATCAGCCCCTGCAACGCGGCAACACTACGCTGGTAAACATAGACGTGCAACAGATGGGCCTGGGCGGCGATGATAGCTGGACACCCCGCACCCACGCCGAGTACCTGCTGCCCGCCACCAAACCCTACACCTACAGTTTCCGCCTCCGCCCCACCGATGCCCGCTCCGACCGAAAAGCCATAATTAGTTTGGTCCTGCCGAGGTAACTGTTGTTTCTCGGCCAAACCCGGATTCGGCGTAGCCCCCAACCCCCTGAAGGGAACTTTCGCTACGAGAGAGGATTGCACTCGCGTAAGCAAAAGCCCCCTTCAGGGGGTTGGGGGCTACGCCGAATCCGAAAAAACCCTACACGTCGCAGAGCAGCACGCCTTCGCGGAGGCTGGTGAGGGGGTCGCGTTTAGGTATAAACTCCTGGGCCACGTAGCCTTTGTAGCCCGTGGCCACAATGGCCCGCATCACTGCCGGGTAGTTGATCTCCTGGGTCTGGTCAATCTCGTTGCGGCCTGGATTGCCGCCGGTGTGGTAGTGGCCAATGTACGCGCTGTTGTCGCGGATGGTGCGAATCAGGTCGCCCTCCATGATCTGCATGTGGTAAATGTCGTAGAGCAGTTTAAACCGGTCTGACCCTACTTTCTTGCACAATTCCACGCCCCAGGCGGTGCGGTCGCACATATAATCGGCATGGTCGACTTTGCTGTTGAGCAACTCCATAATGAGGGTGATGCCATATTTTTCGGCACTGGGCAAGAGGCGTTTCAGGCCCACGGCGCAGTTGGTTAGGCCCTCGACATCGCTCATGCCGTGGCGATTTCCCGAAAAACAAATAATGGTGTTAAGGTTGGCCGCTTTCAGTTTTGGGAAAATAGCTTCGTAGCTCGCCACCAGTTCATCGTGCAGTTTGGGATTGTTGAACCCGTCCACAATGCCTTTGCCCGCGCCCCAGGGCAGGGCCGAAGTGAGACCATATTTCTGTAGAACGGGCCACTCGTCCGGCCCCGTTAGTTCTACCGACTTGATGCCCATTGACTTAGCCGCGCGGCAGAGGTCTTCCAGGGGTATCTTGCTGTAGCACCACCGGCACACCGAGTGGTTGATGTTGCCTTTCAGGGCAATGGCCCCCAAGGCCGTGGGGGAGGTGGGTTCGGTCTCTTTCATCAGTTGCGAGAAGGCCGGGGCGGCAGTCAGTGTGAGGGCAGACCCGGTCAGGTTTCGGAGGGCGTTTCGGCGTTGCATATGGTTAATTAGTGAATGAGTGATTGAGCGAATGAGTGAATATTTGGCGACCCGAAGGGTCGGTGGGTGGGTGGATGAGCGAATACTAGACTACCAAACATTCGCTCATCCACTCACCGATGCGTCGGACCGTCACCAATTCACTCATTATAATTCGCGTATACGGATGTTGCGGTACCAAACCTGGTCGCCGTGGTCTTGGAGGGCAATTTTTCCGGTGGTGAATTTTCCGAAACCGGCCCAGCCTTTAAATTTGCTGTTGGCCACCATTGCGTCCCATTGCGGGCCGGAGGTAGGGTAGGAGACAATTTTTTTGCCGTTCATAAAATGTTCGGCTTGCCCGTTCAGCACCCGTAGGCGCACTTTGTTCCACTGTCCGGCGGGTTTCACGGCGGCAAGGTCGTTGGGTGGCAGCATGTCGTAGAGCGAACCTGACTTTCGGTTGCCTTCGCGCCCGGCTTTGGCATCGGGGTGGCGGGCATCGTCGAGCACCTGCATTTCGGGGCCGGTTTCGTAGGTGGCTTTGTAGGCGGGGTCTTCCGAGACGTGGTACATGATGCCGCTGTTGCCGCCTCCGGCAATTTTCCAGTCCAGTTCTAACTCAAAGTTACCATAGGCGTTGTCGGTCACAATGTCGCCGCCGCCCGGTGTGCCGGTGTAGTGAATGGCCCCGTCGTCCACCGTCCAGTTGGGCGGAATGGGTTGCCCCGGCTTCTGGAAGGAGTGCCAGCCGGTCAGTGTTTTTTTGTCGAAAAGGCGTTGCCACGGCCCCCGTGCTACCTTGTGCGGGGTCAGGTATGTTGTGGGGGCGGGTAGGGGCGGCGTTGGCGCGGGCAGATTGCCCGTCAGGAGCAGGGCCAAAGCCCCGCCAAGCGGAAGAATCAGGTTCATGTGGGGAAGCGTTGGTTACGCGTATTCGGTACGCTACAACCCAAAGCAACCCGCCCGGTGGGTTATACTGTTGCCCCCCACCTCACCCGGACGCGGGACCGCCCCGTCCCCTCTCCTGCTGAGAGGGGTGACTCTCCTAAAAAGCTTCGCCCATCAGCAGGGCTACGCCGATGCTGCTCCCCTTTCAGCAGGAGAGGGGACGGGGCGGTCCCGCGTCCGGGTGAGGTTAGGTCGGGCCGCGTCAGGCAACACCTACTGTTCCTTCCCTTCTTTACCGTCATACCCTTTGTTGTGGGGGTCGTATTGGGTGTTGGGGTTGTCGTGTTGCTCCAGGTACGTAGCGTCGGCGCGTTTGAAGAGGGCCTCGTCGGAGGGGTTGTCAGAGATGGCTTCTAACTTCTTGGCTTCGTCGTCGGTCATGCCGCGTGGCTCTTCTTTTGGGTTCAGTTTGGCGGGGTCAACATCCCACTCCTGGTACGTGCCCACGCTCTCACCGGCGGGCGCATCGGGGTTGTTCTTGTCGGCGTTTTCGGCGCGGGCGTTCACCACATAGTCGCGGTTTTGGGTGTCCATGTCGGCCCCGGCGGTGCTGTCTTTGTAGGTGTTGGTGCCCACCCCTTCCGACTCATGCCCGTAGTCGGACTTAGCTTGCTGGGCGGGGTTTTTTGAATAAAATTCGGGATCGACCTGATCGGGGTCGAAGGCGGATGGGGTTGCCATGTGCGTTGAGCGGTTTGTTTGCTACATAACGCGCCTTGTTGCTGAGTTGTTTGGCCGGGCTGTTTTCCCGGCAAAAGCCTTCGTTTTGGGCAGCTATCGTTCAACTAAAACACCTGCTTTTCTGTTCTTAAACCGCAGAGCCGTATGAGGCATTCCAAGTACGTTATAGCCTGATAGTGACAAGTGGAAGGCTGTTTTGGAATACCGGAAGTCAATATTTTGTGGGGCCGTTTTGCTGGCTAAAAAGCGAGCGTTGTGTTTTTGTATTTGATGAATTGTGCGTATCTTTAAACCAATAAAACAACACCCCTATAAAAGGCAAAAGGGGTCTCAACCGGACCCCCTGCTCGAACAGTAAACAACAAATACTAATGAACATGCAAAGCAAAAACACAATCGAGACATTTCAAAATGCGCAGGTGGTGAAACCTTACCAAATGATTCATTCGGAGCGGGGCGAGGTGGTCAGCCGGTATAAGTACTTGGAAGGGCATCCGCGTCAGTACCGGTTCGATGCCAAAGAAGGGCTTTTCAACATCAATGGCGTGGAAAAATTGGGTGGACCCATGCAGGGCCGTGCCCTCACGTTTCAGCCCGTGGCCTGGCGTATTTTTACCGATAACATCCTGAGTATGGGCACCAAGAACTGGGCCGAACTGTTTTTTATTGACGAAAAAAATTGCCTCTCGGCCATCCTCTTTCACGGCTATTCGGTCGATAATATTTTTCGGCTCATCGAGCCGCTCTATTACGATGACCTCACCCTGGCCGACGTGGTGATTACCGCCGTGGCCGAACGGAAAGAAAACAACCGCATTCAGCCCAAAGGCGTGTATTACATCGCCAATTTCTCGTATCAACTGGCCGACCCCGAAAAAACGGCTGAACTAGCCCTGTTCTCCCACGACCACAAAATTTTCCGGCAGGAAACCCTGACTGATATTGCCAACATCAAAACGGCCTTCAACTACTACAACCCTTTCGCCCAAACCGCTGAGGAACCCGCCCAGGTTCTGCTCACGGCCCCAACGGCGTAGTGGTTTCCGTGCAGTCAGGTTAGGAACCTGACTGCACAGTTAAAACCTTTCTTTTCCAACCATGAACGTAGCTTCCCAACTGGTTGCGCCGGTGGATTACCGCGCCTTGCCTCGCTTGTCCAACTCCGATTTGACCCGGCTTCGGGAAGAGCAAATGGCCGGCATGAAGGTGTCGTCGGCTTCGGCGCAACCACAAGCAATTCAGACCGTTTTTAGCCATTTTCTGCCCGACCTAACCCCCGGAAGGCTGATGGCGGGTAAATCGGGCGAGGCCGATTCGTTGCTGAAAAGCCTTCGGCACGACCCCTTTTGCGGGCGGTATCTGCGTCAGGCCGAACGCAACCGCGTGGTGCTCTTCACCGACCCCGCTACTGGCTTGCCCTGCAAAGCCCGCCTGGATCTGGTACATACCAGTGCCAAACGCCAACGTGTGCTGGTGCTCGACGTGAAAACCACCACCGCCCGCACCCAATCCGAATTCCTGCAAAGCTGCTTTGATTTTGACTATGACCGGCAAGCGGCGTTCTACCTCGACAGCCTCCGATTGGCCGACAGCGGGGAGTGGCGCATGACCAAACGGTTCCAGTTTGTGTTCATCGGCGTGAGCCAGCATACCCCCCAACGGCTCTTTGCCGTGGAGGCCACATCGCTGCCCGGATTTGTGGAATATGGTCGAAAAAAGTACCGGTTTTGGCTCAGAAAGTGGCAGAAAACCAACGGTTTACCGGACTAAACAGGGGGTGTTTTTGTTCCATAGAAACAACCGACTATGAACAACTCAACCGTACCCATGACCCTCTTTACCGACACCGCCGCGCTCACCGCCGCCGTGCTGTCGGTACGGCCCTCGCCCCTCCAATTCGATTGGGGAACGGACAATCTGGTGCTCTGGATCGACGATCTGAGCCTGGCAGGTACGTTACTCGACCAGTTGCCGGAAGTGATAAGCCGGGTAGGGTTTGCCATTGAACTGCAAACCGGCTGGGACCACCGCACCGACCAGGCCACCTACCACCCCCTTTATGGCTACCGGGTGCTGCTGCGCGACGCTACCGGCCTTTGGCACGGCATCCAGGTTAGCCCCGGCGGCGCATTTCTGGACACCACCCCGCTGGAAGAGGTAGCCTACGACATTGCCTACGATAAGGTGATGTGGCTAGATTAACCAGCCCTGCTACGGCCCGCCGATGACGCAGACCGGGGCCGGAATGCGCAGTTCCTGCCCGGTGGGGGTTAGCATTCCGGTTTTGGCGTTCCGCCGGAACACGACCAAATTATCCGATTCCTGGTTGGCCACCACCACAAATTCGCCTTTGGGGTCTAGCCAGAAGTTGCGTGGCGTTTTGCCGCCCGTGGGTACGTGCCCCACCACTGCGGGTATGCCGTCGGCCCCGATTTTCATCACTGCCAGCGCATTATGGCCCCGGTTGGACTGGTACAGGTACGTACCGGTGGCATCGATATGGATGTCGGCGGATGTGTTCTTTGCCGTGAAACCGGGTGGGAGAGTGGCAATGCCATCCTGGAGGAGTGTGAGGGAGCCGGTTTTGGGGTCACATGTAAACACCGCCACTGCCGTGGTCAGTTCTTCTACCAGATAGGCAAACCGCCCATTGGGGTGCATGGCCATGTGGCGCGGCCCCGACCCGCTTTTCACCGTAACGAACGGCACCGCGTTGGGCCGGATTCCGGTGGCTGTGAGGTCGTAGGTATACACCCGGTCATTGCCCAGATCGGCCACGTAGACGTGCTTGCTGTTGGCCGAAAGTGTAGCTGAATGCACGTGGGGCGCATCCTGCCGGGCGTTGCCGGGGCTGTTGCCAACGTACCTGACGGTTTCGGTGGCGGTTCCCAGTTGGCCGTTGATGCCCACGGGCAGGGTCGTAAACGTACCACCACCATAGGCCGAGACGAATGCCAACCGGCCCGCTTTGTTCAGGCTGATATGGCACGGCCCGGCCCCGCCCGTAGCTTGTTGGTTCAGCAACCTCAGCGCACCCGTGGCGGGGTCTATGGCGTAGGCGTTGGCCCCGGCTGCGCCGTTGTTGGCTTCATTCACGGCATACAAAAATTTCCCAGAAGGGTGCAGAGCCAGGAACGAGGGGTTTTCGGCGTTTTTAGCCGTGCCGGTCTGGGTCAACGTACCGGTGGCTCGGTCAAGATTCAGGACATAGATACCCTCGCTACCCCGCGTGGAATAGGTGCCCACGTAGAGGCGGTTGGCCTGGACCTTACCAGGCTGGGCGATGGCGGTTTGTGCAAGGCCGATGGCGAGAAGGGTTATACCCAAGCGTGTCGGTTTCATATGGATGTTCGTTACCTGTGTGTCGATTTACAGTCTTAGTCGGGCTGGTTTGTCGAATCGACTCATCATTCCCTTTTTTCTACCTCTCAAAAATGAAACAAAACTGGTTTGCTTCGTCAAAAATAATCGTTGCTGCATTGCTTTTTGGCAGTGTCAGCGTGTTTGCGCAAGTTCCGGGTACGTTGCCCAGTGCACCGGCTGTGCCTACTGTTCCGCCCATGCCCGCTCCGCCCGCCGTTCCGGTTGTTCAACCGGCGGTGATGCCTGTTGCCAGCCCGGCTGTAGTGGCTACCACCCCCGCCATCGATACGTCTGCTTCTATAACTACCCAGGCGCAGACGGTGGCCACCTCTCCGGCAGACACGGCAGCGGCCCGGCTCGATGCTGCCGTAGCGGCCAGCACCAAAGGCGACAAAGCTGCCACGGTACGTGCGCTTAATGCCGGGGTGGCTGCCTCCGAAGCACAAGCGGCAGGTAGCAAAGGCGATTTCAAAGGTAAACTAATGAGCCAGGCTGGTAATTTGAAGAGCCTTATACCGGGTGTGCAAAGTGGCCTGGTGAAGGCTAACGTGATTTCGAAAGCGGTTTCGTTGCTGAAAATGGCCCTAGGTGCCAACCAAATCAGCAGTTTGCTGGGCGGTGGCGGCAGTTTGCTTGGCTCGGCGGCAGCCCTGACGGGGGGGCTGAACCTGCTCAAGGGCGGGTTGCCTTCGTTGGGTGGTCAGGCGGCATCAACGGGTGGGTCGCTCATCGGCACAGCCCTGTCGGGGGTAAGTTCGTTGGGGAGCATGGGTGGTGCCGCCGCCGAACCTGCCGTGAAACAGCAATTGGGCGGCGTAATGAACTTCGCGAAGGGGCTGTTTTAGGCCACCTCACCCCCCAGCCCCCTCTCCTTCAGAGAGGGGGTGACTCGGCGTATTGTTTGCATCGGCGGCTTCGCGCAAGGCCCAGGGTGGTCCCGCGTCCGGGCTTGCCTCCGCCCTAGGCCGTGCGCGAAGCCGCCGATGCACGTTCCTACTCCACCGGGGCATCCACGATGCTGACAATTTTCCAAAGGCCGCGCAGGTCTTTGTGGCTCACCGTGACGCTACCACCCTGGGGGTTGTCGGAGTGGAGGGTAAGGTACTTTTTGGTAATTAATTCATTGTCGCGGATGCGCTTGACCACGAAAAAATCGCGGTACATCACCGCGTAAATCCCGCCCGACTGGTATTCCCAGTTGCTCTGGTCTACTATTTCGGCCAGCACTTTGGCCCCGTTGCTCAACTGGGGGGTCATGCTGTTGCCCGAAATCTCGATCACCACCGCCGGTTTGCTGGGCCGCACCGCCGAACTACGTACCTGGTACGTGTCCATGTCGGTTCGGCGCAGCCCTTCAGCAAAGGTTTCCACAAAGCTGGCGTAGAATTTAATGGGCACAAAGGGCACGTCGATCAGGTTTTCTTCCGAAGCCAGAAACTTGCTGTTCCCACTTGCCACGCCGTCGCTTAGGGCGGGGTGAATGCCACGTAGCAAATAATCGGCCCTGATTTGCGGGTAGCAAGCTAACAAGCTCAGGATGGTGTCGTAAGAAGGTTTGGCTCGGCCACTCAGAATGTTGTAGAACTTAGACGGGTTTTCGCCTAAGTCTTTGGAAATCTGGTAAATGGTCATGCCCAGTGCGTCGAAAACTGTTTTCAACCGTTCCTGGATAGTCTCTTCGGCTTCAATGTTGGCGGCGCATTCTTCCATAGTTATAGGGTAAATTTTGAACAATATAGTACGAGTCAACTATAAAGTGAAGTTTCAACGCAAGTTTACGACAAATTTTATCAAAATACACGTACAATGGGCAAGTTTTGGCGCGTGGTGGCCAGGTACGTTGCCCAAACTCCCTCGCCCTGTTGGGGATGGTTATCCGGCAACCTGCCTGTCAGCGGGCGAATTGGTGCCAAAATGAAAAAACAGGCTTTCCATTTTGGAAAAATGAGCAACGCAGGTCTGACGAGGTCAAGTTTAATTTTACACCCAAATAGCTGAAAAACAGATAGTTAGCATAAAATAAAAATCTTTTTTGTGGTTTGGATATGATTTTGACTGCATCCAGATAGAATCAACCAACCAACAAAACGCCCTATGGGTACTGCCTTGCTTCTTCTTGTAACTGCCCTGCTTTGCTTCGCGGTTTTCTATAAAGCCATCGACTGGTTCGAGAAAATTTAACCCGACAGCCATATGCTTCTCCTCCTGTTTATTGTCTCGCTCCTGGTCTTCGCCTACATGCTGTACGTGCTGATTCGGCCAGAGAAATTTTAACCACCGGGGCCGGGTGGCTCCTCTCAACGTTTGTCTGTTTATACTCATGACTACCGAAATACTTGGCGTGCTGGTAACGTACCTGATAACTCTCTTGTTGGCCATCCCATTGGGGCGACTGGTGGGCAAGATTTTCAAGGGCGAACCCAACGTGTTTGATTTTATGGCTCCGCTGGAGCGACTGATTTACCGGCTGGGCGGCGTGGATGCCCGCCGCGACATGACCTGGAAAGAAAACCTGGTGGCCCTGCTCACCATCAACGCCGTGTGGTTCGTCTATGCGTTTGTGCTGCTGCTGACCCAGGCGGGTCTGCCCCTCAACCCCGACGGCAACCCCAACATGACTCCCGACCAGGCGTTCAACACGGCCATCAGCTTCATGGTCAACTGCAATTTGCAACACTATTCGGGCGAGTCGGGACTGACGTACCTGACGCAAACCGTGGTGATAAATTTCCTGATGTTCGTCTCGGCGGCCACGGGTATGGCGGCACTGGTGCTGGTGGTGCGGTCGTTTTTGCCCGAAAAAACCAATTTGTCGGGTAATTTCTATGTCTATTTCACCAAAGCCATCACGCGGGTGCTGTTGCCCGGTTCGTTGGTCATTGCCACGTTGCTGGTCTTTAGCGGAACGCCGGCCAGCTTCGCCGGGAAAGACCAGTTCGTCTCCATGCAGGGCGACACCGTCAGCGTGTCGCGGGGGCCGGCGGCGGGGCTGATTGCCATTAAGCACCTGGGCACCAACGGCGGCGGCTATTTTGGGGCCAACTCGGCCCACCCGCTCGAAAACCCCGGCTATGCCACCAACATGCTGGAACTGGTGGCGCAGGTGATGCTGCCCATCATTATGCTCTTCGCGCTGGGCTACATGATTAACCGCAAACGCTTTGCCTGGACGGTTTTCGGCGTTATGACGGCGGGTTTCCTGCTGTTGGTGGTGCCCACGCTACTGACCGAATTCCACGGCAACCCGGCCATTGCGCGGTTGGGCGTGGCGCAACCCACGGGGGCTATGGAAGGCAAAGAAGTGCGGTTCGGGGTGCTGTCGTCGGCCTATTGGAGCATTGCCACCACGGTTATTTCAACCGGCTCGGTCAACTCCATGCACGACTCGTCGATGGCCCTTTCGGGCACCATGCAACTGCTGGGCATGATGACCAATGCCTTCTACGGCGGTTGTGGGGTGGGTTTTCTGAACTACTATTACTACCTCATCATTGCCGTGTTTATTTCGGGCCTCATGGTGGGCCGCACGCCTGAACTGTTTGGGCGCAAAGTGGAGGCGCGGGAAATCAAGATTGCCTCGCTGGTGGCGTTGCTGAGCACGTTGCTGGTGAAGGGCGGAACGGCCATTGCCGCGTGGGTCATTGTGAACTACCCCAACGCCAACTGGGGCACACAGCCCACGGCCTGGCTCAACAATCCTGGGAGCCACGGGTTTTCGGAGATGTTATACGAATTTACCTCAGCCAATGCCAACAACGGGTCGGGTTTTGAGGGGCTGGGCGACGGCAACGTGTTCTGGAACGTAAGCACGGGCCTGGTGATGCTGTTGGGCCGGTTTGTGCCCATCATTGGCCCGGTGGCCATTGCGGGGTTGCTGGCCAACAAAAAATTTGTGCCGCAAAGCGCAGGTACGTTGCCTACCGACACGCCGACCTTCGGCCTGATGACCTTCGCCGTCATTCTCCTCATCACTGCGCTCTCGTTCTTCCCCGCCCTTGCGCTGGGGCCGCTGGCTGAATATTTCAGTCTGAAATGAGTTGCGCGGCAATAAAAGTGAGCACTTTCTCAAGCGTCATAGGTTCTGAGGCGACCACGTTTTCTTCCGAGCCGATATGCTGGTGGTGTGGTGAGGTAGGCAAGTCAACGGCATGGGCGTTATCCCAACGATGAATAAGCTGATGGTCAGCAGTTTGCCACTGGTAGGCGTAATCAATTTTGCCTGTGACCCTGACTGTATTTTCCCGGATGTGTAGCACCGAACCATCAATAAATGATAGCTGTGTTCGGAGCGTGATTGTGGCTTTTCGTTGTTGTAAGCGGTCATCACCCGACGAAGCGATGATGGTTTCAAAAGCAGCTAAATCGTGCGTCATAAAACTAGCTTGACCAATTGTCTTTCGACAGTGCGAACTTCATAAACTTCCACGCGCCAGTCCATGATGTCGTCTTCCCGTTCAAATAGCCCGAATTGGGTTAATTCGTTGAACCGACGGTCAAACTCGTCGTAGGTCATTCCGTACTTTTTTTCAAACACGTCAATGCGTTCCAGACTGATTTTAAGCTCCCGCAACAATTCTTCCCGGGCCTTTTTAATGGCATAGTCGGTACTTGATTTGAATCCCATCTCGTGGAAGATGCTTTCAATAGAAACCTGGTCAACCGTCATACCCAAACGTTTTTTTAAAGATAACAACAAAATGTCAAAACAAGCCTCGCCCAGCCTTTTCCAGTCTCAACTGGTGGGAACGGCCATAAAACAGTCTTTTGCCAAGTTGAACCCGGCGCAACTGGTGAAAAACCCGGTCATGTTCACCGTCGAAATTGGTACGGTCATCATGTTGCTGGTCACGATTTACATTGCCGTTTCCGGCGACAGTACGCAGGGAACGGTTGGTTACAACAGCGTTATCACGGTGATTCTGCTGCTGACGGTGCTGTTTGCCAATTTTGCCGAAGCCATTGCCGAAGCGCGGGGCAAAGCACAAGCCGAATCGTTGCGGAAAACGCGGCAGGAAACCCCCGCCAACGTAATCCGGGCGGGGGGCGTGGTGCAGGAAATCTCGTCGGCGCAGTTGGTGAAGGGCGACGTGTTCCTGTGCGAAGCGGGCGACATTATCCCCTCCGACGGGGAAATTGTGGAGGGCCTGGCCACCATCGACGAGTCGGCCATTACGGGCGAATCGGCCCCGGTGATTCGGGAGGCGGGCGGGGATAAATCATCCGTGACGGGGGGTACAAAGGTGCTCTCCGACCGGATTAAGGTGCAGGTTACGACCCAGCCCGGCGAATCGTTTCTGGATAAAATGATTGCACTGGTGGAAGGGGCCTCGCGGCAAAAAACGCCCAACGAAATTGCCCTCACCATTCTGTTGGCGGGGTTTACGCTTATTTTCATCATCGTGTGCGTGGCCCTGAAACCCTTCGCCGACTATGCCAACGCGCCCATCACCATTGCCGCCCTCATCTCGCTCTTTGTTTGCCTCATCCCCACCACCATCGGCGGGTTGCTGTCGGCCATCGGCATTGCCGGGATGGACCGCGCCCTGCGGGCGAACGTGATTGCCAAGTCGGGCCGGGCGGTAGAAACGGCGGGCGATATCGACGTGTTGCTGCTCGACAAAACCGGCACCATCACCATTGGCAACCGCAAAGCCACCAATTTCTATGCCGCGCCGGGCGTGTTGCCCGCCGACATGATTCGCGCATCGGCCCTGAGTTCGCTGGCCGACGAAACGCCCGAAGGTAAATCTATTGTGGAGTTGGCCCAAAGCCCCCCAACCCCCGAAGGGGGAGTTAGGTCTGCACCGTTTGTTGCTCCCCCTTCGGGGGTTGGGGGGCTGTTTATTAAATTCACCGCCGAAACCCGCTCGTCGGGAATAGACGTACCGGATGCCGGTCGCGACGGGGGTGTGCTGCGCATTCGGAAAGGGGCGGTCGATTCAATTCGGAACATCGTTGCTAAGGCAGGCAACCCCTTCCCCGATGAGACAGACAGGCAAGCCAAAAAGATTGCTGGCAACGGAGGTACGCCGCTGGTAGTCATTGAAAATGAGCGCGTTATGGGTGTAGTCGAGTTGCAGGACATCATTAAGCCCGGCATTGCCGAACGGTTTGAGCGGCTGCGCAAGATGGGCGTGAAAACGGTGATGGTCACGGGCGACAACCCCCTCACGGCGAAGTTTATTGCCGAAAAAGCGGGCGTTGACGACTACATTGCCGAGGCCAAACCGGAAGACAAAATGCAGTATATCCGCAACGAGCAAACGAGCGGCAAACTGGTGGCCATGATGGGCGACGGCACCAATGATGCCCCCGCATTGGCCCAAGCCGACGTGGGCGTGGCCATGAACTCTGGTACGCAAGCCGCCAAAGAAGCCGGTAACATGGTTGATCTGGACAATGACCCCACCAAGCTGATTGAGGTGGTGGAAATTGGCAAGCAGTTGCTCATCACACGGGGTACGCTCACAACGTTCAGCATTGCCAACGACGTGGCCAAGTATTTTGCCATTGTGCCGGCCCTGTTTGTGGTAGCCATCCCGTCGTTGCAGGCCCTGAACATCATGCGGTTACACAGTGCCGAATCGGCTATTTTGTCAGCAGTAATTTTCAACGCCATCATCATTCCGATGCTCATTCCGTTGGCCCTGCGCGGGGTCGATTATAAGCCCATCGGGGCCAGTGCGCTGCTACGGCGGAACCTGCTTATTTACGGCGTAGGCGGGCTGGTGGCTCCCTTCGTGGGTATTAAACTGATTGATTTACTGGTAGGATTATTTGTCTAAAACGCCTCACCCCCGGCCCCTCCCCATAAGGGAGGGGAGCAACTACGGAGTAGCTTCGCTAACGGGCGGATCCTACGGTAGAGCGGCCCCCCTCCCTAACGGGGAGGGGTCGGGGGTGGGGTCACACACATGAAAACACACATTTCTCCGGCCATCCGGCTCACCCTGGTCATGCTTGTTTTGCTGGCCGTAATTTATCCGCTCGTCGTGGCGGGTATTGCCAAACTGGCCCCTGGTGGCGGCGATGGCGAAAAACTGACCGTCAACGGTGGTACGGCATCCCGGAAGGTAGTGGGCTACGCGCTCATCGGCCAGAAGTTTACCCAAGATCGGTATTTTAACTCGCGCCCCTCGGCAGTAGACTACAACGCTGCCGGATCGGCGGGGTCGAATAAGGGGCCATCCAACCCCGACTACCTCAAAACGTTACAGGTACGTATCGACACGTTTCTGGTGCATAACCCCGGCGTGGCCAAAGCAGATATTCCCGCCGAACTGGTCACGGCCTCCGGCTCCGGCCTCGACCCCGACCTTTCGCCCGCAGGGGCCAAAATCCAGGTGGCCCGCATTGCCAAAATTCGTACCATTCCAGTCGCCCGGCTGAACCAACTGGTTGACCAACACACAAAAAGCCCATTGCTGGGTCTGTTTGGCCCTCCAACGGTAAACGTATTAAAACTGAACATCGCGCTGGACGCGCTGTAATGGCCGGTCCCATGTAGAGACGCGATGTATCGCGTCTCTACAGGGCCGGAACAACATCAACCAACTATGAAAACATATCTGACCATTATTTTTTGCGTAGCAACGTCCCTGGCGGCGGTTGCCCAAACCACGGATACGACTTCGGGTTCGGCTCCCGGTAGTGGCCTGACCGTTTCGGGGTATATTGAGGCGTATTATGCGCACGATTTTTCGCTGGCAAAAACTACGCAGGAACGGCCCGGTTTTCTGTATAACCACCGCCGCAACCGCGAGGCGAACATCAACCTGGCATTTGTGAAAGCCGCCTATGCCACCGACCGCGTTCGGGGGAACCTGGCGGTGCAGGTAGGTACGTATCCGCAGTATAATTATGCCGCCGAACAGGAACTGGTCAAAAGTATTTTTGAGGCCAACGCGGGTGTGAAACTTTCGAAAAACCACGACCTGTGGCTCGACGCGGGCATCTTTGCCTCGCACATCGGCTTTGAAAGTGCCATCTCGAAAGATTGCTGGACGCTGACCCGTAGCATCCTGGCCGAAAATTCGCCCTATTACCTGGCGGGGGCCAAAGTGACCTACAACAGCGCAAACGGCAAATGGACACTGCTGGGGTCGGTGCTCAACGGCTGGCAACGGATTCGGAAGTTGGATGGTTACAGCGGCCCGTCGGTCAGTACGCAGGTGCAGTACCGCCCCTCGCCCTGGCTAACCCTGAACTGGAGCAGCTTCCTGGGCAGCGACCGCCCTGACTCGCTTGGGCAGGGCAGGTTCTTTAACAATTTCTACGCCATCATTAATCCGGCTGGCCGGTTCGGGGTCATTCTGGGTTTCGATCTGGGCACCGACCGCAAGCCCCTGGTACGTTCCGGTGCGGAGGTGCGGGTTGATGGAGGGGGTAGCTACGTCTGGTATTCGCCCGTGGTGATTGTTCGCTATAAGACTTCCGACCGCAGCTACGTCAATGGCCGGGTGGAATATTACGACGACAAAAACGGGGTTATCATCGGCATTCCCGGCTTCCAGACCACGGGCTACTCGCTGGGCTACGACTACGCCATTCTACCCAACGCTCTGCTTCGTGCCGAAGGAAAAGTATATGGCAGCCGAACACCCATTTTTGAAGGTAAACGCATGAATACGTCTCTGACAACTAGTTTGGCCATATCGTTTTGAAAAGACCTCACCCCCGGCCCCTCTCCTACTGAGAGGGGTGACTCGGCCTAGCTTCGCCCGCTAGCAAACCTACGCCGTGGCTGCTCCCCTCTCAGTAGGAGAGGGGGCTGGGGGTGAGGTTTTACCCCCCCCCCCATGAACCCCAACGACCAAAACGCCGACCGGTTTCTGTCCCTCATCCGCGAGTCGCGGCGGGGGAAGTTTAAGGTGTATATCGGCATGAGCGCGGGCGTGGGCAAGTCGTACCGGATGTTGCAGGAGGCCCACAGCCTGTTGCGCAACGGCATAGACGTAAAAATCGGGTTTATTGAAACCCACCGCCGCGCCGAAACCGAGGCCCTGGTGGCGGGCCTGCCCCACATTCCGCGCCGGACGCTGTTCTACAAAGGCCGCGAACTGGAAGAAATGGATGTGCAGGGCATCATCAACGCCCACCCCGAACTGGTGATTGTGGACGAACTGGCCCACACGAATATTCCGGGTTCCAAAAACGAAAAACGCTGGCAGGATGTGGTCGAAATTCTGGACGCGGGCATCAACGTGATTTCGGCGGTGAACATTCAGCACATCGAAAGCCTGTATGACGACGTAAAAAAAATCACCGGCATCGAAGTCACCGAGCGCGTGCCTGATCGGATTTTGCAACTGGCCGACGAGGTGGTGAATATCGACCTCACCGCCGATGAGTTGATTGACCGCCTGAAGGCCGGCAAAATATATGACCCGGCAAAAGTAGAGACCGCCCTGGCCAACTTTTTTCAGGCTAATAAACTCTTGCAGCTCAGGGAGTTGACCCTGAAAGAAGTGGCCGGGCAGGTGGAACGAAAAGTGGATCAGGTGGTGCCTGCCACGGGGCAGTTCCGGCACGAGCGCATCCTGGCTTCCATCAGCAGCAACCCCGACGTGGCCCGGCGCGTGATTCGGAAAACGGCCCGGCTGGCTAGTTATTACAACTCGCGCTGGTACGTTCTGTATGTGCAAACGCCCGCCGAAGCTCCCGACAAAATCCGGCTCGACCGGCAACGGCACCTGATTAACAACCTCAAACTGGCCACCGAACTGGGGGCCGAGGTGGTGCAGGCCAAAGGCAAAAACGTGGTCGATTGTATCATGGCCGAAGTGGAAACCCGGCAGGTGACGACGGTCTGCATTGGCAAGCCGCACTTCACGCTGGCCCAGATTATCCTTAAAACCAACGCCTTCAACCGGTTGCTCAACAAACTGTCGGCTTCTGCCGTAGACCTCGTCATTCTCTCATGAACATTCAGGCAAAAATATCCTCGGCACTGGCGTTTCTGTTCGCCATCATTCTCCTGTTGGGTGGGCTGGGGGCCTACTACCTCAACCGCCTCTCCGACGATTCGCAGGCCATTTTGCAGGATAATTACATCTCGCTCGAATACGTGGGCAACATGCAGCGGGCACTGGTCGATTACCAGGAAACCCCCGCCGCCGACGC
>JAYUKZ010000093.1:0-66240 GCA_043763995.1 Fibrella sp.
ATAATTCCCGCTATGACTATAGAAACTCTCGTATAACTCAAGTTTTATCTTTTGATAATTCAGGAAGTCAGCCAGCGATAAAAGTCCAAATTTATGCAAAACCCTGCAAGGCAACCTCGACCCCTGCGTGCTCTACGCCGAACCGGCCCAGATTCGGGCCGAAGTACGCCGGATGCTGACCGCCTTTGGCCCCCACCGCCACATTGCCAACCTGGGCCACGGCGTATACCCCGACACCAACCCCGACCATGTGCGGGTGTTCATCGAGGCCGTACAGACGTACCAGGCGCACTTGTAGAGACGCGATACTCGCGTCTGGGTAGTGCGCGAAGCAATACGCCGATAAAATAATGTGCTACCCCACGGCTTCGCGCGGGTCTGGGCTTCGCGCACTACCCAGACGCAAGGATGCGTCTCTACGGCAGGGGGCGGAACAGGGTTAGCGGTAAGGTGAAGCCGGGGAGCACGGCTTCGCCGGAAAGGGAGCCGTCGAAATTGGGAATGACATCGATGGAGCCGTTTTCGCGGTAAACTTTGGCGGTTTGTGTTTTGGGGTTGATGAGCCAGCCTAACCGGCAACCGTTGGCCACGTACTCGTCCATTTTGGTCTCCGTAGCCTTCTGCGAATCAGATTCGCTGACCAACTCCACCACAAAGTCGGGGCACACGGGCAGGAATTTTTTGCGTTGCTCCGGCGTAAACGCATTCCGGCGTTGGGCAGGTATCCAGGCAGCATCGGGGCTACGAACAGCCCCGTTGGGTAGCCGAAACGCCGTTGACGAATCATAGACAAAGCCAAGTTTTGCCTGCCGATTCCAAATAACTAATTCAGCACCCAACTCACTGTTGCGTTCGCCTGTTTCGGCACCTGTTTGGCCCATCGGTTTGATATCTCCGTTTGCATCACGTTCAAAATTAAAGCTGGCGTTTTCCTGGCAGAAGTAATAAAACTCGTCGTCGGTCATCTGGCGCAGTTGCTCAAACATATCGGTGCCCGGCTCAAGCTCGATTGGTAAGACAATGGTGGTCATGGCGAAAGACGTTAAGGGTTGTTTGCGTTTGGAAATATACGGAGTTTAAGCCAGCTAAATAACCAGTCGCGTGGCCTCTTCCAGCAGCTGGGCTTTGTTGACGGGCACCACGCCTACGCTCTCACACACCAGCCCGCCGCCCAGGTTCGAGAGGGCGGCGAGGCGGTGGGGTGGCTGGTTCAGGGCCACGCAACAGGCGGCAATGCTGATGACTGTATCGCCCGCGCCCGACACGTCGGCAATTTTACGGACGTGGGCCGGTAGCTGGAGTTCTTCCCCGGCGAAGCTGATGTACACGCCGCGTTCGGAGAGGGTGATGAGCGTGCCGGAAACGGGCATCTGCTGGTTCAGGTACGTGACAATCCGGGTCAGTTCGCCGGGAGTGTCCGCGTCGAAATCGACTTTCAGGCCCTCTTTCAGTTCTTTCAGGTTGGGCTTGAACAGCGTAGTATTGGCGTAGTGAAGGAAGTGCCGTTTTTTGGGGTCAACCACCGTGGGTACGTGGTGTTGGTTGGCAAACGCCACAATCTCGGCAATGGCCTCGCGGCCCAGTACGCCTTTGTCGTAGTCTTCAAAAATAATCACCTGGCAACTGATAATCAGTGACTTGACTTTCTCAATAAGCTGGGTACGTTCCGCGTCGGTGATGTACTGATCGGTTTCGGTGTCCACCCGCACCACTTGCTGCGACCCGGCAATGATGCGCTCTTTGATGGTTGTAACCCGCCCTTCGGCCCGGATGAGTCCCTCGCAACTCAGGCCCCGGTCGCGGAGTTGCTGCTCAAGCTGTTCGCCCGCCAAATCTTGCCCAATTACGGAGCAAAGCACGGCTTCGGCCCCCAGTGCCCGCAGGTTGAGCAGCACATTGCCCGCCCCGCCCAGCCGCACCTCGCGCCGGTTTACGGCCACCACCGGCACGGGGGCTTCGGGCGAAATCCGTTCCACACGCCCCCACACGTAGGCATCCAGCATCACGTCGCCGATGACCAGCACCCGGAGCGTATTAAATTGGTCGAAAAGTTCGGGCAGCGGTGTATCCATGTCCGCAAATATACGGGCGCACGGGAATGGGTCAGATGCGCTGCACCAGTTCGTTTACGGGGTGAATGGCCCGGCCCACAAGGTGGTCGATGATGGCCAGGGCATGTTGGCGGCCATTTTCGATGAACACTTTTTCGGTAAACAAACCTGCCAGCACCGTACCGCACACATACAGGCCAGGTACGTTGGTTTCAAACGTTTCGCGGTCGAAATTGGGCACCTGCGTGTCGGGGTTCAGTTCCACGCCGCACCGCCTAAGCAGTTCAGCATCAGGCGTGTAGCCGGTGAGCACCAGCACAAAATCAGCAGGGATGTGGGTGATGACTCCCGTTTGCACATTTTGCACCCGCACCGAATCGGGGTCGATTTGGGTGACGCAACTGTCGAAAACGGTGTTGATTTTACCCTCTTTCACCCGGTTTTTCACGTCGGGAATCAGCCAGTATTTCACCGTCGAGCGGAAATCGCTACCCCGGTGCACGATGGTTACGTGAACGTCGTGGCGGTAAAGTTCCAGGGCCGCTTCCACCGCCGAGTTGGAAGCCCCGATGATGACCACGTTGGTAAACGAAAACTTAAACGGTTCATCGTAGTAGTGTGACACCTGGGGGCCGTCTTCGCCGGGGATGCCCAGTTGGCGGGGTTTGTCGAAATAGCCCGTGGCCAGAATAACCTTGTGGGCCTGGTAGACCTCGCCGGTGGCGGTGGTGACGTGGAACAAATCGCCGAGTTTTTCCACCGTCGTCACTTCGGTAAAAACCTTTGTTTTCAGGTGATAATAAGCCGCTACTTTTCGGTAGTACTGCAACGCCTCGTTACGGTTGGCTTTCACGCTCGACACCGGGAAGGGAATGCCGCCGATCTCGATGTTTTCGGCAGTGGAAAAAAAGCGCATCAGTTTGGGGTACTTCCGAATGGATTCGGTGATGCTGCCCTTCTCCAGAATCAGGTGGGTCAGGCCGCTCTTGCTGGCCTCAATACCGGCCGCCAGCCCGCAGGGGCCACCGCCCACAATAAGTACGTCGAGGGGTTGCGTGGGTACGTTCATCGTCGTTATTTTAGACACTCTTGTTTGGCAGTATAACGCAAAAAAATACCCCAAAGGTTTTGGCTTTGGGGTATTGGAAAGATGCTGCTCTGGTACGTTCCTGGCGTTGCCCCCCGCCCTGAAGGGAGCCTGCTTGCGCATCAGCACCCCTACGGCGAAGCTACGCTTGCGCAAGCGAGCACCCTTTAGGGCGGGGGGCTACGCCGAAGAAAACATAGAACACTCCTAATCAAGTGTTTACAGTCCAAAAGTTTTTCTACTTTAACCGAAGCACCTGCACCGGTATACAGGCGGGGGCCAGCACGGTGAGTTGAAAACTGGCCATAGTGGAGCAGGAGGGGCCGTTGGCCGGGTTTGGGTTCGGCACCACAATGGCGTAAACGTAGGCCGTAGACAGGGCCGTGAGCTGCGCCGCCACCACACTGCCGGGCAGGGTGGTGCGGTTCTGGGCATCCAGCGATTGAGTAGCCAGCGTAACCCCGCCCGAATGAACCGATGTGGCCGTTCGGGGCGACTCGAACAGGACAAACTTGACCTGCTCGCCCGGTGCAAACAACGTACCCGTAACTGTAAGGTCGGGCACGGTGCCGCCCGCGCAGACGGTTATGGCCGTGGGCTGCTCGCTGCTGACCGAGGGGCAGGGGTCCATGGCGGGGGCACGTTCTACCAGCACCCGCTCGGTGGCCGAACAGCCGGTGGTTGGGTTGGTAATTGTAATTGAATAGTACCCTTCGGTGCTCACCACGGGGTTTTGCTGGCTGCTGCTAAACCCGTTGGGGCCGCTCCAGGCGTAGGTCACATTACCGTTGGCCGTTACGGTCAGCGTTACCGAACAGGCATCGCAGAGCAACAGCCCGCCCGTGGCATCCACAAATTGGGGTTCGGGTTTCACCACTACCGAAGTCAGGGCCGAGGTGCGGCACTGGGGGTCTTGCGGCATGGGCGATACAATTCCGTAGACGTAATACGTCACGTCGCCCCCCGTGGCGTTGGCCGTGGGCAAGGCCGGAGCCGTGAGCGAAACCGTGCTGCTGGCCACGTTGGCGGGCGCGAACGTACCCAGGTCGGTGCCGCCCACATACATGGCCGTGCCGCTCTGGGGGCTGGTGAAATAGACAAACTGCACCTTATCGACCAGGGCCGTGTGGGTGGTTTTCATGGTCAGGGCGGGGGCGGGCGTTCCGGCGCAGACCGTTACGCTGGCCACGGTGGCATCCAGTTGAGGGCAGGCGTAGATCGAAAGGTCGTAGTCGTAATTGTTTTCGCCGAAACTGCCCGTGGTCAGGTTTACCACGGCGGTGTTGCCCTGGGCCACAGCGTTGTTGTCGCGGGTGCTGCTGCCGGGGGTGGTGCCTTGCTGAACCGGCGAGACCATATAGCCCCGCATTGGCCGACCCGTTACCTGCCCGTTGGCCGAGAGGTCGAGGGCTGCAAGTTGGCCCCGGTCGAGCCGGATTTGGTAGGCTTTTTCGTACTGGAGACCGCCCGTTACGTTGGCATTGTTGAAGGCGTAGCCGCCGCCACTGTCGGTAAAAATGCTGCTTACTTCCAGCGGATCGGCGGTGCTCATATCGAACAAGGCCACGCGCACCCCGGCAATGCCCCGTTCGTAGGCATCCTGAATACCGTTGCGGTTATCGTCGAACCAAACGCGGTTGCCAATCTCGATGGGGGGCACATCGCACATCAGTTTGCCGTCGCCCAGGCCCGACACTTTTCCGAACGTACCGTCGGCATCAAATGCATACAAGGCGTAGTTGCGGGCAATGGTGCCGTCGGTGTTGTTGAAAACTTTTATACCTGCCGACTGATAGAGGTCGGTGATGGGGTCGAAGGCCGAGGTGGTTACTTCGTTGCTGCCGGGCCGAATCATGACCGAGCCGTTGGTGGTTTCGTCGTGGGCAATGTTGTTACCGGCGTTGAAAAACCATTGGTCGTTGAAATAAAATTCGCCGCCACCCGGCCCCTGTTGGTTGCCTACGCCCTGCACCCGGAAAGTACCGCCCGTGGGTGTGTAGGGCGGAATCACGGTTTGGCCCGACCCCGGAATGACGTTTGATCCGGCGGTGCGCCCCCCCACCGATCCGTTCGATTCGAGGGTGTAGGCCGTTCCTTCGGGGTTATTCACGGAGGCCCGTAGCAAATCGCCGCTGGATAGACCGTTGAATATGCCTTGCCCGTTGGGGTCGGGGGCCTTGTTGCCGCCCAGATGCCCAAAACGGTCCAGCATCCCGATCACCATATCGCCGTTGTCGTCGAAAGCCAGGTCGGTCAGCATTGGTTGGGGCCACAACACCGATTCGCCCGTGCTGTTGCAGCCTACCGGAAATTCGTTTGTCCAGGGCAACCAGTAGGTGAAGGCGGCGCAGTCGTTGGTGCGGTCGGGGGCACCGCGTTTGAACGTAAGCGGAAAACTGAGCACCGTCTGGAATGATGCGGATGGCCCCTGCCGGGGGTCCATCCGCATCACAATGGCTTTCAGCCCGGCAGTATCGGGCAGGGTGGCTCCTAGTGCGCCGGTGGCCGATGTATACTGCGAAATACGCGAGGTACGGTTTTCGCCCGAACAAACGCCGCCCACATACACGTGCTTGCGATACACATAAACGCCCCAGGGCCGGAAATCGCCGTTGGGGCAACCCGACTGGTCGATGGCCCACGATTTCACATCGGCGGGGCTAGGTTTGCGCACGGGCGAGTCGATGAAAACGCCGTAGAGCCGCCGGTCAAGCATGTTCACGGCGTAAAGGGTTTTGTTGTCGGTGGAAAGGTCAATGCCACCCAGCCCCATCCGGCCCACAGCACGCATGGGGCCGGGGTCGGCGGTAGTAATGTTCTTGTTGGCATCCAGGCCCGAATGGGGGTTGGCTCCCGTAGGTACGTTCAAATCGGCCTGAAAATCGAAGAAAGGGGTGGTGGTGGCCGAAACAATGTCAGTCAGGTAAATGCCGCCCGTGCCCAACGCGCCTAGCCCGGCGTGGCGTTTAATGGTCGCCGCCGAGATGGCTTTGTTTTCCTTGCGCAGGTACGTTACGCCCCACACGCTGCCAATTTCGCCGGCTGTGGCCAGGTGAGCGGGCGGAAAATTACCGGCATCGGCCAAGCCCGACGCATCCACGGCAAACATCACCAGCACGTCGCCCAGCCTGGATTGGTCGGCGGGGGCCACGGGGCCGTTGGCGTTGGTAGTGGTCAGGGGGTCGCCTTTCACAAAGCAGGGAATCAGCATCGGCACGTTGCCGTTCTGGCAATATTCAGAGGGGTAGTTAATGCCGCAGTCGATGGCCGTGGCCGGGGCGGTCAGGAACCGGAGGTTGCTTTGGCTTTGCCCGCCCACCGGCCCGAAAAAGAACCCGTCTTCCAGGGCCGTAAACTCCAGCCGCACCGCCGCCTGTGGGGGCACTTGCCCCGCGCTGAAAGCATAGTTTCCGGCAATGTCAGTAGTAACGCTGACGGGGGCGGTGGCAAAATTTACCCAGGCATTGACCACCACACGCGGAACACCAGGTTCATTTGGTCGGTTGACGGTTCGGGTACCGCTGGCATCGAAATCGCGGTAGACGGTGCCGCTGATCTGGGCGGCGGTGTTGGTACAGGATAACGCCACAACCAGGCCAGCCAGGAAACTGGCGCGGAGGGCAACGTACAGATTTTTCATTCGTTTAGGTTACGATTTCCACTCAAAAAGATATACTCAGTTTTATACAGGTACGTAGGATGTACAACCAAAGCTGCTCCTGTTGCCGGGAGGGCTATTGTGAGGTAATCCGGTTATCTTTATGGGGAGGGGGGGGCACTTGCTCACTCCACCCAGCAAATTTCCTGCCAGTTACATACGTCATTTAGTCACCGAAGTATATTATGCCGTTTCCTTCACACCTACCCTTTTGACAACCAACCTAATCAGTACTTCGTCAGAAGATGAAGTAACTTTTTTTGTCGATCTGATTCTACCCATTCCTGTGCCCCGTTTATTTACGTATCGGGTAAAACGGGAAATGGTGGGCCTTGTCAAAACTGGGGCCAGAGTGATTGTGCCCTTCGGGAAAAATCGGGTTATCACGGCGGTAGTGGCGGCGTTGCACAACCACCCGCCCCAGAATTATCAGGCCAGGTACGTGCTCGAACTGCTGGACGAGTACCCATTAATCACGGGCTACCAGTTGCAGCTTTTTACCTGGATGGCCGAGTATTATATGTGCTGCGTGGGCGAGGTGCTGAACGTGGCCCTGCCCGCCGGGCTGAAAATCACGAGTCAGTCGAAGGTGCAATACAACCCCGATTTTGACTGGGAAGCCGCCCGCTACGAAGACCGGCTCACGGCCCCGGAGCAGACCCTGCTGGACGAACTGCGCAAACACCCCTCGCTCTCCTACGAAGAACTGGGGCGGCTGGTGGGCGAAGCCGCCGTGCCCGCCCTCATCAAGTCTTTGGTGGGCAAGCGGGCGGTGATTGTTTTCGACGAAGTGAAAGAAAAATACGTACCCAAGATGGTGCGTAAAGTGCGCCTCCACGCCAACTACGAGCAACCCGAACAGTTGTTGGCCCTGCTGCAACGGTTGGATAAACTGCCCAAACAGCAGGAGGTGGTCATGCGCTACCTGCGGCACGTACCCATGCAACGCGACCCCACCCTGAACCGGCAGGGGCTGGACAAAACCCTGCTCAACCAGGACGACGAACTCTCGCAATCGTCGCTGGGTACGTTGCTGAAAAACGCCGTTTTCGAGCCGTTCGAGGTCATTTTGCCACGTTTCGAAGATAAAGCTGCGCCCCGGAAAGAGATTCAACTGACCCCGGCCCAACGCCAGGCATCGGACGGAATCATGGCCGAATTTGCCCAGAAAAACACCGTGCTATTCCACGGCATCACCGGCAGCGGCAAAACCGAGGTGTATATTGACCTGATTCAGAAAGTGTTGGCCGGAGGGTCGCAGGTGCTGTATTTGTTGCCCGAAATTGCCCTCACGACCCAGATTGTGGTGCGCCTCCAGAAAGTGTTCGGCGACAAAATGGGCATCTACCACTCTAAATTCTCGGACAACGAGCGGGTGGAAGTCTGGAAAGGCGTGGTGGCGGGGCAGTTTCAGTTTGTGGTGGGGGTGCGGTCGGCGGTGTTCTTGCCGTTCGACAACCTGGGCCTGATTATCGTAGACGAAGAGCACGAAACGTCTTACAAACAGCACGACCCCGCCCCCCGCTACCACGCCCGCGACGTGGCCATGATGCTGGCCCACTGGCAGGCGGCAAAGGTGCTGCTGGGGTCGGCCACGCCCAGTATCGAGACCTATTACCAGGCCAAACAGGGCCGCTACGGGCTGGTAGAGCTGTTTCAACGCTACGGCGATGCCAATTTGCCCTTTGTGGCCCTGATCGACACGAAGAAGGAACGCAAACAGAAGACGATGAAAAACGAGTTTTCGTCGGCTCTCTACCAGGCGTTGGCCCACAATCTGGAGCGGGGGGAGCAGAGCATTTTGTTCCAGAACCGGCGCGGCTATTCGCCCTATCTTCAGTGCGAAGACTGCGAATGGACGAGCCAATGTCTGAACTGCGCCGTGAGCCTGACCTACCACCAACGCGCCGCCGAACTGCGCTGCCACTACTGCGGCCACAAAGAGAACGTACCTAGGGTGTGCCCCACCTGCGGCTCTACCAAAGTGCGCACAATGGGCTACGGCACCGAAAAACTGGAAGACCAATTGCAGATTCTGTTCCCCGCCGCCCGCATCCAGCGCATGGACCTCGACACGACCCGCGCCAAAAACGCCTACCAACAGATCATCAGCGAATTTGAGGGCGGCAACGTGGATATTCTGGTAGGCACCCAGATGATCACCAAAGGGTTGGATTTTGGCAACGTGAGCCTGGTGGGCATTTTCGATGCCGACCGCATTATCCGGTTTCCCGAATTCAGGTCTACCGAACGGGCTTTTCAGATGATGACCCAGGTGAGCGGGCGGGCCGGGCGGCGGGCCGACCGGCAGGGGCGCGTGCTGATCCAGACCAACGACCCCACGCAACTGGTGTTACAAAAAGTGGTCGAAAACGACTACACGGGCCTGTATGAAGAGGAAATAACTGAACGCCGCGACTTCAACTACCCGCCTTTTTCGCGGCTTATCAAGCTAACGGTGCGCCACACCGACCAGCGCGTGTGCCAAAAAGCCGCCGAAACCCTGCGCCACGCCCTGGCCGCCCAACTGGGCGACGAGCGCACCCTCGGCCCCGAACAACCCCTGGTAGAGCGCATCCGAAACCAGTTTCTGTACACCATTCTAATTAAGCTGGAGCGCGAAAAAATCAACGTCAAGGCCGTAAAAGCCTTCATCCAAACCTGCATCGTCGAAATTCTGACCGACAAGGGCCTACGCGCCGTCAGCGTAGTAGCCGATGTAGATTGTTTGTAAAGGCCGTACTTTCGCCGCCAGGTACGTACCTGAGCCGTAATTCCCCAAAAAAATCAATGACCCCCGCCGTACAGATTATCCCCTACGCGCCGCAACATCAGGCGGCCTATAAACAAATAAACGTGGAATGGATCAGCGAAATGTTTGCGCTGGAACCGCACGACCTGGAGCAGCTCGACCACCCGGAGGTGCATATTCTGCCCGATGATGGGGCCATTTTTCTGGCCCTACTCGGCCCCGACGTGGTGGGTACGGTGGCCATGATCCGCACGGGGGAAGACGAATTTGAACTGGCCAAAATGGGCATTACCAAAGCCGCACGGGGCTTGGGAATCAGTAAGTTACTGTGCGAAGCAGCCCTTACCCACGCCCGGCAGGTGGGTGCCACGCGGGTTTGGCTCGAATCGAACCGGAAAACGGGCGTGGCTCTGCGCCTGTACGAGCAGGTTGGTTTTGTACACATTCCGCTACGCAACAGCCCCTACGCCCGCGCCGATATTCACATGGAACTAGTGCTGTGAAGGCGTTAATCGACTGAAAAGATACGTACCCACTCGGCCACGGTGGCGTTGGTGAGGCTAAAAACCAGGTTGGGAAACAGCCCCAGCCCCAGGGCCAGCCCGGCCAGCGGAATGAGCATCAGCCGTTCGCGGGGGCTGAGGTCTGGCAGGGCCGGGGGTGGCCCGCCCGCCAACGAACGTACCCAGGCAGTGCCGAAAAACATGCGCTGGAACGTCCATAAAAAATAGGCAGCGGCCAGAATGATGCCCAGCGTGGCCACCACCGTGATCCAGCCCGGCAGGTACGCAGATTGGTAGCTGCCCAGGAGGGTAAACAGTTCGCCGATGAACCCCGAAAAGCCGGGCAACCCCAGCGAGGCAAAAAACGCCAGGGCCGTCAGGGTCGCAAAGCGGGGCATGGGCGTGAGTAGCCCCCGGTACGAATCGATGCGCCGGTCGCGGGTGCGGTCGTAGAGTACGCCGGTCAGCAAAAAGAGCATGGCCGATAAAATTCCGTGGCTAACCATGTGATAAACAGCCCCGTTCACGCCTTCGGCAGTAAGCGAAGCCACGCCCAGTAAGACAAACCCCATGTGCGATACGGACGAATAGGCGATCATTTTTTTGAGGTCGTACTGCGCCAGCGCGTTCAGCCCACCGTACACAATGGTGAGCACCGCCAGACCGGCAAGTGGGGTAGCATATTCGGCCCCGCCGTCGGGAAAAAGGCCCCACACGACTCGGATGAAGCCATACCCGCCAATTTTGAGTAATACCCCCGCCAGCACTACCGATACCGGCGTGGGGGCTTCTACGTGAGCATCGGGTAGCCAGGTGTGCAGGGGGACAATGGGCAGTTTCACGGCAAAACCCACGAAAACAGCCCAGAACGCCAGCATCCGGCTCGGTATGCCGCCAATGTACACTTCGCCGGTGGCACTCAGAAATGAGCCGGGCAGGTAGTTTCCGCCATCGGCCATATACCGCCAGTCGAAGGTATGCACCACCAGGGCAGGGTCGAGTTGGCCAGTGGCGAGTTGGGCTTGAATGGTGGCCAGCAGGGCGGGCGTAAATTGGGTGGGGCTGGTAAGCAAACCAGCCCGCAGGGCCGTGCCGAGGGGGTCCATCACGCCCAGCGAGAGGCCAATCATAACGAGTAAAATCAGGACAGACCCGGCCAGAGTGTAGAGGAAAAACTTGATGGCGGCATACTCGCGCCGTGGCCCGCCCCACAGCCCAATCAGGAAATACATGGGCAGGAGCATGAACTCGAAAAACAGAAAAAACAGAAAAAAATCGAGGGCCACAAAGCAGCCCATGATGGTGCCCGTGAGCAGGAGGTACAGCGCGAAATAGGCCCGTGGGCGGTGGCTGATAGTCCAGGACGAAACGACCCCCACCAGCATGACCCCCGCCGACAGCAACACCAACGGCAGACTAATACCGTCGATTCCGACCACATACCGGATGGATGCCACCCCCAGATTCCCCAGCGGCAACGTGATCCAGTTGGCTTGTTCCAGGAACTGATAAGCAGGATTGCCAGGTACATATTGGGCACAAAGCCAGCCACTTAACCCCGCTTCGGCCAGCGTAATGACCAACGCAACCCACCGAAAAATCGCCGGTTTTTCATTTGGCCAGAAGGCCACCACCAACGCACCCAGCAGGGGCAGAAAAATAAGCGTAGAGAGTAGTAACAAAATCGGAATCGACTAGTTTTCGGGTAATAAGTAGAGACGCATCTTTGCGTATGGGTAGCAGGCGAAGCTTTTTTTCAGCGTAGGCTTCGCGCTGGTCTGAGACGCGAGTATCGCGTCTCTACGAACGGCAAAAAATCAACGCAACAGCCACAGCATCATCAGCACCACGCCAATGGCGGTGGCAATATACGTCTGAACGCGCCCTCCCTGCACCCCCCGCGCCAGTTGGCCCAAACGCATGGCCGCGCTGCCCGCCCCGTTCACCAGCCCATCGACCCCAAGCCGATCCAGAAAACGTGCCGTGTGGGCCAACAGTACGGTGCCTACGCCCACGCCGTTCACCAGCCCGTCCAGCACCCAGCGGTCGGTTTGGCTTGTGAACTTGGCCAGGCGCAGACACGGCCCCACCACCAGGTACGTATACAGCCGGTCGAGGTAGCCGTAGTGGCGCGAAGCCAGGGCCAGCGGGTGGTTGGGGGAGGGGTCGCGGAGGCGGAAACCCAGCCAGCCGCCCAGCCCCACCACTCCCACCGAGAGCGGTGCCAGCCAGCCCGGCCCCACCGGTGCCAACAAGCCCATTACCGAAAAAAACCAGCCGTGGTGTGCCGTTAACGGGTTGATGGAGAACCAGATACCAAAGCTTAGTACTGCCAACACCCACACCGGCCCGCGCATCAGCCAGCCCGGCTCGTGGGGTTGGCCAGCCCCCTGCGCCGGGCCAAAAAATACCAGCCGAAGTTGACGGGCCATGTACATCGCCGTCAGGCCCGACGCGGCCAGCAACGCCAGCGGCACCAGCCCGGCCAGCCCCCCGCGTTGGTTGGCCCACGAAAAGGCCCCGGCCAGAATGATTTCTTTCGATAAAAAACCCGACAGCAACGGCACCCCCGCCAGAGCCGCCGCGCAGACCGCGTAGGCCAGGTACGTATGCGGCAACGCCCGCCGCAAGCCACCCATTTGGTGCATGTTTTGGGTATGAACAGCGTGAATCACGTTGCCCGCCGCCAGAAAAAGACCCGCCTTAAAGAAAGCGTGGGTCAGGAGGTGGAACAGTGCCCCACCGGGGTTGCCCATGCCCAGAGCCGCCACCATCAGCCCCAGTTGCGAGACCGTGGAAAACGCCAACACTCGTTTTATATCATCCTGATAAAGAGCTGAATATCCACCCCAGAGCGCGGTCAGTGTCCCCACGGCCACCACCACCAACCGGGCATCGGGCGGGAGCATGGGCAGGATTCGCGCCAGCAAAAAAACGCCCGCCACCACCATTGTAGCCGCGTGCAGCAGGGCCGACACCGGCGTGGGGCCTTCCATGGCATCGGGCAACCAAGTCAGCAACGGAAACTGCGCCGATTTGGCCACGCAACCCCCAAACAAGCACAGGCCCGCCGCCGTGGTGAGCGGAACGGTGCCAAACGCAACTGAGTGCGTTTGGGCGTAGGTCAGCAGGATGCCCAGTAAAAAAGCCGCATCGCCCAGGCGGTTCATCAGGAAGGCTTTCTTGGCGGCGGCACCGGCGGGGGGGCGGTCGTGCCAAAACCCAATCAGCAACCACGAGGCCAGCCCCACTAATTCCCAGAACCCGTAGAGAACCAGCAAGTTACCGGCTAAAACCAGCCCCAGCATAGCCCCCACAAACAGTTGAAGAAACGCGAAATAACGGCCCTGCTGCGGGTCGTGGCGCATGTAGCCAACGGAATAAACCTGCACTAACACAGCAATACTCTGCACTAGCAGGAGCATCATTTTTCCGAACGGGTCGAGCCGAAACGCCAGCGAAAAAGTGGTTTGCCCCACCGTGAGCCAGTTAGTTTGCCACGTTTGCCCCGCTGGGGTCAGAGCCACCAGGTACGTGCTCAGGGCCAGGCCCGTGGCCGTGAGGCCCACCGCTACCGCGCCCGCCCAGGGTTTGTTGCCCAACGCCGCCAGCCCGAAAAACCCTGCAAACGGCAGCAAGAGTAGGGCAACGAGCACCAAAGTAAGGCTATCGGTCACGCGGGGAAGAGGCTAGAGAACGGGCGCAAATATCCGGCAACCGGGATCGGAAAACAACCCCGACCGACACCCTGGCCAGGTACGTATGCCGTGATTTTTCGACAAAAAATAAACCCCTAACAATCTGACTGGCAGACGATTAGGGGTTTCTTGTAGCGGGTGCTGGACTCGAACCAGCGACCTTTGGGTTATGAGCCCAACGAGCTACCAACTGCTCCAACCCGCGATGTTGGGAGTGCAAAGGTAATGCGGTTGTCAAGATAATCAAGTACCTTTGTGAAAATATTTTCAACGTCCACCCGCCAATTGCTACTTTTCGATTCGCTACTTACTGATTATTAGTAAGTTAGGCGTACAAAGTAGAGCATAGTGCTTGTTTTTAGGCGATAAAACGTTCCACCAGCCATTGTATAATGGGATCACCTGACATACTTCCACCCGGAGAGAACCTCCCGGTGCCGTTGCCGCCTGTGGCCGTTGCTCAGGCCCCCGAAGGCTTCAAAGCTGGCTTTGTCAGCATTGTGGGCAAGCCAAACGTGGGTAAATCGACGTTGATGAACCAACTCATTGGCGAGCGGCTTTCCATCATCACGGCCAAAGCCCAGACCACCCGCCACCGCATCATGGGCATCCTGAACGGCAACCACCACGGTCAGCCGTTTCAACTGGTGTATTCGGACACGCCGGGCATTATTCAGCCTAAATACAAGTTGCACGAGTCGATGATGAGTTTCGTGCGCGGCTCGCTCGAAGATGCCGACGTGATTCTGTTTGTGACCGATATTTTTGAGCGGTACGACGAAGATGATGTCATTAAGCGGCTCAAATACGCCAACGTACCCATCATTCTGCTCATCAATAAAATTGATCAGGCTACGCCCGAAGAAGTAGAGGCCAAGATTAAGTATTGGGAAGAGCACTTTGAAGTAGGGGGTTACGCGGTTGTGGAAGAAACCGTGCTTGACCCCGACTTAGCCGAACTGGCTGCGGAGCACGAACTGGATCTGGAACCCGTTGAAGAGGCCCCCGCCAATGTACCTGCGGGGCCACGGAAGGCCACCGAAATCATCCCGATTTCGGCCCTGAATGGCTTCAATCTCGACCGGCTCTTCGACGATATTATCCGGTACCTACCCACCCATCCCGCTTATTTTCCCGACGATGAACTGACCGACAAATCGGAGCGATTTTTTGCATCGGAAATTATTCGGGAGAAAATATTTCTGAACTATAAAAAAGAGATTCCCTACAGTTCGGAAGTGATTGTGACCGGGTTTAAAGACCGCGAAGATATGTTGGTTATTTCTGCCGAAATTTTGGTAGAACGCCCTACGCAACGGGCTATTCTGCTGGGTGAAAAGGGCAATATGATTAAGAAAACGGGCATCATGGCCCGCGAGGAACTTGAGAAGTTCTTCGGCAAAAAAGTATTTTTAGAAACTCACGTTAAAGTAGAACCCGACTGGCGGCAAAAAGAGCGTATGCTCCGTCGGCTTGGGTATGACGAATAAAAGCAGTTAAGAGTTGAGAGTTAAGGGTTAAGAGTTGGCTTACGCAAGAGTATGTTCGCGTTAGTAAACTCTTAACTTTTAACTCTTGACTCTTAACTGCCAAAGGTAACATGGCAAATATTGTAGCAATTGTGGGTCGGCCCAACGTGGGTAAATCGACGCTGTTTAATCGGTTTATTGAGCAGCGCGTGGCCATCATGGATAACCAATCGGGCGTAACGCGCGACCGGCATTACGGACGGGCTGAATGGATCGGCCACTACTTCACCGTGATTGATACGGGTGGGTACGTGGTGGGGTCAGAAGATGTGTTTGAAGAAGCCATTCGGGAGCAGGTGCAAATGGCTCTGGACGAGGCCACGGTGGTACTGTTTGTGGTAGACACCATGACCGGCATCAGCCCGCTCGACGAAGAGTTTGCCGACGTGTTGCGCCGGTCGAAAAAGCCCGTGTATCTGGTGGCTAACAAAGCCGAAACCAGCGAACGGGGGCAGGCGGCGGGCGAATTTTATGCCCTCGGCATGGGCACGCCCTATCCCGTTTCGGCCCAAACCGGCACCGGCACCGGCGATTTGCTGGACGAAGTGGTGAAACATTTCCCGCAGGGTGAAGAAGAAGACCCCGACGCAGGCATTCCGCGAGTGGCCATTATTGGGCGGCCCAACGTGGGCAAATCGTCGTTTGTGAACATGCTGGTGGGCAAAGAACGCAACATCGTAACCGACATTGCCGGCACTACCCGCGATGCCACCAACACCCGATACAAAGCCTTCGGGAAAGATTTTATTCTGACCGATACCGCCGGTCTGCGCCGCAAAGCCCGCGTGAGCGATAATATCGAATTTTATTCGACCCTACGCACCATTAAAGCGATGGAAGCCTCGGATGTGTGTATTGTGATGCTCGACGCGACGCGGGGCCTGGAAAGTCAGGATATGACCATTATTGGACAGGCCGTGAAAGCCAAAAAAGGCGTGGTGATCATGGTTAATAAATGGGATGCGATTGAGAAAGACCAAAAGACGGCGGATGTCTGGAAAAAAGAGATTAATCAGCGCATGGCTCCCATTGATTATTTGCCCATCATTTTTACATCCGTCCACGAAAAGCAACGTATTTTCCAGGTGATGGAAAAAGCCATGCAGGTCTACGAAAATAAAACCAAGCGCATTGCTACCTCGAAAATAAACGAACTGATTCAGCCGGAAATCGAGGCATACCCGCCCCCGGCCATTAAAGGTAAGTACGTAAAGATCAAGTACATGCTTCAGGTACCCACCCCGTCGCCGACGTTTATTTTCTTTTGCAACCTGCCGCAATATATCAAAGAATCTTACGAGCGTTTCCTGGAAAATAAACTCCGCAGCCATTTCGATTTTGAAGGCGTACCCCTGACGTTATTCTTCCGGCAAAAGTAAGTTCGCAGGTACGTTGGAATTTTTATTCGACTTGTGTTTGGGTAGTCTCTGTGTACTTCATAATTTATAAAATAAATAAATAATGAACAAGTCGTATATAACTCTTGATGAACTCAAGAAACTCTATCCTGACGAATGGATACTGTTGGGTAACCCAGAAATGCAGAATACGTTTGTTTTGGGGGGCATTGTTTTGTACCACAGCAAAGACAAAAAAGAGGTTTGCTATATTGGTAGAGACAAAACAGCTGATTATTCAACTGTTACCATAGCTTTTGCCGGTGACTTGAAAAAGCATCGTAAGGTCGGTATCCTGAAAAGAATATGAAGACCTTCCCTTTTGATCTTCCGACCGATGAAGACGTGATTATTGTGAATGCTGTTATTGAAGAAAAATTCAAATTTCGGCTGGCTCTTGATACAGCCGCAACGCACACTACCATAGACAGTAACGTCTTATATTTTTCAGGATACGAACTAAAAGACAGTAAAGGGGAACAAGAGATAGAAACGTCAAACGGGATTATAGTAGTTGAGACGTATGACATTGAGCGGTTAGAATGTTTGGGAATTGTTAAAACTGACTTTGAGGTTCAGGTTTACGACTTTTTAGCTCACGGAATAGCGTCTGATTACGATGGCGTAGTTGGTCTTGATTTTTTGAAAGAGTTTAAGTTTTGCGTAGATATTACGAGAGGTGAGATCAGCGTTGACATATAGCTTTTCAATGACCGGGCTGATGTTTACTTTTAGAAAATAAAGTTAATCAAGCCGCGTTCGTCTATTCCCCACTCCCCCTCATGCCAATTGCTGCTCTTGCTCCGCCCCGTACCCGGTATTGGGTGGGGGTGCTGTATGTGTTTGTGGCGGCGTTTTGCTTCGCGCTCAAGGGCATTATGATCAAGCTGGCCTACCGCTACGGGATAGACGCGCTCTCGCTCCTGACGTTGCGGATGGTGTTTGCGTTGCCGTTCTACGCCGGTACGTTACTGTGGCTCTCGCGCACGTTGCCGCCCGTGCAACTGCCGCCGCGCCGGTGGCTAGTGGTGGGGTTGCTGGGTATAACCGGATACTACGCAGCCAGTTACTTCAATTTTCTGGGCCTGGTCTATATCGATGCCGGGCTGGAGCGGGTGCTGCTTTTCACCTACCCCACGTTTGTGCTGTTGCTCAACGCCCTGCTGCTGAAAAGGCGCGTAAGCGGGTTGCAATGGCTGGCTCTGGTGCTAACGTACCTGGGCATCCTGATGGTTTTTGTGCCGCACCTGTATGCGGGCGCGGCGCAGAAAAATATCTGGCTGGGTACGTTCTGGGTCATTCTCAGTGGGCTGGTCTATGCCGTGTATCTGGTGGGTAGCGACCCCATGATTGCCCGTCTGGGTGCCCAACGCTACACCTGCCTGGCCATGTTGGCGGCCACCCTGCCCACGCTGCTGCATCAGGCCCTGGCCAATGGGTTTCGGCTGGGGCATTTTCCGGCTCCGGTCTACGGCATCGGGCTGGCCATGGCCCTGGTCAACACCGTCATTCCCACGTTTCTGATTGCGGCGGGCATTGGCCGGGTGGGGTCGGGCAATGCGTCTATTATTGGCAGTGTTGGCCCGGTGTTTACCATTGGGCTGGCGGCGGGCGTGTTGGGCGAGGCCATCACGGGCTGGCAACTGCTGGGCACGGCGGTGGTGCTGGCGGGCGTGTTGCTCATTGGCTGGAAGGGAACCCGCCCCTAACCGCGCTGCCAAAAGTACGTTGCCCGGAGCCGTTTAACGTACCTGAGCCGCGCCTGCATAGCCTGGTGGCCGTTTGCCCAAAAAGGATTGATAACCAGTTGGCTCTGTAGTAGTTTAGTATATCCATCCAGATAGCAAAGTCATGACTTTACTTCGTAAACACACGTTGATTCGGTGCGCGAAAGATATTACCCTGGGCACCACCCTTACCCTGGCCCTGTTGAACGGCTCGGTACTGCTGCAAAGTTGCGGCAACAATGACCGGGCCGAAACCGGCGAGGGCAGCTACGGCGACGGCCCCGCGCAGGAGACCGTGACGTTCAAAAAAGGGGTGCGCTCGGTCATTACCGAAACCGGCCCCGGTGAGTTTAAAATCACCGACGAGGTGGAAGCCGACCCCACGCAGTCGGGGGCTATTATCAAGTATAAAGACGGGCATTCGGACACGCTGAGCGTGGAAGCGGCCCGGAAACTGGTGCAGAACGATGCCTCCACGAGCCGTTATTTCAATAACCCCAACAGCTACGGGCAGCACCACTCCAACGGGCTGGCCAACGTGTTGCTCTGGGGTGGGCTGGGCTACATGCTGGGCCGAAACATGGCCCCGCGCTACAATGAACAACGCTATAGCTCAGGAGCTTACGCTAATGCCGGTGCCTATGGCCGCTCGCAGGCACTGGGCCAGCGCATCAACTCGTCGCGGGTAGTCAGCAGCCGACCATCGGGTGGGCGGAGTGGGTTCTTTGGTCGCGGCGGCGGTGGTGGCCGCAGCTTTTCGGGTTAATCTGTTTTCAGCCAACATACCAATATGATTACCCTTAAAACCCTGGCCCAACAGCCCGATGGTCAGCTACGCCAACTGGGCTGGGATTGGATGCTGGGCACCGATACCCTGCCTTACCTGACTCAGGAAGTGGTGCAGCTTGATGTGCAACAGGCCATGGCCTACGCCGAAGCCGCCAACCGGTTGTTCGAGATGCTGGTGGAAGCCGGGCAACACGTCATTGACCAAAACCGCTTTGCCGAACTGGGCATCCCCGCCAACCTGATCGACCTGATTCGCCACTCCTGGGACGACGACCGGAACATTCTGCTCTATGGCCGGTTCGACCTGGCGCAAACCCCGGAAGGTATCAAACTCATTGAGTTCAACGCCGACACGGCCACCTGTTTGCCCGAAACGGCGGTGGTGCAATATGCCCACCTGCGGGCCAACGGTCTGGACGACACCCAACAGGTAAACGCCGTATTTGAGGCCCTGGTGGCCCAATTTGAGGAAATTAAAACCCAAAACGCCGACCTTACGCCTACGCTGCTCCTCTCGGCCATGCGCGACAGTGCCGAAGATGATGCCAACGTGGCCCTGCTGGGCGAAGCCGCCCGCGAAGCTGGTTTCGAGGTGGCGTTTGCCTACATTGATGAGGTTGAGGTCACGCCCAACGACGGTATTTTCCGGTTTGCCGACGGGCAGTTTACCCGCTACGATTTTTGGTTCAAGCTGGTGCCCTGGGAATACATCGGGCAGGAGGAACCCGATTTGGCCACGCTGCTCACGCAACTGGTGTTGGCCCGTAAAGTGGTGGTGCTCAACCCGGCGTACAGCCTGTTGTTTCAGTCGAAATACATGCTGAAAATTTTGTGGGAATTGTTCCCCCACCACCCCCTGCTGCTTGAAACCAACACCCAGCCGCTGGCGGGTCAGCCGTGCGTAGAAAAAGTGCTGTTTGGGCGCGAGGGGGCAAATACCCGCCTGCTGGATGCCGCCGGGCAACCCACCCACACCACGCCGGGTGACTACGGCGACCAACCCAAAATTTACCAGGCCTACGTCGATTTTCCGCAAGATTCGACGGGCAACCGCTACCAGGCGGGCGTATTTTTTGCGGGCGAAGCTTGCGGCATTGGCTTCCGGCGGGGCGGGGCCGTGCTGGATAACACGGCACAGTTTGTGGGCCATTTGGTGGGCTAACTTTACTCCTGCCCGCCTCCACAAGCAACCAAACCCGCATCGGGTGCATCTTCCCCCCGGCGCGGCTTGTTATCTTCGCTGCCGGGATGGCCACCAAACGGTTTCATGGTATGAAAAAACGAGTGACGGGATTGTTGTTGTTGCTCTCGGCGGTGGCCTTGGGGCAGGGGCAACCCGGTAGTCAGGGGTTTGGCCATGTGGTGTTACCGGTGAAATCGCTGGCGGTCAGTATGGCATTTTATGGAAATGGTCTGAGGCTGGCTCCGGTGGCTGTTCCCGGCAATTTGGCTAGTCTGCAAGCCTGGTTCGAGGTGGGCAACGGGCAGCAGATTCGGCTGGTAGAAGGCACCGGCAACGTACCTGCGGGCAGGTTGGGCGGGGTGCAGGTGGGGTGGCTGGTGGGGTCATTGCGCCAAACCGAGCAACAACTACGGCAACGCGGCCTGACCCCCATTCGCCAAACCGGAGCCGGGGGCAAACCAACCCTGACCCTCACCGACCCCGATGGCTACGGCCTGGAAATTGGCGAGGGCACCGCCGAGCGGCCCGGTCTCCTGCAAAAAGCCGCTCGCTCCATCTGGGAATCCATGAAACAGGTAGACTAATTTTACGCTGTTGCCGAAGCCAGCACCCGCGCTTCCCAGGGCCGCAACGGTGCGCCGGGCTGTGCATTGGTGTAATTGGTCAGCACGGGTACGCCGGTTGCCTCGCCGGGCGGAAACGGCACGGTTTCGTCCGAGAAATTGGCCACGGTAACGTACCTGGCCGTGCCCAGCGTCCGCTCGAATACCCACAGGCGGGGGTGCTGGGGCAGCAGGTCGCGGTAGGAGCCAGTCTGGAAGGCGGGCGTTTGTTTTCGGAACCGAATTAGTCGTTTGTAAAAAGCCAGTATCGATTCTTCGTTGATCTGTTGGCTCTGCACGTTCACCTCGGCCAGGTTCGGGTTGATGGGCAGCCACGGTTGGCCGGTGGTGAAACCGCCGCCGGGCTGGTTGGCCCACTGCATGGGCGTGCGAGCGTGGTCGCGGGCAATGTGGTTGGCCACGCGCAAAAACGTTTCGGCACTGCCAACGCCGTTCATAACCAGCGCGTTGTAGGCGTTCTTCACCTGAATATCGTCAAACTCATTTACGGCCGAAAAGGGATAATTGCTCATCCCGATCTCGTCACCCTGGTAGATGCCGGGAGTGCCGCGTTGGGTGAGCAACACCGTGGCCAACAACGTACCTGACTCGTGGCGGAAGCGTTCCGGGCTACCAAACCGCGACAGCACACGCGGGTTGTCGTGGTTGCCGAAATACACGTTCTGCCAGCCCGGCGCATCGGGGCCGGTTTCCAGGGCCGTGTTCCAGCGCGAAAAAATGGTTTTCAATTCGGGCAGGGTCAGTTCGGGCGCGGGGTCGAGGAAACGGTGCTCTTCGCGGGGCACGGCATGGTCAAAGTGGTAAATCATGCCCAACTCGGCGCGGTTGGCCCCGGCATACAGGTTGGCTTGGGCGGGCGTTACCCCAAACCCTTCGCCAATGGTCAGCAGCGCGGTCCGGCGATCCGGCGAGCCATCGTGGGCGGTGTAGTGGGCCAGCACGTCGCGGTGCATTTCCTGCAAAAACTCGTGGATTCGCGGGCCGTTGGCATGGATGGTCAGATCGCCGAACCGCCCGGCGGGGTAGTTGGGGAAACCGGGTTCTTTCGACAAAAACGGAATCACGTCCATCCTGAACCCGTCTACGCCCCGGTCGAGCCAAAAGCGCATCATCCGGTAAATTTCCTGCCGAAGTGGCTCGTGTTCCCAGTTCAGGTCGGGCTGTTTTTCGGCGAATAAATGCAGGTAATACTCATTCGTAGCGGCATCCAGTGTCCAGGCCGACCCCGAAAAAAAGGACTGCCAATCGTTGGGTCGGGGTTGCCAGATGTAATACTTCCGGTAGGGGTTATCGAGGCTTTTGCGGCTCTCCTGAAACCAATGGTGCTCGTCGGAACTGTGGTTCACGACCAAATCCAGAATCAGTTTCAGCCCGCGCCGGTGGGCTTCGGCCAGCAGTTCGTCGAAATCGGCCAGGGTGCCAAACTGCGACATGATAGCCTCATAATCAGCAATGTCGTACCCGTTATCGGCGTTCGGCGACTGAAAAATGGGGCTGATCCAGAGCACATCTACGCCCAGGTCGGCCAGGTAATCCAGCTTGCCGATGATGCCGCGCAGATCGCCCACCCCGTCGCCATCCGAATCGGCAAAGGAGCGGGGGTAAATTTGGTAAATAACCGACGCGGCGTGGGGGTGCATTGGGGAAAGTAGTGCCGAAGCTCCAGCTTCGGTAGTGAAGTGCGTTTGATTACCAAAGCTGGAGCTTCGGCACTACCCTTGCCTACCCGACCACTTCCAAGTTGGCGTTTTTGTACACCTGATCTTTGACCATCCGCAGGTCATTCAGGGCCGAAAGCGTATACACACACTCCTCCGGAATCAGGCCCCGTCGAATCCAGTTGGTCACAACGTGCGTTGTTGTGCAGTACTTTTTAGCGTAGTTAGCAATTGTCAGCCACTCCGCCGTATCCATAACAAAGCCCAAAGGCGTAATTACTTTCAGTGTAGCAGCGGTTTTCTCTTCGATGTCGCGTAGCAACGCGGCACGGTCTGTTTGGTCTGATTTACGTTTCATAGTTGTAAACTAGTATAACAAGTCGCTGATCTGCTGAACATTACCAACCGGACTAACATAGGCTTTCTATTCCACTTCCTTACTCATCATCTGGCTTTTGTTCCGCTAGCCATGCCAGAATTTCATTTTGCAATTTAAGGTCTCTGAACCACTTGTCTCGCTCTTCATCGCTCATCTCATCATAGAAGTGATCGAACTGTCTTCGAACACGATCACGAAGGCTGGTATGTTGCGCAATCATGTTGAGCAGATCCCGTTTTTTCATACGTAAATATGCTGGTAACGGTAGTCAAGAACGGGATTATCCTGTAAACTTAGTACAGCTCGTATGTGTTCCGTTTAGGAACACATACGAGCTGTTTTTTGTATTCATTTAATTTTGCAACAAAGATGAAACCCCGGCAGGGGGCCGATCTCCGAAACGTACTACCGAAACAACTCGTCGAACGTGAGGCTTAGATAATACAAACCCCCAATGCGGGCGAGGCCGTAGCCCTGCGCGTAATATTGGTTCAGCAGGTTGGCTGCGCCCAGTTTGGCCACCGTTTTCAGGGCGGGGAGGCGGTAGCTCACCTGCGCGTCGAGGGTGTTCCAGCTTGGTAGCCACACGTCGCCCGCCGTGGTGCCCTGCTCTACCCACATCCGGTCGGTCCAGCGGTAGGTGATGTTGGCCCCCAGGCGGTCGGTGAGGCGGGGGTTGGCCAGAGTGATGTTGTAGCGGTTTTCGGGCGAAATAAAGAAATTGCGGCCCAACTGCGCCACGTCGGGGTCGCTCATGCGGCGTTCAATAATAGGTTCGCCCGCCCGGTTGTTGCGCACGTTGCCCTGCGCATCGCGGAGGGTGATGAGGCCCACCTGCCGGGCATAATTGCCGCTCAGGGTGTAGCCCCGGCCCAGACCATATTCCAGCCCCAGCCCCCAGCCGTTCACGAAAATCTCGTTGAAATTATTGAAGTTAACCTGCAAGGTGCGGTAGTTGGCCGCGTTACTTAGGCTCGTAACGGCCCCCGGCGTAAGCAACTGGAAGAAACTCTGCGCGGCAATGAAATCGGTATAGCGGCTTCGGTACAGAAACGCATCGACCACCAAGCGGTTGCTTATCAGTGTTTTGTAGCCAATTTCCCAGGTCGTAATTTTCTCGGTCGTGAAGCGCGTGGGGTCGTAGGCGCGGGTGGCCAGTTGGTCTGCCGTAAGGCGGCCCCCCTGAAAATCAACCACGTCGTTGCTCAAATAGGCGGGGTTGGTAAACAGCCCGGCCCGCTCTGCCGCCAGCCGCGAACCGCCCACGTCGCCCCCCAGCCCGGCGGCGGGAACGGCAAACAATTGCCCCGGCGAGGGGTTCCGAAACGCCGACTGCCACGACCCCCGGAAGTTGTGCGGCCCCACACTAAGCACCCCCGACGCGCGGGGCGTGAACCCACCCGCGAAGTACTGGTTTTTGTCGTACCGAATGGCCAGGGTGGGTTTCAGCGTCACGGGTAAGCCCGACAACGTACCTAGCTGAATTTCTTTGGCCATCTGCGCGTAGGCCCCCACCTCCTGAATGCTGTATTCCGTGCCGTCGGTGTTGCGGGCAATGGCCGTGCCGCCGGTGTTCAGGAAAAACTGCCGCAAACTGCCGCCCACCAGCAGTTCTACCACTTTCAGGTGCTTGGTGAGGTTGTACATCCCCTCGTAGTGGGTCATGCTGGTGTTATCCCGAAAACGCAGCCCGTTACGGCCCAACCCCGGTACCGCCACGTTGTTGAACGTACCTGAGAGCAGGTCGCGCAGTTCGTTAAAGCGGGCCGAGCCGGGCAACAATCGGCCCTGATTGGCAGCATCGCGGGCGGCGGTGATGTTGCCACCGTTGGCCGCAAAGGCCGTAGCAAAGTCGCCGGCCCAGCCCGTGGTGGCCGTGCCCATAGGCTTCCAGGCGTTGTTGATGGCGGCGGCGGTTTGGCCAATGTTCCACCCTTCGGCGGTTTGGCGGGTGGTGTAGGCCCGCACAAAGAAATTCTCGCCCCGCACTTCGGCCTTGAACTGATGCCGCTGATAATCAGGAAAATACTCACGGAAACCCGCCGTGCGGATAAAATTGCCATTGCCGTAATACCAGCCCAGCGAGGCTTCGATCTTATCCGTCAGTTTGTAGTGCAGCGACACGTTGGCGCGGGAGTTGAACACCTTGCCGTTGTTGCCCAGCACATCGAGTTCGGTGTAGCCCGTGCGCGACACCAGCTTGCCCGCCAGAGCGGGGTTGGCAAAGGTGGCCGGAAACCGGAAGGCCCCACCCGCATTAATGTCGTCGCCATACGTGTTCAGACCGTCATATTCCAGGTTGGTGGCGGGGTTGCTGTTGGGTACGTACCCCACGCCCGATGCCACGTTGCCCCGGCTGGCATCGGTTGCCCAAAACGGCGACCGGGCGTTGGTTGAGCGGTCGTTGTAGTCGTCGGCAATGAAATCGGTACCGTTGAGGGTCTGAAAATTGACCTTGAACGCAAAGTTTCCGAAGGCTTTGGCGTAGCGAATGGCCAGGTCCGAATAGCCCTTGGGGCCGAAACCGGCCTTACCCACGTTGTTCATACCCACCTTCACCTGTGCGCTAAGGCCCTGATACACAAAGGGATTCTTGCTGCTGGTAAGCATCAGCCCCTGCAACGCATCCGGCCCATACAAAGCCGACGACGCACCCGGAATCAGTTCGATGCTCTCGATGTCGAGGTCAGAAATACCGGCCACGTTGCCGAACCCGAAGCCCAACCCCGGCGAGCGGTTGTCCATGCCGTCGGTGAGTTGCACAAAGCGGTTGTTGTTGTTGGCCCCAAACCCCCGCACGTTGACCGATTTAAACGTCAGGCTTTGGGTGAGCAGATCCACGCCTTTCAGGTTCTGGAGGGCATCAAAGGGGGTAGCGGCGGGTGAGTTGGCAAACTGCCGGGCACCTAGTTTTTCCACCGTCACGGCGGCCTTACGGATATCTTCCGGCACGCGGCTGGCCGATACTACCACTTCATCGGTCAGAATGGCTTCATCTACCAGACGGATAGTCAGTGTTTCGGTGGCCGTGCCGACCACAATTTCCTGCCGGGTGTAGCCCACAAACGACACCACCAGGGTAAAGGGCCGTTGCTGCGCCGTTTCCAGACTGAAGGCTCCATTGCTTCCGGACGAGGTGCCCTGGTTGGTGCCTTTGATGAGGAGGTTAACCCCCGCCAGGGCCTCATTGGTTTTGGCATCGGTGACCCGGCCACGCAGGTTAGTTTGGGCCGTTGCGGCGGTTAGGGTGGCAAACAGTACGGTGATCAGGTAGATAAACTGCTTCATGTGTAGGTGAAGGGTGAAACTTATTCGTGTAATAGTGCAAACATAATTGATTTTTGGCTAATTGGCATAGCACTGGTTTGGCGGGAAAATAAGCTTGGTTTTACCGCTGTCTGGTTCGTGAAGCCAATAGACCAGTAGTGCTAATACTTTACTGATTTTATGGAATTATAAAGAGAAAAGCGTTTTAAGGAGATTGCCAAACGGGCTGAATAATTTTACGTAAGTCAACGGCTGTTCCGTGCTAAAATTATATACTTGCCGCCATGCCACACACGTTTACTGCCGAATTGCTGAAATATGGCCAGAATGGCGAAAAAACTGCCTGGACGTTCATCGAAATGCCCCCTGAACTGACCGATGTCCTGAAACCCGGTCAACGGACTTCCTTCCGGGTAAAGGGCCTCATTGACCGGCACTCCATCCGGCAGGTAGCCCTGATTCCGGTGGGCGCAGGTACGTTCATTTTGGTGGTTAACGCCGCTATGCGCCGGGCCATCGGCAAAGAAGAGGGAGCCACCGTGCAGGTAACGCTGACCGTTGACGACGAGCCGCTGGCCGAATCGGCTGACCTGATGCTTTGTTTGGCCGACGACCCCGCCGCCGCCGCCTTTTTCGATTCGCTGGCACCGGGCCACCAACGGTATTATGCCAAATGGATTGACGGAGCCAAAACGCCCGGCACCAAAGCCAAACGCATTGCTCAGGCCATTCAGGGTTTTTCGATGGGCCTGGGCTACAGCGAGATGATTCGATACTATAAAAACCGGTCGGAGTAGCGGGCCAGGTACGTACCTGACCAGTCGTGTTACCAATTGGCGGTTTTCCAGTCTAAAACGTGGTTCTGCACTCTCGGCAACAGCCAGCAAAGATTGCTTTGCCGTGCTACTTTTTGTTATGCTTACAGTTATCCAACTCATCGGGGGCTTGTTTCTGGCGTTTTTAGCCCTGAACACCCTGCACTACCTCTTCTACGCCGTGGCCGGTCGGTTTGGCCCTGCCGACGACGTACCTGGCCGCGCCGCCCCCACCCGCCGCATAGCCGTGCTGGTGCCCGCCTACAAAGAAGATACGGTCATTCTGGACTCGGTGGCGGCCAACCTGCGGCAAGACTACCCCGCCCACCTGTTCGACCTGATTGTTATTGCCGATTCGTTCCAGCCCCACACACTGGAGGCCCTTAGCCGGTTGCCGGTGCGGGTGTTGCCCGTTTCGTTTGCGGTTTCTACCGTCACCAAAGCCCTCAACGCCGCGTTGGCCACGCTCTCGGTTGCCAATTATGACGTGGTGGTGGTGGCCGATGCCGACAACCACCTCGCCCCCGATTTTTTGCGCCGGGTGGATGCGGCCTTTGCCCACGGGTGGCGGGCCATTCAGGGGCACCGGGTGGCCAAAAACACCAACACAAGCGTGGCCCTGCTCGATGCCGTGAGCGAAGAAATCAACAACCACATCACCCGCAAAGGCTACCGGGCGGTGGGGCTTTCGGCCACCATCATTGGGTCGGGAATGGCCGTTGATCTGGGGCTGATGCAGGCTGCGATGGCCAATTTGACCACCATTGGCGGTTTTGACAAAGAACTGGCCATGAAACTGGCTATGGACGGGCACAAGATTGGCTATTTGGAAAAAGCGTTTGTGTATGACGAAAAAGTGGCCAAACGGGCTGTTTTCGAGCACCAACGCACCCGCTGGATTGCCGCCCAGTGGCTTTTTGTGGTCGACTATTTTCGGCCCGGCATGGCAAACCTATTCCGGGGGCAATGGCTCAGTGGGTTCAAGCTGTTGCAGGATATGGCCCTGCCCAAAGTGCTGCTGCTGGGGCTGTTGGGGTTAGCCTGTGTGGTTTGCGGGCTGCTGGGCAACGTACCTGGCGGGTTATTTTCGGTGGGGTTATTGCTGTTGCTGTGCCTAAGCATGGCCCTGTCTGTACCGACGTACCTGCGCCAAAAACTCTCTGTTCGGGATCTTGCCGTGGTGTTCGCGCTCATGGTCAGTTTTGGCCGCGCCCTGCTGAACATGCGCAAGGCGTTCCGTTCGTTTATGCACACGCCCCACAACGCATGACCACCCCGCCGCCGCTGATTTCGCTCATCACCATCAACTACAATCAGGCAGATATGACCCGGTTGTTTTTAGACTCGGTGGCGAACCTGACCTACCCCAATTTGGAGGTGATTTTGGTCGATAACGCCTCGGTGCCCGCCCTGACCACCCAGCTTGACGTATCCAACTACCCGTTTGTGCGGCTGGTCAGAAGCGACGAAAACCTGGGCTTCACCGGTGGCAACAACCTGGGCATGGCCGCCGCAAAGGGCGATTATTTTTTCATCGTTAACAACGATACCGAACTGGACACCAGTTTGTTAGAGGAACTTTTGGCTCCCTTTGACCAACACCCGAACGTGGGGGTGGTAAGCCCTAAAATCCGATTTTTCGACGCGCCCAACCTCGTGCAGTTTGCCGGGTATGGCCGCATGAACCCGTACACCGGCACGGCTCACCTCATTGGCTACAACCAGCCCGACGGTCCGGCCTTTAGCCAGCCGGGTACGTCGCCGTTTGCGCATGGGTGCGCCATGCTCGTGAGCCGGGCGGTGGTGGCGCGGGTAGGCCGTTTTGCCGAGCTTTTTTTTCTGTATTACGAAGAACTCGACTGGTCGCAGCGTATCCGGGACGCGGGGTTCACGATCTGGTACCAGCCCACGGCCACGGTTTGGCACAAAGAATCGGCTTCGGTGGGGCGGCACAGCACCCTACGGACGTACTACCTGACCCGCAACCGGATTTTGTTCGTCCGGCGGCATGGGTCGTGGGCGCAGCGGCTGGTTTTTTACGGTTTTTTTGCGGTGGCGGTTTTGCCAAAACACGTAGCTTCGTATGTAGTATCTCGTCAGTTTGGTCATGCCCGTGCTTTTTTGCGGGCCACGGCCTGGCACTTCAGTCACGGTACGGCTTCGTCAGTTTAGTTTTAGTAAAAAATTATTTTAACACAGAGACATAGAGAAAAAGAGTTTTTATCTAATACAACTAATTGATTATCAAACATTTTGCAACTTTTTTTCTCTGTTCCTATGTGTTAGAATAATTTTTTTCCAGCACTCAAACGCAGTACATTTTGTCAGAATACATCGTCACCCTCACCAGCCGTTGGCGGCACAGCCCCTGGGTTTTTGGCTTGTTGGGCGTAGCGTTGGCGTTGGCGGCGGGGGTGCTTATTGCCAAAATGGGCATTCTGGGTGGGTTGCTGGTTGTGGCGTTGCCCGTGGGTCTGGCCGTACTGGTGGGCGTGTTGCTGGAACCCAAAATCGGTATTTATGTCTACGCTAACCTGAGTTTCATGATCGGCATGGCGCGGTTTCTGGACGGCGACGTGCAGGTGGGCCTGGGGCTGGACGGGCTGCTGGTGCTGACCTTCGCCGGTACGTTGCTCAACGCCAAACGCATGGCCTGGCACCGGCTGAAAAACCCCGCTTTTTTTCTGGTCATTCTGTGGGTGGTCTACACTATCCTGTCCTATTTCAACCCCAATTCGCCCTATCCGCCCGCCTGGTTCTACCACGCCCGGTCGTTTTCGCTGAGTTGGTTTTTCATCTCGTTCATTGTGCTGGTAAACCCCATCACGCCGCAGGATGTGTGGTTGTTGATAAAAACGTGGCTCGTTTGGTCGGTGCTGGCGGCGTTTTGGGGGTTCAAACAACAATACGGCCACGTGCTGGGCCTTCGCGATTTGGAACAGGCCGAGCTGAATTGGCTGGCGGCGGGTGGAGCACGTACCCACATCCTGTGGGGGCAACTTCGTAGCTTCTCGTTCTATTCCGATGCCGGGCAGTTTGGGGCCGAAATGGCGGGCGTGACGCTGATCTGCCTCATTCTGTTCATGGCCGAAAAAAACTGGCTCTACCGGTTTCTTTACCTCGGCCTCACGCTGCTGGTGTTCTGGGGCTTCGCCGTGTCGGGCACGCGCTCGGCCTTGTTTGTGCTCATTGGCGGGTTTGGTGCGTTTTTGGTGTTGCAACGCAACATTCGGCCCATCATCTACAGTGCCATCGTGGGCATTCCGCTGCTGTGCATCCTGCTCTTTACCCACCTAGGCGACAGTGTGTACCAGATTTACCGCATCCGAACGGCCCTGCGCCCCACGCAGGACGAGTCGTTTCTGGTGCGGCTCGAAAACCAGCGTCGCCTCAAAATGTACCTTGCCGATTTGCCTTTTGGCACCGGCATTGGCAGTTCGTCGGGGGCGGGGGTGCGGTTTACGCCCTGGCACTGGGCCGCGCAAATTCCGCCCGATAGCTGGTACGTACAACTCTGGATCGAGACCGGCATTGTGGGCCTGAGCCTCTATCTGTTCGTGTTGGCGGGCATTATCCTGACCGGCATCTGGACGCTCTGGCACCTGAAAGACCCCTGGCTCGTGACCATGATGCTGGTCTTGCTCTGCGAATTTATCGGCATCTGCGTGGTGAGCTACTCCAACCCAATTCTGGGGCAGTTCCCCACCAGTACCATGCTCTATATCAACTCCATGCTCTTCGCCAGTGCCGGGCGGTGGGAAAAAAATCCAATGAGCGAATGAGTGAATGAGTGAATAGGCTCCGCCGGGGTGCGCTCGCGAAGCTATTCACTCATTCGCTCATCCACTCATTCGCTCATTCACTTCCGATGCAACAATTCGATAGTATTATCTGCGTGGGGCAAACCACCTGGGCGGGCGATTTTCAGAAGGCCGTGGTGCAGTTGATGTGCGAACTGTCGGTTCGGCACCGGGTGCTGTATGTCGATTATCAGCACACGGCCAAAGACCTGCTGATGGGGGTGTTGGGTCGCCAAAAAGACGTACCTGCGGGCCAGATTCTGCGCCTGACCAACCCGCTAAGCACCCGGCCCGGCAAAAACGGGAACCATGTGTACCTCTGGCAACCGCCCCTGATGTTGCCCATCAACTTCCTGCCCCCTGCCCTCCACGACCGGCTGTTGCCGCTCAATACCAATCGGATCATTGCAGGTCTACGCGGCGTGATGGCCGAACTGGGTTTCAAGAAGCCACTGATTATCAACGGAATGCACCCGGTATTGGGTCTGCCCATGCTGGGAAAGTTGAACGAAGTCGCCACGATCTATTACTGTTTCGACGAAATAACCGTCTCGAAATGGATGAGCAAACACGGGGGTCGCTACGAGCCGGAGTACCTGCGCCGGGTCAGTGCCGTGGTGACGACATCGGAAGCCCTGCGCCGGACTAAATCGGTGCTGCAACCAGCCGCTTTCTGTGTCAAGAACGGTGTCGATTTCCCACTTTTTAGCCAAACCAATAGTCTCAGGGCCAATACATTACCTACCAAACCGGTAGTGGGTTACCTCGGCACTGCCGACGACCGCATAGATATCGACATTGTAGAGCATTGCGCGAGAACGATGCCCGACGTGACGTTTCAGTTTATTGGCGAAATTAAGGAACCGGCCATCACGGCCCGGCTGGCGGGAGGCCGCCCCGGTACGTTGCCCAACGTGGTGTTCACGCCGCCGCAGCAACCCGCTGCCTTGCCTCCTTTGCTGGCAGGGCTATCGGCCACCATCATTCCGTTTGTCTGCAACGCCCACACCTACACCATCTACCCCCTAAAAATAAACGAATACCTGGCCGGGGGCCTGCCCGTAGTCTCGACCCGGTTCTCCATCCTGGACGATTTTGAAAGTATTGTGGCCCTGGCCAATGGCCCCGAAGCCTTCGCCGCCGCCCTCCGCCACGCCCTCACCGACCACGCCCCCGCCCGTGTTCAGGCCCGAATCAGTATGGCCCGCGCCAACGCCTGGGCGCACCGCGCTGAGGAGTTCGAGGCCGTTTTTGAGGCAATATTGGGAACCAAACCAACTACTGCGTAGCTATTTCCCGACGTACCTGCTGCACAAAAGCAAGCGTCACCTCGGTCAGCCCGGCAATTTGCTCATCATCGAAGGCCGTTTGTCGAATTAGATTGGCCACCACAGCGTAGGCTTTCTGGTCGAGACCCTTCTTTTCGCCCTCCCTGATGCCCTCCCTGATGCCTTCCTTGATCCCTGCGATCTTGCCCTCCTTGATGCCTTCTTTCAAGCCTCGCCGGATGCCGATTTTTTCGCCTTTTCTGATACCTATCTCAAGCCCCTCATTGGTGGCCCGTTGAATCAAAAACTCCTCCAGTCCCACGGTTTCTTTACGGTTGGTGAATTGATCTACTCCTTGGTCAAATTTAACACGATTATCCTTCTCATTGAAACGGACGTAATACCGCAGAAAGTTTAGCAACTGCCGAATTTTTGGCTTCGGGAACGGCTTGGCCAACAAGGCTTTAGCCACCTCCAGTTTCAAATCCAGCAGAGCCTCTTCGGCTATTTTCTTGCGTTTCAAGGCCGTCTGCACCACCAACGCCACCACCGCAAAGGGGTTATTGCTCTTTGACAGATCATCGGGTGGCTGCTCCAGGATTTTGTAGCTGTTGAACCGATACACCAACGACGTACCCAGAAATGACTGGGCGTACTCCGATGGCCGAAACGATTTTGTACCGTCGGTCAGGATGGCGAAGGCTGTGATGGGGCGGCGGTATTTGTCGAAAATGCGCGAAAAATAGGTGAACATCCGCTCACCAAACGCGGGGTCGGCTTTGCCCTGCACCTCAATGTGAACCAGAATCCACTTTTCAGCTCCTTCGCGGGTGTAAACCTGCACGAGTTTATCGACACTACGGTTTTTGTAAGCATCGTCTTCGGGCGGAAAAAGTTGTTCCAGTTCTTTGTCCAGAAAAACAAAGCCCCGCTCCAGGTCGAATACCTGGTCGGCATCGGGGACGAAAAAGCGCAGGAAATCATCGAAAATATCCTCTAGTATGGCTCGCTTCGGCGTTCCGATCCACAGGGTATCGTCACGGTTCATACCTACTGAAACGTTGGGGTACCGTAAAACTACTCAACTATTTCGATTGTTACGCTTACATCCTTAACCAGCCAGCAGGCAGCAGGTCTTTGGTGTCCCAGGGTTTATTGGCAAACCAGCGGTGGGGGGCAATCACCACTTTTTGGGGGCGGGGGTTGAGCCACGCCCCCCACCAACTGAAACTGCTGTTGGCAATGACCTGGTGGTGGCACAAACTCATCAACTGAAGGTCGTCCAGGTCGGCATCGGGGCCGGTGTTTTCTACCAGAATGTGCGGTTGCGGGGGGCTGAGGTTGGCCCGCACCCAGGCGGGGTCGTCGCTAAAAAAAAAGAAGGTCGCCTCCGGGAAACAGTCGGCCAGGTACGTTAGTGCAGTTTGGTAATAGGCCAGCCCCACAAATCCAAACGACTGGCTAAACTCCGGGTGGGTCACATAATCGCCCCGCCGAATATGCACCGACACCGGCACGGCGGCCTGCTCAACTTGCTGTCGGTAGTGCCGGAACGTATGGCCGTCCCGCTGCCGAAAGGTCAACTCCTGCCTGATTTGGGCGGCACTTTCGGCAAAATACCGCTCCGACTGCCAGAAACCCCACAGCAACGTGAGCGGCGCGGCGGGCCGTAGCACCGCCGGGTCGAAATGAAAATCGGCCTCGTGCCGCGTCTCTACCAACGGGCGCAACGTCCGGCCCGGCAACAGCCGCGTGGCTTTGGCGGCGTAGAGCCAGGGCGAGGTGTCGAGCAAATGGTAGGCCGTGTTGAACCGGTCAAGTTTGAATTTGCGTACCGTGTCGGTGGCGTATTCCTGGTGAAAGTAGCGCAGGTCGAGCCAAAGAGGGGTGTGGTTTTGCAACGCCAAATGCCGCCCCAGCGCGTACTGAAACAACTGATTACCAAGCCCGGACGTGATTTTTGAGACAATCATAACGCAGCGTTAATAGTGGGCTTCCACCAGGCCGAACAACTCAGCGCGGGTGCGGGCGTGAAGAATTTTTGCGCCCGACAGCGCGGGAAACAGATTGGTATATTCGTCGAAATCGTGCTCGAAACCGCCGCCAGGATGGGAGAGGAGTGTGTTGATGCCGCCGAAACAACTGGCCAATGCCGCCGTGCCGCCGTGCATGGAAATGAACCGGTCGCAGTTGGCATAAACCATCAGTTGCAGTTCGTTGAAGGTAGTATCAGTGCCCATTTGCTCGTGTAAATCGCTCATCAGCAGCACGTTGGAATGATTTTGGCGCAGCCAGGCGTGTTCGCCCAAATCCATGATCTCGCTGTTATCCAGCACAATCTGGTTGCCCAGCGGGCGGTTATACACGATCTGATACCGCCCGCCCAGGTACATGATGAGCCGATCCAGCGCCGGAATATCGAGGAAATTGATGGGCGGTTTGTCCCATTCCACGTTGTACTTGTTGGCAATGACCAGCAGCGGTTTTTCGTACACAAAGCGGCTGTTCTGGTAGTGCGTTTTGAACGGCACCCGCGCCCATTTCGAGAAATCGTAGGTGGGGGCGTGGGTCATATTCGGGATGGCATAGGTGCCGTAGCCCGCCTCCCAAACCCTGGTAGCATGTTTTTCGAGGTGATCGGGACTGAAAAAATAGAACGGGCGCGTGTTTTTAGCCCCAATGGTTTGTTTCAGCGTTCCGTTCAGGAAATGCCAGTAGGCAAAGGGCATGGCGTAGCGAATTTCCTGGTCAAATTCGCCGTAAAACTCAATGACTTTGTAGGGTTTTTTGGTCAGAAAATCGGCTCGCCAATGACGTACCTGGCTCAGGCGGGCGAAATAATTATCCCGAATAAAATAGCGCAGGTCGGGCCGGAGGCGGGGGTAACGCACCGCCGCCAGCACATATAATGACTTGAGAATCAGCTTCTGGATCATGGTTGCCGGTACGTCTAAACGGCTTGTTCGTACACCCCCACGAGTTGGGCGGCGGTGCTGGCCCACGAAAAAAGCGCGACGCGTTCCAGCCCTTTTTGCCGAAGGCCAGCCAGTAGGGCGTTGCTGGTGAGCATGTTATCTAGTTTGGCGGCCATTTCTTCGGGCAAGGCGGGGTTGGCCAACAGGGCGGCGTTACCGGCCACTTCGGGCATGGCCGTGGTGCTGGCCGTGAGCACGGGCGTACCGCATGCCATAGCCTCCAGGATGGGCAGACCGAAACTTTCGCGCAGCGATGGACATAAAAAAATGGTGGCCGCGTTGTAGACTACCGGTAGCAGTGGGTTGGGAATGTAGCCGCACAGAATCATGTCGTCCAGCAGACCGGGGCTACCAATGTCGGCCAAAACACCCGTCACGTAGGCCACCGACACGTTGGCCATCACCAGCGGCAGCGTAAGTTGGCCGCGCTGTTTCAGGATGGCCAGGGCACGCAGTACGTTGGGTACGTTCTTTTTGGGGTCGGCGTTGCCGAGGAAGAACATAAACTCGCCCGGTAGGCCAAACCGCTCACGTACGGCGGCCAACTGGGTGGGGTCGGTCAGGAGGCGGAACTGCTGGCTCACGGCGTTGGGCACGGTGATAACCCGGTCTGGGGGCAGGCGCAGGTGTTCAATGATGCGGGTTCGTTCGTAGTTAGAAACGGTGATGATACGGCGGGCGGTTTTCACCACGCGGGGTACGTTCCAACGGCGGTACAAATTGCCGAACCGTTGGTAGGCCGTGCCGCCCACAATGGCTTTTTCCAGAAAAATAATGTCGTGCAGCGTAATCACCACGGGCATTTTTGCCCGGATGGGGGCCGTGTTTGCGGTGCAATGCAGCAGGTCTACGCCCTGTTGGGCGGCGGCGTTGGGCAGGGCATATTGCTCCCAGACCGGGTAGGGGCCACCGCTTACCTCAGCCACCCGGATGTTGGGGGCCACGGGCAGGCAGACGCGGTCAGCATCGGGTTTCACCAGCACCACAAACTCGTGTTGGGGTTGCCCGGCCATTGCCCGGATGGTTTCCAGGGCCACAATGTCCATGCCGTGTTTGTGGGGCCGCAAAAGGCGTTGGGCTTCAATACCGATGGTCATAAGAGGGGGGTAGGAACGGAATCATCAGTATCACCGGCCTCTTCATCGGCAGATGGTTGGTTCAGGAGGTTGGTCAGGGTGTCGGGGTCGGGCAATACGTCGCGGTACATACCGGGTAAGTCGTCCGATAGCCGGTAGGTCGCTACACCCATTGGCGTACTGATACCTTTGAAGGCAAAACCTACTTTTACTTTGCTTTTAGACTTGCACAGAATGATGCCGATAGACGGGTTTTCGTCGGGCATTTTCTCATTTTCGTCTAATGCGCTCAGGTAGAAGTTCATCTTTCCGGCATATTCAGGCTTGAATTCCCCTTTTTTGAGGTCAATTGCCACCAGGCACTTCAGTACGCGATTGTAAAATAGTAAGTCTACGTAATACTCGTCGCCATCGACCAGCGTTCGGTACTGACTGCCCACAAACGAGAAGCCCTTACCTAAACCCAGCAGAAACCGCTGGATATTCTGCACGATGTGCCGCTCCAGCACTCGTTCGTCGTCGGGATCGACGTTGATAAAATCGAGCAAGTATTCGTCACGGAAGGTCATCAAGGCCGTTTCTTTGAGCGATTCGGGCATTTGCCCCCCAGACAAAAACTGCCCGAACGTATTGGGCATCTTGCCCTTAGTCTGGTAATGTTTTCCGTCTAAGGCAAATTCCAGCGTATCAACGGTCCATTGATTTTGCACGGTCTGTTCCAGGTAGAACCGCCGTTCGGTCAGGTCTTTACAGCGATTGAGCAGCAGAATATGGTGTGTGAAGCCGACGCTAAAGAATAGCTCTTTGGTTGAAGCAAGATAGAAGTAGGTTTCATCCCCGGTTTTGGGCCGTAGGGTAGCACCAGCAGGGTTTTCCGAAGGCAGTTCGCCCAAAAACCTACTTTTATCTTGCTTTAAATCGGTTTGGTCTGTGAATGGGCTGTCTGTTTCTCGGAATAGTCTCTCCAGATCACGATACTCTTCGGCAAACTGCCGCATATTCTTGAGGTTACGGAACGAGAAGCCACGCAAGCCCGGAAACGCCCGTTGCAGGTCGTTTGAGAGGGTTTGTACTACTTTCGCTCCCCACCGTTGTGCCTCAACTTGTTGAGACAAGGTGCGGCCTGTACGCCAGTAGAGCCATAAAAGCTCCCGATTCACGGCTTTTGCCGCCCGGTATCGGTGTGTTAGTATGTTCTGTTTTATCTCGCCAAGAACTTGACTGTAAATAGTCGATTCAACGGGGTCTTCTTCTGCTTCTTTCATATGTCATTTTCAATTGGCCAGTTGGCAACTGGCTAATTGGGCAGTTAATAACTGCCCAATTAGCCAGTTGCCAATCCTTATCCGTAAAGTCGTAAAACCGACGTTTATCTTGGTTCACGGAGCGGGCTGTTTTTAGGTAGTAAGTAGGCCCGAAGAGAGGGTGAAAAAACACAGATCGGTGTCGGGGGCGGGCCGGGCCACGGCGGCTACGTGGCTGGTATCTACCGCAAAGCTACACACAGACCACGTACCTGGGGCCGTGAGCAACCCCGGAGCCAGTGCGTGCGTGCCGGGGGAGGTGGGCAAATGGGGCAGGTGGTTGGTCAGGCCCTGCCCGGTGGCTTTCAGCAGACTTTCTTTCCGCGTCCAGCGGGTGTAAAACTCCGTGTGCGGGTGCGGGTCTTGGCTAATCTGGGCGCGGTCTGTCTCACTAAAAACACTGTTCATCAAGGAGTTGTAATCAAAGATAGGGTCAACGTATTCGAGGTCAACGCCCACGGGGGTTCGCGCCAGGGCCACCAGTACCCAACTGCCCGCGTGGGAGACGTTGGCAAACCACGGCCCGGCTTCGTCGGTGGCGGTGGGGAATTCGGGTTTGCCAAACGGCCCGGCTGTTAGTTGTACTTGCGCCGGTGCCAGCTCCGTGGCCGTGCCCACCAGCCAGCGCAGCCACGCCCGCCCGGCCACAAAGCGGTGCCGGTCGGCGGGTTGGCGGTATTGCCTACTTTTCTGCTGTTCATCGGGCAATAACAGAGTAAGCAACGCGGGCTGGTCCTGTTCTTGCAGGGCATACCGAAACACGCCGCCCGTGGTCATCGGCAACGTACCTGACCAGGGTTGCCAGGGTGTTTTTTCCAACGAAAAAATGGTAACTGTCGACATGGCAGAAGTCCACCGGCGCGCGTGACTATTGTGGTACGTAAAGGTCTAAAAGAGACAATGGAAAAGGCTGTTCATACCCGTTTTTGGCAACAAAAACCACACCAACGGGTGTGTTGCCGGGTATGGCTACTGCTGTTGCCACTTTACCTCCTTTTCCTGCCCAGCCGCGCCCAAACCTGCTCTGCCGCTACCGCCGAGTCGGTGCTGACCGAATCGTTCGGTAATACGCCGGGCCTGGCCCTGCCCGAAGGCCGCACCACCTACCGCCTGGTGGCCAACGGCTGCCCCAACAGCGGCGAATATGCGCTGGTTAACCGGCTCAACGAGGCATGTTTCGGTGTGTGGCAAACCCTGGCCCGCGACCATACGCCGGGCAACGGCGGCGGAACCCTGCTGCTGGTAAACGGGGCCGAACAACCCGGTGAGTTTTACCGTCAGGAACTGCCCGAACTCTGCGGCGGTGTTGACTACGAATTTTCGGTGTGGGGCCTGAACCTGCTTCGCCTCGGTAAGTGCGAAAACTCGCTGGTACCCAACCTAAGTATGGTGATCGAAACCAGCAGCGGCGAGGTAATCCGGCGGCTCGACATTGGCACCCTGCCCGAAACACCCACGCCCGTATGGCAGCGGTATTCGGCGGCGTTTACGGCCCCCGCCACCAGCACCGAAACCGTGGTGGTGAAACTGTTCAGCAACCAGGGGCTGGCCGGGTGCGGTAATGATTTTGCGCTCGATGATATCCAACTGCTGCGCTGCCGGGACTGCCCAATGCCGCCCGTATACATACCTACGGCCTTTTCGCCCAACAACGACGGTGTAAACGACCAACTGGCGGTTCTGATTAAGGAGGCTGTGGCGGTCAGCTTTATGGTCTACGACCGCTGGGGTAATGTGCTCTTTTCCAGCACCGACCCCCACCCCCGCTGGGATGGCACCACAGCCGGGGCTACCTGTGCGCCGGGGCCCTACGCCTGGACGCTTACCTACCGGTTCGACCAATCATCGTCTAAATCGTCGGCGTTGCGGCGCAGTGGCCAGGTTTGGCTAATCCGTTGAAAACGTGGCTGTTCATAAAAATTCCGTTGTTGCTGGCCGTGCTGCTGGGCGTGGGGTTGCTGGTGCTAAACCGGCCCAACCACCCCGCCACCCACCCGCCGCAAACGGCCCGGCTGGGCACGGTTGGTCCCGCCGTTGATTTGGGCAGAAAAATACCCATCGAGGCCAGCCGGTGGTACCAGGTAGTGAATGCCGAAACGGGTCTGGACGCACTTTTCGATGGGGAAACGCAGGTGAACGTCAACACGGGCTGGAACAAGCTACTGCCCACCTACGAGGCGTATTACCCCCTGCACGAGGGCGAAACGATGACCATTGACCGGATTCGGCTCTACGATTTTGCCGACCAGAACCTGGACAAGCCCTTCACGCTCTCCATCATTACTGCCGACTGGAAACGTATTCCCGTGGCGCGGTTCGTGGGCGACAAATACCAGCAGTGGGTGGGGCCAGACCCCGTGCAACCAGACGAGTTTCGGCTGAAAAAACCCGTTTCCGGGGCGCGTTATCTGCTTATCAGCACCAGCGGTGCCTACCCCGCCGAACTGGAACTGTACGGGGCCTATTCGCCGGGGAACCGGCCCAAAACCACGCCCCAGGTACGTATGACCCCCTTTGCGCAGGCCGTGGGTGTAAATATGTTTGAGTGGAACATGGAAGACGCGGCCCGCTCGTGGGAGGTTGACGAGAGCCGCATACCCGCCCTGCGCAGTTTTGCCGCCGTGCGCCACTACCTCGACTGGGAAAAGCTGGAAGCCCGCCCCGGCCAGTATTCGTATAACCTCACCCTGAGCGGTGCCTGGAACTACGACGCGATGTATATCCGCCTCAAGGCCGAAAACATTGACGTGCTGGCCTGTTTGAAAACCATTCCGAAATGGCTCGAAAACCTGTATCCGCCCAACCAACGCGATTACGGCAACAACCCCATTCGGTACGGCAGCGACCTAAGCCAGCCCGCCTCTTACCGAGAGCAGGGGCGCGTGGCGTTTCAGTTTATGGCCCGCTACGGCCAGAATAAACGCATAGACCCCAAGTTGGTGTCGGTCACGGCAGAGCATAATTTGTGGGCACCGGCCAACGAGAAAAAAATTGGCCTGGGCCTGATTCGCTACATCGAATGCGAAAACGAGCGTGACAAAACCTGGAAAGGTCGGCAGGGCTACCAAACCGCCCGCGAATACGCCGCCAACCTATCGGTGTTTTACGACGGTCATAAAAATACGCTGGGGCCGGGCGTGGGCGTAAAAAACGCCGATCCCCGCGTCACGGTGGTGATTGGGGGGCTGGCCGCCCACACCACCGATTATGTACGGGCAATGGTGGACTGGTGCCGCGAGTTCAGGGGGTATTTGCCCAACGGGCGCGTGAACCTCTGCTGGGATGTGATGAACCAGCACCTCTACGCCAACGATGCCCGCACCTCGCAAACCAACGGCGGCAAAGCCACCCGTGGCGCGGCCCCGGAACTGGCGGGCGTGGGGCCACAGGCGGCGGCGTTTGTGCAACTTTCGCACGACCTGTGCTACGATATGCCCGTCTGGATTACCGAGGCGGGTTACGACACCAACCCCGGCAGTCCGTTCCACGCCGTGGCCATCGGGCCGAAAACAGTAGAACAAACCCAGGCCGACTGGACGTTGCGGACGGCTTTGCTCTACATCCGAACGGGGATTGACCGGGTGTTTTTTTACCAGATGTACGACGAAAACCCCGCCGACCCCACGCAGTTTAGCTCCATGGGCCTCATCAACGGCAACAAAACCCGCAAGCCCGCCGCCGATTTTCTGCATCAGGCCCGCCAACTGATTGGTGCCTATACGTACCAGGAAACCCTGAAACAGACCAGCCCCAACCAGCCACTGGTTGACCGCTATGTGCTGAAGACCAATACTATAACCAAAACCGCCTACGTCCTGACCATTCCCGACGAGCGGGGCCGCACCGCCCCCTACACCCTGACGGTGCCCAACGGCACAACGGTGCAGGTGTGCCAACCCCTGGCGGGCCGCGAAACCATGCCCTGCCGAAACCAGCAGACTGAGGGAGGCAAACTGACTGTTTTAGCGGGCGAGACCCCTACTTTTGTGCTTCTCCCGTAACCGTATTTTACCATGAACGCCAACAAAGCAGCCGTAAACGGAGGGAAATGGATCACCATTGCCACGGTGGTGTCTACCGCGTTTCAGTTCGGGCAGATGGTGGTGTTGGCCCGGCTGCTTACGCCCGCTCAGTTTGGGCTGGTGGCCCTGAGCAACCTGATCCTGACATTTTTTCAGTTGTTTACCAACCTGGGGTTCTCCAATTCTATTATTTATAAGCAGGAAAGCGACCGCGCCGTGCTCTCCACGCTATACGTGCTGAACATTGCGCTGGGCCTGGTCATTTTCGGGGTGGTGCAACTGGCCGCGCCCGGCATTGCGGCCTTCAAAACCGAACCGCGCCTGGAACGGGTGCTGCATTTGTCGTCTTTCTACTTTCTGATTGTGTATTTCGGGCAGATTTACCTCTACCTGATGGAGAAAGAACTACGGTTCCGCACCATTGCCATTATCGACATTTGCGGGGCGGTGGTGGGCACCGCCACTACGCTCGTGCTGGCCTGGCGGGGGTGGCAGGAGCTATCGTTGGTGGTGGGGCAGTTGGTGATGCAGAGCCTGAAAACCACGCTTCAGGTGGTGCTGGGAAGCCCGTTGTTTCGGCCCTCGTTCCGGTTTGCGTTCGGCCAGGTAAACGAGCACCTGCGGTTTGGCTTCTTCAACCTGGGCGACGGTATTCTTGGGTACGTGCAGTCGAACTACGACAACCTGTTTATTGGGTTTGTGCTGGGCAACGAGCCGCTGGGGCTGTATACGCTGGCCTACCAACTGGCCATTTTCCCGATCACTAAACTCAACCCCATCATTTTACAGGTGGCCTACCCCGTGCTGGCCAAAATGCAACACGACACCGCCGAGTTGAAACGGGCCTACCTCAAAATTCTGGACATCCTGAGCTACTGCAATTTTCCGCTGTTGGCGGGGCTGTTCATCACGGCCAACAGCGTGGTACCATTGCTCTACGGGCCGGGCTGGGCGGGCACCGTGGGCCTGATCCATATCTTCGTTTTTGTGGGTATGATGATGTGCCTCAGCCACCCGCTCTTCACCCTGGCGTTCACCAAAGGCAAGCCCAACCTGCTTTTTTACCTGAATTTGGCCACGCTGGTGGTCAAGATTCCGCTGGTGTACTGGCTGGGGCGGCAGTACGGCATCATGGGCGCAGCCACGGCTTTTCTGATCGCCACGTTCCTGAACCTGCTGGGTAACTTCGCGCTGGTGCAGCACCTGGTGGGCGATTTTGTGGGCACGTTTGGCCGAAACATTGCCCGGACGGGGCTATTTTGCGGGCTGATGGTGGGCGGCGTAGCCCTCTACAAAGTCCTTTTCGGCTACGAAGGCATCACCCACACAATCCTGGAAATTGTGTTGGGCGGGCTGATCTACGGCACCCTCACGCTGGCCTTCAAGTTCTCTGTGACCGATTTCAGGAACCTGAAACAAGCGTTGTAAACCACTTTTTACTGCCCCCGTCCGTTGAGCACGGCCTGGAGTTTGGCGGCAAATTCTTTGTCGTTGGGGGGCGCAAAAATGTAGCTGTGCTCGCCAGGTACGTCATAAATGTGTACGCCCTTGCGGGCGAAATCGCGCCAGCCGTAATAGTCATAATCGTCCATGTAGAAGGTCTGGATGGTAGCCCGGAAGAGGTGAACGGCCAGATCGGCGGGCAGAAGCTGAAACTGCTGGAGGGCCGCGTCGTTGATGGCTTCAATCTTAAACGTGATGTCGAACATGGCTTCCTGCTGTTGCTGTTGGCCAAATTTCAGTTGCCAATAGGTACGTATAGCCGTTCGGTACAACACCTGATCGAGGCGGGTGCTGGGTTTAAGCCACCAATAATGCTTGATAAGTTTGCGGTCGATGGACTGCATTTTGTAGGAAACAGCCTGCCAGCGGTGTTTTTTAAACAAACGCAGGGTGTGCAACACTTTATTGAGAAACAGCCCGGCCCCCTGCGCTTTGCGTTGCCACCAGGGGTTGCTGCGGCCCGCGTCGTAGGCGTAGGCATCGAAGAGGGCCACCAAACTCACGGTGCGGCCCTGTTCCAGCAGTTGCCGGGCCATCTCGAACGCCACAATGCCCCCAAACGAGAACCCACTGAGCGAATACGGCCCGGTGGGGTTGTGGGCCAGAATAGTGTTGACGTAGTGCCGGGCCATCTCGTCGATACTGTAAAACGGCTCATCGACCCCGTTCAGGCCCCGCGCCTGTAAGCCATAGACGGGTTGGTCGGCATCCAGATTTTGCGCCACGGCGTTGAAAAGCAGAACGTTAAGCCCTGCCCCGTGCACAATGTAGAGCGGTTCGCGGGTGCCGGTGGGTTTAATAGGCACCAGCGTTTGCCAGGACACGGCGGGGGTGTCGGGCTGGAGCAACGTGGCCAACGACCGGATGGTGGGGTACTCGAACAACGAAGCCAACGGCAAGCGGCGGCCCGTTTCTTTTTCCAGGCGGGTCATCACCTGCACGGCCATCATGGAGTGGCCACCCAGCTCAAAAAAGTTGTTGTCCAGGCCCGGCTCTGCCACGCCCAGGGCATCGCGCCAGAGCGTAGCCACCAGAATTTCTTCCGGCGTGGTGGGTTGGCGCGGGTGGTCAGCCTCGGTGGGTTGGTAGGTACGTTGGGTGAGGGGTGCGGGCAGGGCGTTGCGGTCAAGTTTGCCGTTGGGCGTGATGGGCAAACGCGGCAAAACCACAAACTCGGCGGGCACCATGTAGTCGGGCAGAAACTGGCCCACCTGCTGCCGCCACGCCCGGATTTGCCCTTCCGAAACAGTAGGCACCGGCGCATACGGCTCGTTGATGAACGACCGCAGATCAGCGTTGGCGAGCGTCAGCGCGGTAGGTACGGGCGGCACACACGCCCCGCGCGAAATCGGAATAAACACGACCTCAAACCGGTTGTCGTGCCCATCGGTGGCCCAGCGCACGTGGGCACGGAAGCGCATTTTTTCCGCCAAAAGCCAATAATTGGCCGGGTCGTGGGCCGGTTCTGGGTTTATTAGAGCATTTTTAAGCAAATCAACCGGCTGATAATCAGCGGCGATACGTACCTGGCCAGCCAGCGCAAAATCGGGGGCGGTGCGGGCGTTGAACAGGCCCGTAACGGCCAACGTCTGGTCGGGAAAGGCCGCGAATTGCCGGGTAATGGCCTCCGTCAATTCGGCTTCTGCCGAACCGTTCAGCACACGGTCAACCGGGGCCACGGGCGGCGATTCGCCCACGTAGAGCCACACATCAAAGTGGTATTTGGTGGTTTCGTTGACGGTCGTTCCCTCGCGCAGTTGCACGTCCACGGCCCCAATGGCGGGTAGCAGCGTGGGTAGTAAATAGAAAAACGCCGGGTCGGCCATTAGCTCATCGTCGCGGCTAATTCGGCGGTCAATAAGCTGTCTGAATTCGGCTATGGTCTGGCCGGGGGCGGTGCGCGGCCACTGGTCGGCGGTGTGGTGCTGGGCCTGAAGCTGGCGGCTCTGCATGTCGCCAATAAACACGCAACCACCTGATTTGGTGGTCTTTACGGCCCCTTCAATGACCTGAAGAAAATACCGAAGGTCGGGAAAATACTGCGCCACGCTATGCACCAGTACCAGATCGAGCGAGGCCGGTTCGACCATTGAAAAATCGTGGGCGGTGGCCATCAGGGCACGTACCTGTGGCCACTGTCCGGGCGCGTTGGCTACCCGCTGGTTCAGGGCATCGATGGCGGTCTGGGCGTAGTCGGTGGCCACGTACAGGTCGGTGTCGGGGGCGAGTTCAAAGAGCAACTGCCCCGCGCCAGAGCCTACCTCCAGCACCCGCTTGGCACCCAATGCCCGCAGCCGTTTTACCGATTGCGCCAGCCATTCGTCGGCCTGTTGGCGCAGGGTTGTCTGGTTCGAAAGTTGTTCGGCAATCAGCACGTCCAGGTCAGGTACGTTGCCGGTGGCATCCTGGGCCTGGTGACGCACCCCGGCTTCGTAAATCGTGTCCCAGCGTTGTTGCCAGGTGGCGGCTTGTTGGGGCAAGTGGGCGGGATCGGGCACCACATAGGCCACCAGCCGTTGGTTTCCCGGCTGGTCTTCGCGGGCCATCACCACCGCCTCCCGAATGGCGGCCACGCGGCTAAGGGCGTGTTCAATTTCGCCCAATTCAATGCGTATTCCCCTGATTTTCACCTGCTGATCTATCCGCCCCAGGTAGTCCACATCGCCGGAAGGCAGCAGACGTACCAGGTCGCCGGTGCGGTAGAGGGTGGCCGAGGTGGCGGGGCTGAAGGGGTTGGGAATGAATTTTTCGGCGGTCAGGGCGGGCTGGTTCAGGTAGCCCGCGCTCACGCCCGCCCCGGCAATGACCAGTTCGCCGGGTTGGCCCGCCGCCACGGGTTGGCCCGCTTCGTCCAGCACATAGACCAGGGTGTTGGCAATGGGTTTGCCAATGGTGATGCGCTCGTCGGCGGCGGTAATCTGAGCACCAGTGGCGTAGATGGTGGTCTCTGTGGGGCCGTAAAAATTCCAGAGGTCGGTGCAGCAGGGCAGTAGTTGGCGGGCCAGGCTGAGGGGCAGGGCTTCGGCGCAGCAAATCAGGCGCAGGTTCTGGTGGCCCCGCCAGCCCACTTCCAGCAGCAGCCGGTACGTAGCGGGCGTGGTCTGGACAAACGTAATGGTCTGATCCTGAAGCAGTGCGGCCAGTTTTTCGGCGTTGCGGCTCGTGGCTTGGTCAACCAAAATCAGTTCGGCACCGGTTACTAGAGGCAAATAAATCTCCACCACCGCCAGATCGAATGCAATGGTGGCCAGGGCAATGGTTTTGTCGGAAGCCGAAAAGCCGGGCTGTTGCTGCACGCTAAACAGTACGTTTGCCACGCTGCCGTGCCGGATGGTTGCCCCTTTGGGCCGGCCCGTGGTGCCCGACGTGTAGAGCACGTAGGCCACGGTTTGGGCCGTGGGTGGGTTGGGCGGCGGCGTTTGGGGGTACTGCCCCAGCGTGGCCAAAAGCTGTTCGACCACCAACTGATTTACGCCCGGCAACGCGAACCGCCCCCGGTGTGCGTCGGAAAACAAGAGCGCGGTGCAACCCGAATCGGTCAGGATGTAGGCAATGCGGTCGGTGGGGTGTTGGGGGTCTACCGGTACGTAGGTGGCACCCGTAGCCAGGATGGCCAGCATTCCTGTCACCATCGGCAACGACCGGTCAACGGCCAGCCCCACGCGCTGCCCCGGTTCAATACCCTGCGCCAACAGGGCGTGGGCCAGTTGGTTTGCCTGAGCCACTAACTGGCTGTAGGTCAGTGACTCAGTTCCGAATCGGATGGCCGTTTTCTGGGGGTAAACCGCAGCGGCTTCGGCCAAGAGGGCCGTAAGCGATTTTTGGCCGGGGGAACGTACCTGGCCGTTGGTGGCTTTAGCCGACCCGTTGAGGTAGCCCGTTTTGGCCGGTGCCGGGGCGGGGGTTTCGGCAATAAGAAGCTGGTCGGGGTGGGCCGTTACGGTTTCCAGCAAACGTACCAGCGAGGTATGGAACCCGGCCACGGTGGCAGGGGTAAACAGATGTGCGTTGTATGACCATTCCAGCACCAGCGACTGCTCGGAGCCGGTGGCGTTGAGCGATAGTTCAAAGTTTTCGTACTGGCGGGGGTTGCTGCTCAGGGTTTGCTTAAGGCCGAAAAAATCCACGCCATCGGCCAGGCCCATGTCTACATTGAACACCACGGGCACCAGCGGCACTCGCGCCGGGTCGCGGGGAAGGCGCAACTTGCGGAGCAGACTGCCGAAGGTAATCTGTTGGTGCTCAAGGCAGTCGAGTAGTTGGGGTCGGCGTTTTTTCAGGTACGTCGTAAACGATTCGTTGGCCAAATGCACCGACCGCAGGGGCAACAAACTCACGCAGTGCCCCACCAGGCCGTACTGCTCGGCGGTGGGTTGCCCGGCGGTGGGCAGGCCCAGCACCAGGTCGGTTTGGCCGGTCTGTTTGTGAAGCCAGCATTCTACCGCCGCCGTGAGGGTACTCACAAAACTGCTGCCCGCCCCGATGCCCACTTTCTTCAGAGCCGTTACCAGGCTAAAAGGTACCGAAAAATCGGCGCGGCGACCGGCGTAGGTACGTGGCACGGGTCGGGGCGAATCGGTGGGGAGGTTCACCACAGGCACGTTTTGGCTGAACTGATTCACCCAAAACGCTTCGCTTTGTCGGTAGGCATCGCTTCGGCAAAAGGCATACTGGTCAATGGCGTATTGGCTCAGTTGGGGGGCGGGGGGCAATTCCGGCTCCCGCGCCTGCGCGTAGGCCGAATAAAACTGACCCAAATCCTGCATCAACACGCCCATCGACCAGCCATCGCAGATGATGTGGTGGGCGGTCAGGAGCAGTTGCCAATGGGTGTCGTTGAACTTAATCAGCGTGGCTTTGGCCAACGGGCCGGTTAGCAGGTCGAACAGGTGATTAGCTTCGAGGCTCAGGCAGTCGGCCACGGCGGTTTGCTGTTGGTCGGCAGCCTGTTCGGTAAAATCCAGCAGGGGCAGGGGCGTGAGTAAATCGGCCAGGATGCACAGGTACTGGCCATTGGCGCTGATGGTGGTGCGGAGGGCTTCATGCCTCAAAATCAGGCTGTTCCAGGCTTTTTCCAGCGCAGGTACGTTCAGCGGGCCAACCAAATGCAGGCAGACAGACTCGTTGTAGGCGCGGTTGGCCTGGCTGCCGCCCAGTTGGCAGGCCGTCCAGATTTCGGCCTGTGGCTCGGTAATGGGCACCACAAGCAGGAGCGGCGGCCCGGCAAACGGGTCGAATTCTAAACCGGAGGAAGGGGAAAAGGTAGCTATTTCAAGCATCCGTTCATAGTTGAGTCTGGCCGGAATATCTGGCCGGGCCTGTGCACAAACAGGGCAAAAATCGGGCCATCAGGCACCGGGCCATGTGTATCTACGCGACGTACCAGACAAGACCATTAAAGGCTAAAGATAGGCGAATCCGGCAACATACCGTTTCAACGGTTATTGCCCTGCGCCTGTAAGGGCTGCTTTGCTTTTCGGGGCTGGGCCAGCACGTCGGCGCGGCTGGTATTGTCAAGGTAGTCGCCCCCGACGCGGTTCAGCACGGCCAGAATAGGCTGATTTGTGACGCGCTCGAAGAGGCCCATGAGTTGTTTTTCGGGCCTTCCCCAGGCCGCATTGGCATCTACGACCAGTAGCGAGAGGGCACTCTGTTTCATCAGATACACCGGAATCTGGTGGTTGATGAGCGGGGGCAATTCAACTATAACGCGGTCATAATGAGCCACTTCCAGGGCTTCGTCGTGGTCCAGTAAATACTCCAGGCTGGTCACGTTCATGAAGTCGGGCCGAACAGTATAGGGCAGGTACGTTACTCCCAGCTTGTCTTCGCGTTGTTCGCGCCCGTTGCTGCGGGGGTAGGCGTAGGCAATGCGCAGATCGGCCCCGGCATAGAGCCGGATGAGGCCGTTGGCGACCCATGTTTTGCCCTGCAATGACCGAATACTAAATAAAGTAACCAGGGGCGGAAAAGGCTTATCCGTCACCTGCGCAATTTCGATATTGATGGTGTTGAGCAGTTGCTCAAACATACTCTGCGCCGTGCGGGTGGCGTTGGTGTGTGCCAGTGGGTTTTTCACCATGGGGAACATAGCCGTGAGCGGGCGGCCAATGAGGCTTTCGGCCTGCTCCGGCGATTTGATCCGGTTGTCGAGCCAGAAGCGCAGGGCCGTCAGCAACAGCGCAATGAACACGCCCACCCCCACGGCCACAATTATGAGCTGCTTACGCTTGGAGGCCAACGGCATGAGCGGAAACGTGGGCGGGTCTACCACTTCCAGTTTCCCCCCCACCGACACGTCCTGCTGGCGGGTGCGCGACTGGTCTACCTGGGCCAAGAGGGCACCGTACTCTTTTTCGGCCATTTCCAGGTTGCGTTTCAGGGTCCGCAACTGCGATCCCAACGGGCCGTATTCGTTGGTTTTGGCCTGGTATTCGCCAATGCGCTGCTCGTACATGCCCAGCTTTGCCGATGATTCTTCGTACTCCAGCGATTTGGCCAGCCTATCGGCGGCAATGGTTTGCTGGGGCAGCGCATCGGAAGCGTTGGTGAGGGCATCGTAGCGTTGGGCACTGGCTTTCAGGTCTTCGGTGGCCTGACTTACGGCGGTTTGTAACCGCGTCACTACGGCTTTGGGCTGGTTGTAGGCGCGGGCGTTGGAGAGTTGGTTTTCGGCTTCGGCCAGGCGACGTTGTTTGGTGTTGAGGTCGTTGCTGGCCAGTTGGGTACTACTTTGTTGGCCGCTACGTTTATCCAGGGCTTCCAGAGAGGCTTTGGCGGCGTTGCGGCGCATTTTTTCCTGGCTATACTCGCTGATGAGGGCCTCGCGCGAGGCCGCTACGTTGCGGGCTTCTTCGTCATAATCCAGTACGCGGTGGGTAGTGGCAAACGACCGTAGGGCTGCGTCGGCCTGGGTGAGGCGGTTTTTGGCCTGTTCCAGCTTTTGCTCGTAAAACCCCACCACCGATTTTGTTTCGGCAGTTTTGAAATACGTGTTGCGCGTGTTGAGCACCTCAATGGCGTAGGCCAGGGTGCGTTGGGCCACGGCGGGGTCGTTGGTTTCGTACTCCATCAGCAGCACGTCGTTCGAGTTTTTGCGGGCCGAAGCCTTCAGCTTCTCGCTGATGTAGGTGAACGAATAATACGCATCTGAGTTGAGCAACAGACTCTTAACGGGGTTGGCCGTGGGCGATTTGGCCAGGCTATCCAGCATCAGGCGCAGGGCCGGGGCGTTGCCCACGCGGGCCAGGTCGGCGCGGAGAGAAGGGGGCAGAGCCGTTTGCAGTTCGTTGAAGCCCGCCCAGCCCAGCATCAGGCTGTCGGGCTGGGTCAGCAGCAGGTCGTCGGCCAGGAGGTTGATGCCCACCTGCAAAAGCGTTTCTTTGGAATTGAGCGTGGTGAGCAGGTTGTCGAACGCGCTGGTAGAGCGGTCCATGAATGATGCCTGCCGGTCGGAGAGCAGCGTATAGCCGGAGGCCAGTCCGGTGTATAGCGTGGTCTCCGATTTGTAAGTTTTTACCTCGTGGCGGGTGAGGTAAAAGGCCGTGGCGGCCGTGAGGGCGGGTATGACCAGAAACCACACCAGGTGCTGTTTAAGCAGCTTCAGAAACACGTCGAGGTTCATGGGCGTACTAGCGTTTTAACCGCTGAATGGGTACTCCCATCAGGGCTTCAAAGTAATGCACATTTTTCAGAAAATCGCCTTTAAGCTGCTCCGTCACCGACCGCGTTTGGATGTACTGCGTTGTGATGGTAGCCATGGCACTGGCCGTGATACGGCCTTTCTGGAGGTCTATTTCGGCAATGCGGTAGGCCGTCAGGTTGGCTTGTTCGTCCAGCAGCCGCCCTTTCAGAATTTGCTGGGCCGTAATCATGTCCTGGTAAATGGTAATGAGTTGTTGTTTGAGTTGTAACTCGAACACGCCCCGTTGCAGTTCGGCAGATCGCAGGGTAGATTTGGCTTGCCTGACCTGATGCTTGCGGCCAAACAAGTCATAGAGCGATACTCGCAGGTCGATACCGGCGCGGTAGCCGTTGGCAATTTGACCCAGCGGCCCCCGGTTCACGTCGTTTACGCCGCCAGTGGCCAGAATGGTTTGCGTACCGCCCGAATAGTTGCCGCCCACCGATAGGTTTTGGTACACCTGGGCGCGGGTGAGGTCAACGGAGGCTTCCAGCCCGTTCACAATTTCCTGCTGGTATTTGATCAGCGGCGAGTAGGCAACAGCGACTTTCAAGAGTTGGTCGAAGGGCAACAACTGACCGGCAATGTCCTGATTTACGTCCAGGTAAAGCGTATCGCCGGGCAACCCCGCCGAGCGGCCAAAGGCCATCATGCCCCGTGCGCCGCCACTTTGCGCCACCGCCGGGCCAGCCAGCAGGGCCGCGAATACAGACAGGAAAGACAAACAACGGGCGATGAACACGGGCGGAAAAGCGAACGGTTGACGAACTAGAAAAGATGGGAGGTCTAAGTTACGGAATTACCCGCCGAGTTAATTCGGTTGGGCAGCACTCTTTTTGACGGATTTGGCCCCGCTTTGTCACGCGGCTGGCCAGGTACGTTGCTGGCGGGGTAAACGTTTACTGCGGTACTGAAGGGGGCGGGGCGGTCCCGCGTCCGGGCAACGTGCGGGCGGCTTTTTCCCAGATGGCCGTAACATTTCCCTGCCAATAGCGTACCAAACCCAACACCACGCACATATTCATGAAGGTGAAATAAAAAGGAACGAAGGCGGGCTTCCAACTCAGGTGGCGGTTTGCGTTGCGATAGCCCACATAGGCCAGGCCGTAGAACAGCCCCTGCACGGCCAGCGAGCCGCCCCAAAACCACGTCAAACCTGCTGCTTCCGTGCTCCGTACCTGCACAAGAATGACCATGTTGAGCAGCAACAGCAACGGCAAACAAAAGGGCGTTACGGCCCAACGCAGCACCCGGTGCGACACGTATTGGAAACTGAGCCAGCCGTATTTTACGAAATTGAGCAAATGGCTCAGCCGCCGCATGGCCTGAAACCCGCCAGTGGCAATGCGTACTTTCCGTTTTTGCTCATCCTGAATGGACGGCGAGGGCAGTTCCAGAGCGTAGGCTTCCGGCTCATATTCAACCCGGTAGCCACGGGCGGCAATGCGCAGCGAGATCATAAAATCGTCGAGAAGCGTATCGGCTTCCACCGGCTCGAACAGTTCGGTGCGGATGGCAAAAAGCTCGCCGGCGGCCCCCACAATGGTGTGCAATTCGGCATCGAGGCGTTTCAAAAACGATTCATATTGCCAGTAAAGGCCCTCGCCGCTGCCGGCGGCGGTGTCGGTGGCCAGGGTCTGAATGCGTTTTTCGCCGGTCACGGCCCCCACGTTCTTTCCGTTGAATTTATGTACCAGCCGCGCCACGGCCTCCGGGTTCAGCATTGTGTTGGCATCGGTGAAAATTACCAGGGGGGTCTGCACGTGCTGCATGGCCAGGTTGATGGCCCCAATCTTGCCCAGCCGCCGCGTCCCCCCCAGCACCCGCAGGTTGGGGTGTTGGCCTTGCTGTTGTGCCAGCCACGCGGCAGACCCATCGGTCGAGCCTTCGACCACAAAAAGCAGGTGCAGCCGGTTGGCCGGAAAGTGCTGACCGAGGCAATTTTGCAGCTTGGCGGGCAAGCAATCCAGGTCGTTATAGGCCGGAATGACAATGGTGACGGGCGGCGGCGGTGTGGTGGCCGGGGGAATGGCCGGGTGGCCCAAACCCAGTTTTCGGCGCACCGCTACCAGCCCATAGAGGAGCAACCCGTAGCCCAGGTACGTATAGAAAACCATGGCCAACAGAAGCCAGAAAAGCGTAATCAATATCATAAGCAGAAAGCAGTCGGCAGGTCAGTTAAACATTTTCCTGCTGCCACAAACTAAAGAACGTCTGATAGATAATCTTCATATCCTTCAGGAACGTGAAGCTCTCCACATACTCGATATCGAGCGAAATACGCTCCTGTTCGTCCATCCGGCTTTCGCCCCGCGCCCGTTTCTGCACTTGCCACAGGCCCGTCAGGCCCGATGGCCCGGCGAAGCGTTTCACGGCCTGGTCGGTGGTGAGTTTTTCGGCTTCGTAGACTGGCAGGGGGCGGTTGCCCACCACCGACATATCGCCCAGCAGAATATTGACTAATTGTGGCAATTCGTCTAAACTGCTGTTTCTCAGAAAGTTACCCAGCCGGGTGATGCGCGGGTCGTTTCTGAATTTAACAAAGGCGGCTCCTTTGGCTCCCTGCGCCAGGTAGTTGCGCTCGCACACGTACCGGTCCTGGTCGAACAGTTTTTGTTGGCAGGAATCGGCCACGGCGCGGCAACTTTCGCACAAATCCTGCCCCGACGGGCCGGGCATGGCAGTGGCGGGGGCGTTGCCGTACATATTGTTTTCCGAAGCCATTTGTTTCAGCAGCGTATCGGCCTCCACGCGCATGGTACGGAACTTAATCATGTTGAAGACTCGGTAGTTGGCCCCCACGCGTTTCGACTTGTAGAAAACCGGCCCTTTGGAATCAAGCTTAACCAGGGCGGCCACCATCAACATGAGGGGGCTAAAAACGATCAATGCCTGCAAGGAAGCGGCAATGTCGATGGCCCGTTTCCAGGTGGGGAGTTTAAACCGAAATGTCGCCTCCGGGCGTGCCTCCAGAAAAAGGTGCTCGGCTGAGACGCGACTACCCAACATTAGAAAAAAGCTGATGCGCTTTCCCAATTGGGTTGGTTCGTCCAGGGCGAGGAGATCGGTGGCGCCCGCCCGCAGAGCCAGTTGCACGGATTCGGTGGTTTGCCGCTGGCACAAAACTAGAATGGGAACACTGTGGGGCTGCGTGAGTGCCCGGAGTGTGCCCATGGCGGTAGCATTACACTGCGTTTCGTTGATGATGATGAGCGAGGCCATTTCCCGGTCGCGGAGCCAAGCCACGGCATCTTCGAGCCGGTGATACCAACGTACCAGACATGTTGGTTCAACCAATGCCGAAAGCTGGTTGAATACAGACTCGTCCTTTTCAACCAGCAACAGGCAGGTCGCTGTTGAGCGGCTTAGTTCGGGGTGTGTCATGCGCGGGTATGGGTGGAATCAAACGAGGCAGTGCTAAATGAGTTACGACAAAGCGTTGAGTGGCAAAGGCTGGCATACGTTTTGATAAGCGTGCCAACACAAAGAAATTATCATAGATTCAGCGTGGTGGGCGACCAGAAGTTCTTCAGCAACGGCGAATAGGCGGGCATGACCGGGGGCGTTTCATGGTCGGTCACCACGGCATAGCGGTTGGCCAGTGCCCGCAGGTTTACGCTGATTTCCATGGGGTTGAATGGTTTGGCCACGTGGGCATCGGCACCGGCTTCCAGGCAAGAAATGCGCGTGTCGCTGTCGGCACCGTCAGAAAGTACGAGTATGGGCGTGTACTGCGTTAACTTATTCATTCTCACCAGTTTAACCAATTCAAGGCCACTGAAAAAGGGCAGATCAAGTTCGGTGATGATGCAGTCGAAATGCCGCCCCTGCACCAGCAACCGAACGGCATCACGGCTGTTGCTGGCCACGGTGATGGTATATTCTGACCGCAGGGTCTGGGTCAGTACGGTGACGATGTGGGGATTTTCTTCAACAATCAGGAGTTGATGCGTGTTTTTTCTCATAGCAATTTATAAATGGGCAAGTGGCTACTAATCATCAATGGCACAGTTCTTGATTGTTGGATAAGCATAACCAAGTTTAGCTGTTTCGCTTTGCGGCTCAGTCAGCAGGGTACGTTCATTCAGCAAATGATCCGTGAGGGTTATGGCTGGTTTTTGCGTTGTCTATTCCTGGATACATGGCTTTAGACTACACGTTGGTAGGGGTAGTCACACCGGAGGTACTTTTTTTTAATTATTCCGTGTTGGTTATGGCTTCCTTACTTCTTCTGCCAATTAACTTGGGTTTGTGGTTGCATCTGCCTGCGCTTGCACTGGCTAGCCCGGTCAAATCCGTTTGTGCCCCCACGGCGTACGTAAAGCCCGTTAGGGTGGTAAATGCCACGGTTCCATCGCACGGAAGACCGTGAAAAGCGCGGTTGCGTTACTTTCCTGTTTGTTACTGATGATAACAATATTCGTACGAATAAGGTAAGCTGTTGCGTTTTACAAACAATTGAAAAACAACTAGTTATTTATTGTCCGGTCGAAATACGAGCAGAAAAAAAGATTACTTTTGTTGTCGTTTACGACTTTTCAGGCTATTTCGTGTTGTGTTCACAGGTCGTCAAAAGTTGTTGCAAATAGTACCCGAAGGAGAGGGATGCCTCTTTATGTGATCAGATCTCAATAACCAAGGATTGCCAACCGGAGAATTAGATTAGTGATCGTTGTAACTTGTGCTGTCCAGGTACGTCTAAAGCACAACGGCCCACATGATTCCTGTAAGAGTGATGGCTTTGTTGGTCATTAAAATTGTACTAATCCAAGATTAGATTACCTCCCATCCAACCGTTTCACGCACTGCTCATGCCAACAGGATACGTAGATGCGATCTGTTTCGAAGGAGCGCAGACCGAACGGATCGATACACTAGTGACTGCCGTGGCCGGGGTATCCGGTACGTTGGTGGCGGTGGTGTTTCAGGAGCAGACGCTCACTTACCAACAACTGGAACAGGCGGCTAATGAAGTGGCGAAGCACCTGCTCGAACACGCCCCCAACAGTCCCATCATTGGCATCAGCACCACCCGGCGGCTAAGCATGGTGGCGCAGTTGCTGGGCATTCTGAAAGCCGGGAAGGCCTATGTGCCCCTCGACCCCGTCTACCCCACGGCCCGGTTGCAACAACTTATTGCCGACACGGCGCTGACGCACTGCCTAGTGGCCGAAGACGAAGCCGGTTTCTTTGCCGAACTGGGTCTGAACCAGCCCGGCCCGGCCCAAATACTCGATCAAACAATTGAACTGGTTAGCCCCAATCCGGTGGCCTGTGTGCTGTATACGTCGGGGTCAACGGGTGTACCCAAAGGCGTTTGCCTGGGTCATGCCGGTCTACTAAACATGTTTCGGGGACAGGCGCAGCACGGCCTGGCCCGGCCCGGTGCCCGTTCGGCCCATTTCAGCCACCTTAGTTTCGATGCGTCTATCCAGGAGATATTTGTGCCGCTCGTCACCGGTGGAACCCTCCATATACTGGAAGAACCCCTCCGGCTGGATGCCCTGCGGTTGCTGCGGTACCTGGCTGATAACCAGGTAAACCGGGTTTTTCTGCCCTATGTGGTGTTGCAATACCTGGCTGAAGCCGCCGGTACTGCCGGTATTTTTCCGGCCACGTTGCAGGAGGTCATCACCGGGGGCGAGCGGATACGAATTACGCCCCAGATCCGGCATTTTTTCAATCAATTGCCCGGCTGCACGCTCGTGAACGCCTACGGCCCCACCGAAGCCAGCATTTGGGTAACAGAACACCGCCTTGTGGGCAACGCGCAGGAGTGGCCCGCCTTGCCCCCCATTGGCAAACCCGTTGCCCACGCCCAGGTGCTCATTCTGACCCCCGACCTTCGGTTGGCCACCCCCGGCGAAGTGGGCGAAATTAGCATTGGTGGCCCAGGTGTGGCCCTGGGCTACCTGAACCGCCCCGACCTCACGGCCAGCCGGTTTATCCGGTGGGAACACCCGCAAAAAGGAGAAATGACCCTTTACCGCACCGGCGATTTGGCCAGGTACGTTACAGATGGCCCCTTGGCTGGAACGCTGGCGTTCATGGGCCGGGCCGACGACCAGGTGAAGATTAGGGGGAACCGTATTGAACTGGGCGAAATTGAAGTGGCGTTGGCTAATATGCCGGGCGTGGTGCAGGCGGTGGCGGTAGCCTCCGAAAACGAGGGGGGGCAAAAAACGTTGCTGGCCTACGTGCTGCTGACCTCCGGCGCAACCACCAACGGCCCGGCCCTGCGCCAGCACCTGGCCAACACGCTGCCTACGTACATGCTGCCCGCGCAGGTATTGGTGCTCGATTCGTTCCCTAAAACCGCCAGTGGTAAAGTAGACAGGCAAGCCCTGCCCCGCCCCCAACCTACCCGCCCCGACCTGCCCACGCCTTTTCGGGAGGCCGACACGTACCTGGAAAAACAACTGGCCGATTTCTGGGCCGACCTGCTCCAACTTTCCCCGATAGGGGTCAACGATAATTTTTTCGACCTGGGCGGCAACTCCTTGCAGGCGCAAAAAACCGTGGTGGGCCTGGCCGCGCTGGGCCATACCGTGCCCATCACCAAGCTATACCAATTCCCCACCGTGGCGGGCCTGGCCACGTACCTGACGGCCCCAGCAGCCCCCCCCGTCGAACCGTCGAACCGCCCCAAAGGGGGAGCCTCCGCCTCAGAATACGCTAACGCGGCATACGCCGGGGCAGAGGCTCCCCCTTTGGGGCGGTTCGACGGTTCGACGGGGGGGGCTGCTGGGGGGCTTATCGCCGTAGTTGGTATGGCGGGGCGTTTTCCGGGGGCTAACACGGTAGACGAACTCTGGCAGGTGCTGACCGAAGGGCGGGAAACTACGCGCTTTTTTGCGCCCCACGAACTGGATTCGTCCATTCCGGCGGCGGTGCGTACCAGCCCGGCCTACGTGCGGGCGCGGGGCGTGCTGGACGGTGCCGACCTGTTCGACCCGGTGTTTTTTGGCCTCACCCCCGCTATGGCCACGCTGATGGACCCGCAGCAGCGTCTTTTTCTGGAAATTGCCCACGACGTGCTGGAACAAACCGGCCACTTGCCCTCGGTGCGGCCAGAGGCGGTGGTGGGCGTGTGGGCCGGGGGCGGCAACAACACCTATTTCCTGAACAACGTCCTGACCAACCCGGAGGCCATGAACCGGGTGGGGGCGTTTCAGGCCATGACCGTCAACGAGAAAGACTTTATGGCTTCGCGGGTGGCCTACCAACTGAACCTGACCGGCCCCGCCGTGAGTGTCTATTCGGCCTGTTCCACCTCGTTGCTGGCCATTGCCCAGGCCGTTGATGCCCTGCGTAACGGCCAATGCACCGTGGCGTTGGCTGGCAGCGCGGCCATCACGTCGCCCGTAAACAGTGGTCATTTCTACGAAGAAGGGTCCATGCTGAGCCGCACGGGGCAATGCCGGTCGTTCGATGCCGAGGCTAGCGGAACCGTATTCAGCGACGGGGCGGGCGTGGTGCTGCTCAAAAACCTGGCCGATGCCCAGCGCGACGGCGACCATATTTATGCCGTGATAAAAGGCGTGGGCGTAAACAACGACGGCGGCGGAAAAGGCTCCTTCACGGCCCCCAACGCCGCCGGGCAGGCGGCGGCAATTCGGCAGGCTTTGACCAACGCCTGCGTTGACCCCGCCACCATTGGCTACGTGGAAGCCCACGGCACGGCCACCCCCCTGGGCGACCCCATCGAGTTTGAGGGGCTGATGATGGCCTTTGGACAGGAGAATGCCTCAGCCGAAACGCGGTTGCCGCAGCACAGTTGTGCGTTAGGGTCTGTGAAGAGTAATATGGGCCACCTCACCCAGGCGGCGGGCGTGGCCGGGCTGATAAAAGCGGTCTTGAGTTTGCATCACCGGCAGCTACCCCCGTCGCTACACTTCGAGCGGCCAAACCCCGCCATCGATTTCGGCAACAGCCCGTTTTTTGTTAACACTACCCTTACCGACTGGGAGGCCAATGCTTTTCCGCGCCGCGCCGGGGTTAGCTCGTTTGGCGTGGGCGGCACCAACGTACACGTGGTGCTGGAAGAAGCCCCGGCCCAACCCGCTCAAGAAGCCGCGCCCGAAAAACCGTTTTACTTATTGACCTGGTCGGCGCGGTCGGGAACGAGCCGCGAAGCCTGGGCGGGGCGGCTGGCCACGTACCTGGCCCGGCCCGGAGCCGCGCCGTTGGCCCGCGTGGCCCACAGCCTCCAGACCACCCGCCCGGCTCTGGGCCATCGGCGGTTTGTGGTGGCCAACAGCCCCCAACAGGCTCAGGAAGTCCTTTTGGGGGTGGTGCAAAACGAAAATACGCTACAGGGAAGGCCCGGCGAAGTGGTGTTTGTGTTCCCCGGTCAGGGGGCGCAGTACGTGGGTATGGGGCAGGATTTGTATGTCCACGAGCCGGTTTTCCGGGCGGCGGTAGACCAGTGCGCCACGCTGTTGCAACCCTGGCTCGATACCGACATTCGGGCGGTGCTCTATGCCGATGCGGCAGACACGGCGGCGCAGGAACGGCTGAAAAACACCCGCTACACCCAACCGGCCCTATTTGTGACCAACTACGCCCTGGCCCGGCTTTGGCAAAGTTGGGGTATTGAGCCAACGGTGCTGTGCGGCCATAGCCTGGGCGAATTTGTGGCGGCGCACCTGGCGGGCGTTTTCTCCCTGGCCGATGCCCTGCGGCTGGTGGCCACGCGGGGGCAGTTGGTGGCGGCTTGCCCACCGGGCAGTATGCTTTCCGTGCGCCGCCCCGTGGCCGAGATTGAAGCCCTGCTCCCAGGTACGTTATCCATCGCGGCCATCAACAGCCACAGTCTTTGTGTGGTCTCCGGCCCAACGGATGCGCTGACAGCGTTTGCTGAACAGCTTGACAGTCAGGGTATTCAGGGCCGAATGTTGGAAACAAGCCACGCCTTTCATTCGGCCATGATGGACGCGGTGCTGCCGGTTTTTGCCGAAATCGTTGGTCAGATCGTTCTTTCGCGCCCGCAAAAGCCCATCGTTTCCACCGTGACCGGCACGTGGCTGACCGACCAACAGGCCACCGACCCCGCCTACTGGACAGCCCACCTGCGCCAAACAGTTCGTTTTGCCGATGCGCTGGACACGGTGCTGGCCCTGCGGAACCCCCTGCTGCTGGAAGTGGGGCCGGGCCACAGCAGCAGCACGTTGGCCCGGCAACAGGCGCAACGTACCGGGGCCGAAAAACGCCCGTTTGTAGCCCTGGCCAGCCTCCACCGCCCCGACAACACCACCGACTACCAGGCCCTGCTCATGGCCCTGGGCACGGTCTGGCTGCGGGGTCTGGAGCCAAATTGGGCCGCTTTCTGGGCCGGGCCGGTGCCAGAGCCGGTACATTTACCCGCCTATTCGTTCGACAAAAAACGCTACTGGCTCGACCCGCCCGCCCACGCCGTGCCGCTCATCCCCACGCAGGGTAGTCAGGGGCAGGCGGGGCCGCTGCGTAGCCCGGCCAACCCAGTCGAAATTGTATCTTTGCCTGATCCATATATTTCTCCAACTCCCGTTGCCATTATGCGTAGCGACCGCTTGCTTACTCAACTCAACACCGTGCTCGAAGAGGCTTCGGGCTTCGATTTGGCCGGGGTGTCGCCCACCACGTCGTTCCTCGAAATCGGCCTCGATTCGCTCCTGCTCACGCAGGTCTCCATCAGTTTACGCCGCACCTTTGGCGTGCCCATCACCTTCCGGCAACTGAGCGGCGACGTGAATTCGCCCCAAAAACTGGCCACGTACCTGGATGCCCAGTTGCCCGCCGAAGCCCTGCCGCCACTACCCATTGCACCGCCTATTGCTACTCAACCCGCTGCCCAACAGTCAGTTATGCCCGTCTACGGTGACGAATCGGCGTTTGGGTTGATTGCCCAACAACTGCAACTGCTGGCCAAACAGGTGGCTCTGCTGCAAGGTGCGGCCACGCCAATGGCCGCACCGACTGCTGTTGTTTCGACGAACGTACCCGGCAACGTACCTGTGGCGGCGGCTCCCGTAGTTTCGCCGCCAACGATGAGCGATATTTCGGCGGAAGAAGCCGTTGAACTGAAAAAACCGTTTGGGGCCACCGCCCGCATTGACCGGCAAATTATTAGCAGCCTGACCGACACCCAAACCCGGTTTCTGGCCGACCTTACCGACCGCTACACCCGCAAAACGCAGGGCAGCAAAACCTACACCCAACAGCACCGCGCCCACATGGCCGACCCCCGCGTGGTGACGGGTTTTCGGCCCCTGACCAAAGAAATTGTCTACCCGCTGGTGATAAACAAATCAAAAGGCAGTCGGCTTTGGGACGTTGACGGCAACGAATACATCGACGCGCTGAACGGGTTTGGGGCTACCATGTTTGGCCACCAGCCCGATTTTATGAAGCAGGCTCTGCACGACCAAATCGAAAACGGTTTCGAGGTGGGGCCGCAGCACGAACTGGCGGGCGAGGTCTGTGAACTGGTGGCCGAGATGACCAACATGGAGCGGGTGGCGTTGTGCAGTACCGGTTCGGAGGCTGTTTTGGGCACCATGCGCGTGGCCCGGACCGTCACGGGCCGCTCGCTCATTGTGGCCTTCACGGGGGCCTACCACGGCATTGTTGACGAGGCCCTGGTACGTGGTACAAAGAAACTGAAGACCTTCCCGGCGGCGGCGGGTATTATGCCCGAAGCCGTGCAGAACATGCTCATCCTGGACTACGGCACCGACGAGAGTCTGCAAATTATCCGGGCGCGGGCGCACGAACTGGCCGCCGTGCTGGTGGAGCCGGTGCAGAGCCGCCGCCCGGAGTTCAGGCCGGTCGAGTTTTTGAAAGAAGTGCGGGCCATTACCAAAGCATCGGGCACGGCCCTGATTTTCGACGAAGTCATTACCGGTTTCCGCATGCACCCCGGCGGCGCACAGGCCCTGTTCGGCATCGAAGCCGACCTGGCTTCGTATGGAAAAGTGGTAGGTGGCGGCTTGCCCATTGGCGTGATTGCGGGCAAAAAAGCCTTCATGGACGCGCTGGACGGTGGTTTTTGGAACTACGGCGACGACTCGTTCCCCGAAGTGGGCGTGACCTACTTTGCTGGTACGTTTGTGCGTCACCCGTTGGCCCTGGCTTCGGCAAAAGCGTCGTTGTTGCACCTGCGGGCCGAAGGGCCTTCGCTCCAGAAACGATTGGGCAACCACGCCGAGCAACTGGCCACGGCCCTCAACGCCCGGTTCGAGCAGCAAAAACTGCCCCTTTTTGCCTCGCAGTTTGGGTCGCTCTGGCGGCTGAAATGGACGCAGGATGTGCCCTACGGCGAACTGCTTTTTACCATGATGCGCGAAAAAGGCATTCATATCTGGGACGGTTTCCCCTGCTTCATCACCGAAGCCCACACCGATGCCGACCTCACGGCCATCCGCGAGGCGTGTTTCGCCAGCCTCGACGCGCTGATTGACGCGCAGTTTCTGACCGCCGCCCCGCCCACCCACGTACCTGGCGTGTGGGATGCCGCCCAACCGCCCGTGCCCGGTGCCCGTTTGGGCCGCGACCCGCAGGGCAACCCCGCCTGGTATACGCCCGACCCCGCCCGGCCCGGTGCCTACCAACCGTTGGAAATGAGCGTGTAAGCGGCCCGGCGCACGGTTTTCGGCCCGGCCCGGCGTACCTTGCCCGTTCGTTAACCTTTCTGCTCAATGACTATCCAGTTTATGGGAGCCGCCCGCACCGTCACGGGCAGCAAACACCTCATCACCACCGACACCGGCTTCCAAATCCTGCTCGACTGTGGCCTGTTCCAGGGCATCAACACCGATGACCTGAACCAGACGTTCCGGTTCGACCCCGCCGCCGTGGATGTGTTGATTTTGTCCCACGCTCACATCGACCACACGGGGTTGGTGCCGCGCCTGGTGCGGCAGGGGTTCACCGGGCCGATCTTCTGCACCCCCGCCACGCTCGATCTGTGCGGTATCATGTTGAAAGACAGTGCCCGGATTCAGGTGAAAGACCTGGAGCGGGTGAACAAACGCCGCCGAAACCGGGGCGAAACCGAACTGGAACTGCTCTACGACGAAACCGACGTGGAACAGGCCTTGGCCCAAATGCAGCCCATTCCCTACGGCCAACGAACGTACCTGAACCCCACGGCCAGCTTTTTGTATACCGACACGGGGCACCTGCTGGGTAGCGCGGCCATCAGCCTGACCCTCACCGAAACCGGCACAGACGGACAGCCAACGGAGAAAAAACTGTTTTTCAGCGGCGATATTGGCCGCCCCAACGACAAAATTCTGCGCACGTTCGAGACCTTTCCCCAGGCCGATTACATTTTGTGCGAATCGACCTACGGGGCCACCGTCCACGAGCCGGAGGCCGACATGAAAGCCCACCTGTTGCGCATCGTGGACGAAACGTGCGTCCAGAAACAAGGTAAATTGCTCATTCCCGCCTTCGCCGTTGACCGCACACAGGAATTGATTTACGCCCTGGATCAGCTTGCCAGCGAGGGTAAACTGCCCGTCATCCCGGTCTACATCGACTCGCCAATGTCGGTTAGTGCCACCGCCGTGATGCGGGCGCACGAAGAAGATTTCAACCCGGAGATTTTGGCGTATATCAAGAAAGACGGCGACGCATTCGATTTTCCCAACCTCCACTACATCTCCGACGTAGAGCAATCGAAGGCCATCAACGCGCAGGCGGGGCCGTGCATCATTATTGCTCCATCGGGCATGGCCGAGGCCGGGCGTATCAAGCACCACATCAAAAACAACATCGAGAACCCCAGCACCACCATTCTTTTCGTGGGTTACGCCTCACCCACCAGCCTGGGCGGTGCCCTGAAACGGGGCGACAAAGAAGTGACCATCTTCGGCGAACGCTACCCCGTGGTGGCCCGCATCGAAGTCATGGATTCCCTCTCGGCCCACGGCGATTCGGTCGAAATGCTCCAGTTTCTGAGTTGCCAAAACCCCGCCGCCGTGAAAACCGTGTTCCTCGTCCACGGCGAATACGAGAAGCAACTCATCTGGCGCAACAAACTCCTCGCCGCTGGTTTTGACGATGTGCAGATCCCGGACTTGTATGAACGACACGTAACGCCCGGCTCCAGCCGGGCCGTGTAAATGGACGCTAGTATCCAATCAAAAATCTTGTAGTCAGGTAGTTGTGTTGGGTAAGACTGTCAGTTTTTAGCCTCAAGCTACGAACGATGTTATCACTGCCCGGCTGGAGCCGGGCGTTACTTTTTACAAAAATACTTGCATAACGTACCTGCCGCTCCTTATCTTTGCAGTCCCAACCGGGATTGCCGAAGTGGTGAAATTGGTAGACACGCACGTTTCAGGGGCGTGTGTCTTCACGGACATGCGAGTTCGAGTCTCGCCTTCGGCACTTTTCAACCGCCTGTAAGTCAAGTACTTACGGGCGGTTTTGTTTTAAGTTTTGCCGTAATGGCAGATAAGTGGCGGAGAAAAGTGGCTAAATCGCACATTAACACCGTAGCCAAATACCCCTATAAAGAACCCTTCCTATCCAAGCCAGACAATGACGATCTGAGCAAACAATGGGTGGTGGAGTACGGCGTTTGGTCGGAACGGGAGGAAATCATCAAACGAAAGCGGGTCGTCATTACTGGCACCACCCTGGCCCTGCGCCTATCCGAAGCCAAAGCCGTGATCACCGAGCTAAGGAAAGTGCTCAGGAAAGGGGTGTGCGTCGATCCGCTTCGGGCTAATCCCATCGCTGGCCCGGTCAAGGGAGCTATTTCAATCAAAACGCTGCTACGCCAGGCAGTCGAGGCGTACCTAGAGTATAAAAAGCAGACGACCAAAAAGAACTCCTACCGGACTTACCGAAGCAACCTTAACGTGTTGCTCAACTACCTGACTGATACGCCGGGTATGCGGCAGGTCACGCTGGGGAACTTCCACCCAGGGGATGCCCAGCACTTTCTGGATCAGTGCATCCTGACGCATCGCCTGACGAACCGGGGGCACAACAACGCCAAAGACAACGCGCAGGCTGTCTTTCTCCATTGGATGAAGCGAATTAACGTACCTGGGGCACGTGATATACTGACCAACCCCTTCGACGGCATCACCGACAAAGTGACCGTATCGCGTAAACACACGGCGTTTACCGATGAGCAGCGAACCGACTTCAGAAAGATGTGCGAGACGATGCAGGAACAGAACCTGCTGCTGTTTGTGCAATTTATGTTCTACACGTTCTTCCGCCCCCGCGAGGAACTGCGTAATCTGCGCGTATCCGACATCCTGGACGATACCATCCGGGTCAGCGGCGACACGGCTAAAGACAACGCTGAGGAATTCATCGAGTTGGCCCCGCCCCTGAAGGTGCTCATTGAAGCCAACAAGCTACGTACCTATCCGGGCCAATACTACGTCTTCACCCGTCAAGGCATTCCCGGCCCGGAACGGGTCGGCCCCGATTTCTTTTACCAGCATCACTGCCGGGTGCTTGCCCGCTTGGCCTGGCAGGGCAACTACGATATGTACTCCTGGAAACATACCGGCGTGATTGCCCTCTGGAACATCACGCAGAACATTCGGCTAGTGCAGCAGCATTGCCGTCACAGTACCGCCGCCCAAACGGAGGAGTACCTGCGTGATTTGGGTATCGTCGTGCGGAACACACAGATTCAGGACTTTCCCGAATTTTAACTTTTTACCTAGGCCAATATGAAAGAGAATCTAGACGCTGCCAAATCAATTATCGACTCTGTTTCCCCTAGCATTTGGGTCGCTATCTTCAATATACTGGCACTGTATGGTCACTGGTTGACCGCTATATACCTGATAGCTCCAGATTTTTATAATCATACGCCGCTGTTCATTTTTCTAATAGTAGGCTTTGTACTTGCTACTCAATGGTACATAAGTAGTTTCTTAATTAGTATCTCCATGGTAGCTAGCACCATATCAGATTGGAGTTCTAAACCGAAGAAGAAATCTGGATCAAATACTGAGATGCCTCCTGAATATATGGTCGCAGTTGTTTCTTTAAGTGTCTTAGGCGGCCTGGTGGCAATCTGGTATCTGTTTGGCTGGCAATTCAGGTATCTAGCAATAGTGCCAAATGCTTTGTTATACGTCCTCTCTTACAAAATAATGAGCAAGGTTTCAGAAAAGCTTGCAAAAGAGGAGATTGATAAAACAGAAAACGCAGATTAAGATAAGTGAGGCCGTTGCACTTTTCAAGGAAAAGACCCTGCTAAACCGGTTAGCAGGGTCTTCGTTTTTTCCCTTAACATAACATTCATTCGAAAACACCTCTTGGCAGAGTGCTACGTTTTGTGCCTTCCGCTAACGTACCCGTTTATTGCACTTTGCCGGGATTGGCCGTGCTACGCCCGCCATAGTTCCACATCGCAGGGAACGAGCTTGGCCGTACCTCCGAGTTGGGCTTTCAGGGTACGTACCCAGTAGTTCACACCCTTGATGTGGACTTTGCGGCGGAAATCAAACGTGGCCAGGTCGAGGGGGG
>JAYUKZ010000094.1:0-1297 GCA_043763995.1 Fibrella sp.
CAAAAGCGGCCACAAAGACCAGCCCCGCGACGTTGGGATTGTTGCCCGCTTCGGTGATAACCACGCCACCCCACGAATGGCCGATCAACAAAACAGGGCCGTCCTGCAAGGCAATGGCCCGTTTGGCAGCCGCCACATCGTCTTTTAATGAACTGAGCGGATTTTGAACCGCTACTACGTGAAGTCCTTTGGCTTCCAGCAGCGAGATAATCTTGATCCAGCTTGAGCCATCGGCCCAAGCACTGTGAATGAGAACTACATTTTTTACCCCAGTAGCTGAAGACTGAGCGGTTACCTCGCCGGTTAGGGGAAGTGTCATGCTGTTACAGGTTTGTGCGCCATAGTAGCGCGGTTAGATTATTGAGTCAATATAGCGTACTGTGCGTGTGTGTCAGGCCAATCTGGCACGGAATTGGTATTTTCACGTCAGGTACTTTGCCGTTTGCTGATTCGTTATTGCTGCCATCACGTTGGTTGTTTACTGGTTTTTTGTGCGATAGAAATTGATAATCACCACCTTAAATTATTCATTGAGACATAGCACGGGTACGGACGAGGGAGCCGATATACGCACCACCGAGGAACAGTAATGACCAAACAACAAGAAAAAAGAAGCCGACAATAGCTAACGACCCAATTGGTAAGAACAAAAGTTCGTAGAGAAATTGCCCGAAGATGCTGCCCAGATAGTGCGCCCATAGGAACTTTGCCGTGATAACGCCAGACACCATACCAGCTAAGAGCAAGCCACCAGGGTAATAAAAGCTAGGGGCATCCCATGGCTCCTTGTATCCGGTTAGCCAGGGCGACAGTGCCCAAACAGCGAAAGCGGTGGCCGAGGCAACCAAAAATGCAGGTAATGCCGATAGAATCATAGTTAACTAACTGATTTTCAAAACTTAAAGCCAACGCTGGCACTCACAATGCGACGGGTTGAACCATTGAAACCTGTACCTCTAATGGCATCGGTGAGACCGTGGTGGTACGTGAAATCAATGAGCAACGGGCCAATATCAAAGCCTAATTGGCCCAGTGCGTTGAAAGTCCCGGATTTAATTTCCGATTTACTCAGGTTAAAATCTCCGCTGCTTGAACTAATTCGATTGGCATATTCAGCACCCGCTTGTAGCCGAATGGCCGATATGCCACGCTCAGATTCAATCAGTTTAACACCCACGTAAACAGGTACCTGAATGTACCGAATATCAATCCGATCCCGAATTTGACTTGGTGTAAGTCCATCGTTTTTTGTAAAGTACGTTGAACTCGACGCAAAGTATTCGGCTCCGATTTGTCC
>JAYUKZ010000095.1:0-16895 GCA_043763995.1 Fibrella sp.
AAAATAAACCTCTCGGCACAGGTACTCAGCGGAGCCATTAGCCGCGACGAAGCCCTGGCTCAACTGGAAAAACCGTTTGCCACCGAGCGCGAACTGACCGAAACCCGCGCCTATATCCAGAAAAAACTGGCCTTGTCGGCTACTGAGTTTCAACAAATCTGGTCAGATGCACCCCGCAATACGTTTGACTACCCGTCTGACTATGGGCTGATTCTAATGTTGGCAAATCGACTGAAACCTGTTCTTAGCCGGTTATACGCGTTTACGCCGATGACCATTACGGCGAATCAGGTGTTAAGCCCGAAAAAGTAGTTGTAGCCGATTCGTGTACGAGTATCACTTTTTACGGCAGCTAAGTCCCAACGATGAACGTGCCATTAATGCGTTTCTGAAAGCCAGCAACGGATTTCAGTATTTTCAGTCGCCAGACTATTTCAATGCCTGTCTTAAAACCCGAAACCTGCGCCCGTTCTACATCATCGCCAAAGACACTGATACCGTTGTTGGGGTGTGTATGGGCTATCGGCAGGTGCAGATTGGCTTACCCCTGGCCGGGTTTCTGACAAGCCGAAACGTGATTGTCGGCGGGCCGGTTGTCCGTGATGCAAATCCGCAACTGCTGAACGGTTTGCTGGAAACTTACCACGCCAAACGGCCAAAAAGTCTTCATACCCAGATTCGGAACGGACAGGATACCAGCCCGTTTGGAGCCGTAGTGGAACGCAACGGGTTTGTTTACGACGACCATTTGGACATTATCATTGATTTGACGCAGCCCGAAGAAGCACTCTGGAAAGCTGTTCATACCAAACGACGCAACGAAATTCGGCGGGCCGAAAAAGAAGGGTGCCGGGTTGTGCAACAAACCACGCCCAACGCGCTGGCCGACTGCTATCAGATCCTGACGGAAGTGTATCAACGGGCAAAATTACCTCTGCCCGAACCCGACCATTTTCAGGCCATGCTCAACAAAACCACCGAGACCACCGGGCTGCGGCTGTTTACGGCGGTATGGGACGAAAAAATCATTGGCTGTATGCTCTGCATCGCCTGGGGCGACACGCTGTACGATTATTATGCCGGTGCCTACAGCCGCTACTACCACAAGTATCCGAATGACCTGCTTCCCTGGTACGTGTTCCGGTGGGCCAAAGCCAACGGTTTTTCTCGCTTTGATTTTGGCGGGGCGGGCAAACCCGGTGTGCCGTATGGTGTGCGCGATTACAAGAAAAAGTTTGGCGGTACGCTGGTCAACTTCGGTCGCTACGAACAGGTGCATTTTCCGGTATTGTACCGATTGGCAACGGCGGGTTTCGCCCTGTGGCAGCGTATAAAACCATGATTCCGAGATTCAATTACCGGTTTTCGCTGCGCGATGTCTGGCACAGTCTCCAGAGTCTGATTATGCCGGTCAAGCCCGTTGCCGATACCTTGAGCAAGCTGTTTCCCGGCGCTTTGTTGCACGAAATCAGCAGTGCGCGGGTGGGTGTTTGCTACGCCTTGCGGGCGTTTGGGCTACCGCCGGGCGCACGGGTCGGCGTTCAACCCTACACCTGTTCGTCGGTGCTGACGGCCATCGTTGCGGCAGGATGCCAACCCGTATTTATTGACATCAACCAACAATTAACGCTCGACGGCGAAGACCTGAGACGCAAACTACCCCGGCTCGACGCGCTGATTGTGACGCACACCTTCGGCATACCGGCCGATATTGACCAAATCAAGCGGCTCGCCGGGCATTTACCCATCCTTGAAGATTGCGCCCATGCGTTTCTGTGTCATTACGAAAACGTGCTGCTGGGGTGTTTTTTCGATGCTGCCGTTTTTTCGTTTGGCAACGGCAAGTTTCCGTCGCTGGGTGGTGGCGGGTTGCTGGTTATCAACAACCGGCAGTATGCCGAACACGTCGCCAAACAAGTACACGGGCTTACCCGGCCCGGTCTGGTATCGGAACTGGCATTTGTAGGAAAGCGATTATTGAACGCCCTGTTGCACTCGCATCAGGGCGAACGCCTACTGCATAGCCTTTTAAACGAGACAATGACAGAGCGAAAAAATCAATCGGTTTTGCCTTATCCCGCCCGCGACCAACGACCGCACCGAAGCATTGGGGCGGCCTTGCAACAGCAGGTTGAAAAACTCGACATCCGGGCGCGGCAGCAGCACACCAACGCCCGCTACATTACCGGGCAGCACAGGGAAAATTACAACATGCTTATTCCGCCGGCTAGCGTCGGCCATGCCTTTGCGGTGGTGCTGCTGACCAATCGTCGGGATGACCTGTACCGCCATCTCCGCCAAAACGGAGTAGGAGCCGGTAAACATTTTCAGTATGCCCAAACGTGGGCTGTCCAATTCGGCTATCGGCCCGGCGAATGTCCCTCATTTGAGCGACTCGTGGGGCGGGTGTTGACCATTCCGTGCCATTACACCCTGACCACGAATGAGTTGCAATTGATTGACCAGGTACTGACCCAATTCAAACTCAACCGGTACGTCACAGTATGAAGAAGGTATTGATTGATATTAATCACCCGGCCCACGTTCATTTGTTCCGCCATTTTATTCAGGAAATGAAAGGCCGGGGTAACAATGTGGTGGTGACGGCGAAAGAGGTGGACTCGATCACCAACCTGCTGAAACGCTACAACATTGACTACATCGGCACGGGCCGGAAGAAAGACCACATCCTCCAGAAGTACGTTTATGAGTTTTTTCACCTGATCAAGGTGCTGGGCATTGTGCTGCGTCGGCGGATAGATTACGGCATTGGCGTTTCGATGGTGCTGCCGGTGGTGTCCAAACTCACGGCCATGAAATCATTCGCGCTTGACGATGATGATTTGGCCGCTACGCCCATTTTTGGCAAGTTCACTTCCTATGCCGACGTGATTCTCAACCCCGATGCACTGGCGCACGAAGAACGCGGCAGTCACCGGCTTTGCCACCCCAGCTATCACGAACTGGCCTATCTGCACCCCAACCGTTTTCGGCCCGATCCGGCGGTGTTGCGCGAAATTGGCCTTGCGCCCGGTGAGCCATTTTTCATACTGCGATTCAATGCCTTCAAAGCCCACCACGATGCGGGCGCACAGGGGCTATCAACCGAACAGAAGCTGGAAATCGTTGACTTTTTGAAGCGTTTTGGGCGTATTTTTATCACGACCGAACGCTCCATTGAACCGGCCCTGCAAGCCTATCAGTTGCCTGTTTCGCCCGAAAAAATTCATAGTCTGCTCTACTACGCAACGCTGTTTGTGGGCGACAGCCAGACCATGACGACCGAAGCGGCTCTGCTTGGCACCCCGGCTCTCAAACTCAACTCGTTTGCCGGGAAGCTATCTATCCCAAACGAACTCGAACACCAGTATCAGTTATGTTTTTCCTATCAGCCACACCAATTTACCGCGCTGCTGGACAAGATTAAGGAGTTGGTATTGACTGAGAACGTGAAGGCTGTTTGGCAGGTACGTCGGGATGCGATGCTGCGCGATAAAGTTGATTTAACAACTTACATCACTACCCTCGTTACCGATTATCCGGCGAGTGTGGCCCGGCTGAAACCCGAACCGGCTATTGCCAACCACTACTGACTGTGACCTCCCGACGTACCTGACGTATAGACGAGTATGGACTTCACCATCCGCCAATACACTGACTTACTGACCGCTATCAAGCAGGCGGGGTATGGTTGTTCAACAGTTCAAATGTTTCTGCGGCAGCCTTCGTCCAAAACTGTTATTCTACGCCACGATGTTGATTTGAAACCGGCTAATTCCCTGGCGTTTGCTCAGATTCAGCACAAACAGGGCCTCTGCGGTACCTATTACTTTCGGGCTGTTCCGGCCAGTTGGGACGAGCGAATCATCCGGGCTATTGCCGATATGGGCCACGAGATCGGCTATCATTACGAATGCCTGACTACCTGCCGGGGAGATGTTGAGCGGGCCATTCAGGATTTCGAGAAAAATCTGATGGCCCTGCGTCGGTTGGCTCCGGTCAGCACCATTTGTATGCACGGCAGCCCGCTCTCGAAATATGACTCTAAAGACCTCTGGAAAACCCATGCCTACCGTGATTTCGGGCTGATTGGCGAACCGTATTTCGATGTTGATTTCGCAACGGCAGCGTACCTGACCGATACGGGCCGACGCTGGGACGGTCACAACGTCAGTGTTCGGGATAAAGTTAATTCGGCATTCTCGCCTGCGTTCCGAAGCACCAACGATGTGATCATGGGCCTGAAAAACCGGGTGTTGCCCAATCAGGTCATGTTCACGTTTCATCCGCAACGCTGGACATCCAACCCGATTTACTGGACGCAGGAACTGGTTTTTCAGCAGGTCAAAAATAAAATTAAACAGTATCTGTACGTGAAGTAGTAGCCCGTAACTCCCTGATGATTAAGCTACTGACAGTTATTGGCGCAAGACCGCAAATTATTAAGGCATCGGCCCTGAGTCGAGCCATCCATGCGCACTTTGCCGATCAGATTACGGAGGTACTGGTGCATACCGGGCAGCACTACGACGAGAATATGTCGGCGGTGTTTTTCGATGAACTGGCTATTCCGCAGCCACAGCACAACCTTCGGGTGGGGTCGGGCAGCCACGGCCAGCAAACGGCCAGCATGATTGCGGGTATCGAAGGAGTGCTCGAAACGGAGAAACCCGATTATGTCGTGATTTATGGCGACACCAATTCTACACTGGCGGGGGCTATTGCTGCGGCTAAATTGAACCTACCCATTATACACATCGAAGCGGGTCTGCGGTCATTCAATAAGCAGATGCCGGAAGAAATAAACCGGATCATGGCCGACCATGTATCAACGTACCTGTTTGCCCCCACTCAGGCCGCCATTGATAATCTGAAAAAAGAAGGATTTTCGACCACCAATAAGCCACCATTTTCTATTGACAGCCCCGCTGTGTGTCAGCCAGGCGATGTGATGTATGACAACAGTTTGCATTTTGGGGCCGTAGCCGCCAGCCGAACCGACATCCTTAGCAGGTTACAGCTTCAAAAAGATGGTTATGTGCTGGTTACGCTGCATCGCAACGGCAACACCGACGATGCCACCCGGCTCAACGCTATCTTCGGCGCGTTGCTAACCATTGCCACCGACCATGCGGTGAAACTGGTTATGCCGCTCCACCCGCGCACCGCCAAACAGATGCAAACGCTGTTGACACCGGCTCTGCACGAAGCTATTCAGGCCAGCACGAACCTGCTATTGTTCCCGCCAGTGTCTTTTCTGGAAATGACCGCGCTGGAACAGCACACCAAATTGGTTATAACGGATTCGGGTGGGGTGCAGAAAGAAGCCTATTTCTTTGGCAAACCGTGCCTCATTCTACGGGCCGAAACCGAATGGGTAGAAATTATAGAGCAAAATGCCGCCATTCTGTGTGATGCCGACCCGGCCCGAATTAGTGACGGGTACGCTCATTTCGATACCCAACCCGCACGGGCATTCCTGCCCATTTACGGCGATGGTAATGCCGCCCGCAACCTGCTGCACATAGTTTGTCAGAACCATGTTGCAGTGGTTTCTCAATAGCATACGTACCTGTTCCAACAAGTACCGATGCCAACAATTATTTTTTTAATTCCACTCTATCCCCCCCATCCATTATGCCCTGGTACGTTCTTTACACCAAATCCAGATCTGAAAAGCTGGCAGCTAAAGCGTTGACACAGCGCGGAGTAGATGTCTATTGCCCACTTCGAAAAGTGAAGCGGCGATGGTCAGATCGCGTCAAAATAGTAGAAGAGCCTTTGTTCAGATCGTATTGCTTTGTGAATGTTGCCGAAACCGGCAGGTCCGTCGTTTTCGGCGCAGCAGGCATAGTCGGGTATATGCACTGGCTTAAAAAACCGGCTGTTGTCAGACCCGAAGAGATTCAGTTGATCAAAGATATGCTCAACGACTTTGACCACGAATCGCTTGAGATTCACAGTTTTGCTACCGCCGACCGACTTCAGTTTACCTCCGGTGCATTTATGGGTCAGGAAGGCGAGGTGGTTTCGGCCCAGGGAAAAACGTTAGTCGTGGAAATCAAATCCCTCTCCATGTTCATCACGGTAGACCTGACTAAGAACAAAGTTGAAAAACTCGAAAACGACACTACACTCCGCCAAAACTGAGTCATTATTCCCACCTCTTTACTTATTCGCTATGCGTACATGTGTTCAACTCGCTGGTAGTATCGTGCCTGTTTTTGTGATTTGTCAGTTGTCGCTCGGTCAAACGGTTTCGCCAAAACCGCGCGTTGAGGTAGAAGCCGGTACATTTCTGTCAACATCGACCAGTAATCCGTTCTGGATTCGGTCCAATCAGTTTGGGGAAGTTCCGTTAGAATCGCAGGGATTTACGGTGCGGGCACAGGCCAGAAAAGACTATGCTCCCCGTAGCCCGACAGATAAAAAACAGAACCGATTGGCGTATGGGTACGGTATCCGGGCCGTTGTCAATGCCGGCACGGTGAATCAGTTTTTACTCTCGGAATTTTACGGAAAAGTGCGGTACGGTGCGTTTGAATTCTACGCCGGCCGACGGCGGGAAATTGTCGGCCTGGTTGATACCACGCTGAGTGCCGGGTCGTACACCTGGTCGGGCAATGCCCTGCCGGTTCCGAAAGTAGAAATATCGATCCCTACGTATACGCCCATTTTAAAAAATGGTCTGATTTCGATTAAGGGTAATTTTTCGCACGGCTGGCTGGGTAATTCCGACTCGGTTAGTAACGTGCTGTTACACCAGAAGAGCCTCTACGTCAGGATAGGAAAACCAAACTATCGGTTCAAAGTCTATGGCGGCTTTAACCATCAGGTGCAGTGGGGCGGAAACGTGCTTTATCCCCGCGTCGATAACGGGGTGCCAATTACCAAGTTTGGCACCGACTGGCAAACGTATGTGTTCGTGGTCACGGCAAAATCGCTCTACACCCTCGATACGTTGGTGATCAATAATAACGCAGCTTCTGCCGAGGGCGGCAACCGGGTCGGCAATCATTTGGGCACTATCGACTTCGGCGTGGAATACGAAACGAGCCAGCATAAATGGTTTCTCTACCGACAGTCGCTCTATGAAGCGGGCGCATTGTTTTACTTAGTCAACATTTCAGACGGGTTACATGGGCTATCGGTTAGCCGGAAGCAGGCCAAAACGGGTATCCTGAAAGTGTGCCTGGAATACCTGCAAACGTCTGATCAGGGCGGGCCGTACTCGTCGGGGCGGGCTAAGAATCAGTACATCAAAGGCTACGAAGATTACATGAACAACAGCCGGTATATTGACGGGTGGGTGTATGAGCGGCAGACGATTGGCACACCGTTTATCATGCCGTTGCGCTACACCACCGGACTACCCCAAACGCTAAACAAAAACCCTTACCGCATCGTCAATAATCGGGTTCAGGCGGTTACGCTCAGTGTACAGAGCCGGGTCAAACAACTCGATTTACTAACCCGGCTATCGGTTATCCGGAATTTAGGTAACTACGATATTCCGCTGGATATCAATCAGTTATCTGCCCAACAACAAATTACCTTTCCCTATAAAAACTACGCCTTCACGGCAGTAGTTGCCTACGATAACACGGGTGTGTTAGCGCAAAATCTCGGTCTTCGCCTCTTAGCCAAACGTTCTTTTTAACTATGAAACGATACCTGCTCCTTATCCTGGGGTTGCCCATAAGCCTGTCGGCAACAGCACAATTAGCCCCGTCAGAGCGGCCTGTAGCAACAATTTCGCCTATTGCCACTGAATCATTGACGGCTAAACGGTCTCTGCTGACAACGGACATCTACAAAGACACCGTTCGATTGACCAACACTGCCGTGCGCGAACTGTATCAATCGAACCCCAAATCGCTGGCAGCCCATCGGTGGGGTAACAGGCTCAGACCGGTTGGTCCGGTTCTGGCCATATCGGGCCTGGCCATTGCCTATTGGGGCCTTCGGGGAACACAGGAAAATGGATTTATACGAGGAATAAGCACCAAAACTGACCCCTATCCGGCCGATGTGCCGGTTGCCTACACTCAACGTAGTGCGCCTAAACTGTTGGCTGGTGTCGGGCTACTGGTTGGTGCGCTATACCTGATTGAGTGGTCGAATGAACTGACGGCCACCTCAGTAAAACTTTACAATGCCAAACCGGCATCTATTCGAAATTTGGTCTACCTGAAGAGTATAAAGCTGGGGCTTACCACCACGGGCAACGTTGGCCTGGAAGCTAAGTTTTAACTACTACCACCACAGCAGTAACATCTGCACTATTTCATGTAAACCAACGACCTGAGGTAAAGGCAACACTATGAACGACCTTGAAACACATACTGACGAAACGCAGCTTGAAACAACGCTGAAAGCGTTTGGACGCAATGGGTACGTTGTGTTGAAAGACGTTTTTTCAAAAACATACATCGAGACGTTACACGCAACGTTTGTTGATAAATACAATCACTACTTCGTCGATAAAAACCATGTTGACGCGCTTGGGGTTGGCGACAAACGGTTTCAGGTTTCGGTTGAGGTGGCAGGTCCCTTCAATTCGCCACAACTGTATGCGCATCCGCGTATACTCCCGGTAGTGCAGCAATTACTTGACCATGCCTGCATTATCAGTGACATAACCTGCGTCACCTCACTACCGGGTTCAAAGAAGATGCGCACTCACTGCGATGGCAAAATATTCAAAGGTCACCCGCTTGCCCCCCTTTTGCCACCCCACGCCGTAGGCCTGTTGATTCCGCTGATTCCGTTCACAGAATTAAATGGCCCCACCCGCGTTTGGCCGGGTAGCCACCGATTTGGGCCAACATTTGAAAACGTTCCCGATAAAACCAATTTTGTCGACATCGACATCGACACGGGTTCGTGTATCCTGATGGATTACCGGCTCTACCACGCGGGTAACCCCAACCGCTCGGAGCAGGTCAGGCCGCTGCTGTATATAAACCACAGTGCTCCCTGGTACCACGATCCCGATAATTTTCACAAGCAGGCTCCTTTGTTAGTGAGTGATGCCGAATTTGACCGGATACCCAGCGAGTATAAGCCGCTGTTCATACGCCGACACATTATGTTTCCCAAAACAGAGCAGCATCGCCCGGCTGAAGAGGTCGGGCTTATCAATCGTTCCCATTCGTAATATGTTATTTCGCTTTCCTTTGCAAGACATTGACGTTCAACTAACTGCAAGCAAAAAACAGGTTGAAAATCCTGGCTATACTACTGATTATGTGCGGCTGAATCAGCATGAATTTACGCTGGACATAGCAGGTGTAGGTTGGTTTTATGCCCGGTCAGGAAACCATGTAGCCGTAATACCCGACGAAAATGCTACGACCTCGACCATTGATCTCTATCTGAACGGCTCGGTGTATGGAGCCATCCTGCACCAGCGAAAAACGTTGCCGTTACATGGTAGCTGCTTTCGCTATCAGGGATTGGGAATTATGCTTTGCGGCGAATCGGGGGCGGGTAAATCATCGCTTACCACGTCGTTTTGCCTACAGGGTGCTGATTTTTTGACCGACGATGTTACGCCAATCGTATTCCAAAACGGAAAACCCCACATCTGGGGTATTTCGGATCGGGTCAAACTATGGAGCGATAGTTTACAGCAGTTGAATCAGACCGAAGTCGGTTTGGAACGCATCATGCCGGCACGCGAAAAGTTTTATTTCCCGATGACCTCCAACACCGAAACGCTGGTACCCTTAGACCTGATTATTATTCTGCATGTTTATGACCAGCCCGATCTGATGATTGAGCCGCTCACCGGTATTCCCGGCTTTACGGCGCTGCGGAATGAGATTTTTCGCCGGGAATACCTGCAAGGTATGCCCGGTAGCGAAACTGCTTATTTGAGCCAGCTCATTGCCATCGGTCAGGCGGTTCAGGTAATAAATGTGTATCGGCCCGAAGACATCGCTATCGAGCAGTTTCGGGCCGAACTGGCGCAGCTCATCGATCCACTGCTACTTGGTCGCCCGGTGTTGGCCAGCCTGGCCGAGCCACAGTTGCAATGAAAAAGGTGCAGCTATTTCTGAAACTCTCGGTGTCTGACAAGTTGCTTTTTGCCGAAGCACTGGTATGCGTAATCATGGCAAAATTTTTGCTATTATTTGTTTCGTTAAAAATTTGTGTAACCTTCGCTGACAACCGATTGGGGGGTACGGAAAAACCGTCGCTTGAGCAATTAAGACAATTGAAGAAGGCTGTCCATCGAACGCGTTATTTTATGTTTTGGAAGAATCAATGTCTCGTCATGAGTTTAGCCTCGCGCTGGATGCTGCAACGTCGTCATTTTTCTTCAGTGCTATCGCTAGGAGTCACCTTTGATCAAAACAGGAAACTTGTAGCCCACGCATGGCTTACCAGTAATAATTTTCCAGTAATTGAAAAGAGTGGAAATTATCACGAATTATATTATTTTTGACCAATTAATAAACGTTTAAATCAGACCAATTATGGAATCAGTACAGAATGTCAGGAAAGTATGGGCAAAGCCCACGGTTCAGATGTTGAACATCAACAGCGATACCTACTCTAATCTCCTCAGGAGTAAAAAGGAAACAGGTAAGGGTGGCGGAAGTAATAAAGACGACAGTATGCCTTCGTAATCTGTGTTCTACGGTCTGGTTTCCCCTCATTCTTTCTGTAATAAAAAAGTCCTCAGTCGGCTTCAGAAAGCGATTCAATGGAATGAGGGGAAACTTCATGAAATTGAGTACGGTAATTTTTCGGGCGGTTTTTTCTTAGACTCCCGTCTCCCGCATACAATTACTGATTGCCTGTATCAGGATGTAGCCAACGAACTGCTCGTGCTGATGCACGGCAGTCTTTACAACCGGGAAGAGTTGCACCGAGATTGCCATCTTAACAGCAACAACGTGTCTGACCCGGCTTTGGTGGCACAGCTTTTTCTGCTGTATGGCCCCGATATGGTGACGCGGCTCAACGGCGATTTTGCCATTGTTATCTATCATGTCCGCACCAACAGGCTGTATATTTTCAGAGATCACCTCGGCAACGTACCTGTTGTTTACACCATCCTTGAACAGGCCGTGTATTTCTCTACCGATACAATAGCCCTGTGCCGCGCCTATAAGGGTACCGCAAGGATAAATATGGATCCGCTTGTGGCGGATTATAAACCCGTTGACTTGACGCTAACACCGAACGATAACGTACTGATGCTGAAACCGGGGCATTGGCTGGCAGTGGATGAAGCATCAGCAACGGTTCATAAATATTGGGAGCCAGAGCGTATCAAAACCGACAATGCCCTAACGCAGGAGGAGGTATTTACCGAGTTAAAATTCCTGCTCGAAAACGCAGTACGGATTCGGGCTGACCACCGGTTTAGGGCAGGAGCGCACCTTAGTGGCGGGCTTGATTCCAGTCTCGTAGCAGTGATTGCCCGCAAAGCATACGCCCACCAACCGTTGTTCTACGGTTATTCCTGGACACCTGATAACGCTGTTCTGCCTGAAGGCGAATTGGACGAACGGGATTTGATCAGAGAGATTGGCGAGATGGCAGACATAAAGCCTGCGTTTATTCACATTGAGGTCCGCGATTTAATTGGTTGTGTAAAGAATAGTCTGCACAATTTTTTTTACTTTAAGGAAGAGAAAGTAATAGAATTGTCTAAAGCACATAAAACAAATTTGCTATTTAGCGGGTGGGGGGGCGACGAATTTATGAGCATAGGCAGTCTGGGTGTTGATTCAGATCTAGTACGCACAGGTGACTGGAAAACATACTTCACAAAAAATCCGCTAACTGACCCCAAAAAAACAATTAAATACCTAATCTTTAGAGTTATTCTTCCGGCTATTGGTTACATTCGGCTATCTACAAAAAAAGGCTATAAGGGTAATATGTATTTTTTTAAAAAAGAATACAAAACGTTCTATAGAAAAACGCTTCGGGCGTTTGACTGCTATCGGTCTCGCCGTGAGTTCCATTTAAATATGTTGTATACGTATCACATTTCGGAGCGAACCGGCCCGTGGTGCATCTTTGGCCATAAAAATGGTATCGTCTACCGATATCCTTTGTTAGACAAACGGATCATTGAGTACATGTTAAAAGTACCTTCGCGGCTCTTGGTGAAGGATAACAAATACACCCGTATCATCCCCCGTGAAATCAGCTCAGGCTTGCTGCCCGAAACTATCAGGTGGCGGATCGGTAAAAGTGACCCTGCTTCTTTTTCCATAACTGACCAGCAGGCAAAAGAAAAAGGATTGTTATTTATGGATGAAATAGCGAATTTTAAGGCTAATCCAGATCTGTATTTTGTGGACTTCGGATTGCTGGAACGTACGGTCGAAATGTTTAAACAAGGTACATACCGGCAGGACAAAGTTGATTTATTCGGACAAATTGTTACGCTTAAGTTTCTGCACGAGTTTGCTAAAAGTTATCAGGAAGACTTATAAACCTGTAAAACTTCAAAATCATGGCTGATCTAAACGTTGACATCCCTGTTGTTGAGCAGGAAATCTGTGTTACCTGCGGGTTTTGCTGCGATGGCACCCTGTTTACACATGCTGTGCTTCGACCCGGTGAACGCGGAAACTTGCCCGCGAGAGTAGAAGAGCAATATAGCCAAGAAGGCGAACGGGAGTTTTTCACCCTACCCTGTGCTTATTTTTGCGGTAAGTGTACAATATATGACCAAAAACGGGCTCTTGTTTGCGGAGCTTTTCGATGCAAGTTGTTGAAAAACTTTGCGAAGGGTAAGATTACGCAGGACGGTGCCACACAGACCGTTGCCAATGTAAAACAGCTTAAAAATGATATTTTTGATCTTTACGCTGGGCTTGTCGGAATAGCCTGTTCGTGGAGTTTTATGGAACTCTTAGATGAATTGCCTAAGCTGTGGCAGACATACAGTGCAGATAGTGGAAAAAATAAACAGGTTAGTCTGCTCGTCTTGAAATGCGCACTGTTGGATACATTGCTAACCAAGACGTTTAAGTCGTCCCAAAATTTTGACGCTTTAATAAAGTCATCCATGAATTAACTGTAATTACTTGCCAATGAAGATGTACACTAGGAATCAGGAAACAGTTTCGGGTCAAATTGATGATGAAATTGTCATGGTTGATATTGAGAAAGGCAGCTATTTTGCACTCAATGCCGTAGCAACGCGCATTTGGGAACTGCTCGAACAGCCGCTTACGCTTGACAGCCTGCGCGACCGACTGCTGACCGAATATGATGTAACCCCTGAGCAGTGCCAAGCCGACCTGACCGAGCACCTGGTGAGCATGGAAGCACTTGGGCTGGTTGGAACAACAACCTGATACAGCCATTTTGTGTTTGTCCACCTGTGCAATTCCGAACAAAGCCCCCTATTTTCACTCGTGTTGTGCCACCAGACAATGTGCTGCCCCTTGCTGCAACCAACGCCCGGTACGTGGCCATGTTGGATGCTGATGTACAGCGGCTGCTGCAATGTCTGATTGAACAGCCCGCCTGTCGACCCGATGAATTCACCAATGTTGATGCAGATCGGTTCCTGTATGTGCTTGACTGCCACCGCCTAACGAACGTGGTGTATCAGCACACCAAAAATGCGCTGCCGTTTTCGGGAGTTATTCAGGAACGGCTCAAGGCAAAAGACGCTCAGAACAGGCTCCGGCAACTTGGTTTCGTGGCTGAACTTTGCCGGGTTCTGAAATTGCTTCAGGAAAACCACATTGAAGCCATATCCCTCAAAGGGCCGCTACTCAGTCACCGCCATTACGGCGATTATGCCCTGCGCGAATGCAAAGATTTGGATATACTCGTTCGGCCCACTGACTTTCAGGCTGCTTATAAGCTTCTGACTACCAATGGGTACCAACTATCGGAAGTGCTGTGGAATAGCCCGAAGCAGGAGATCGTCTACCGGCAAACGTTTTATCATTACGATTTATACCACGCAGGCCGGGCCGTTCAACTTGAATTACATTGGCGGCTCAACGGAACGGGTTACGATGTTGAGTCGATATGGGCAAACTCAGTGACGTACTTGCTGGGTTTTTTTCCCGTCAGGAGTCTTTCTGCCGCCGATACGTTCATCTACCTATGTCAGCACGGGGGCACCCACCAATGGAAACGGCTGTTCTGGCTTCTCGACGTTGCCCGTATAATTGGACAGGAAAGTCCCGATTTTCTGGTCGATACCTATCAGCAGGCCGTTGAACAAGGGCGTGATCGGTACGTGCTGAGTGGGTGTCGGTTAGCCCACGTGCTGCTGGGCGTTTCGTTGCCACCGTTACTTGAAGAGGCCATTAGGCAGGATGAGAGCATAGAGAAACTGACAGAAACGTCGATTTTCTGGATAAACGCCGTTACTGAATCGTATGAAAACCCTGTTGCTTCGCCCCAAACGTTTCAATTGAGTGTTGGTCGGTTTACCAACGCCTACCGGTCTGTTTTCTACCTTGAAGGCTACCGGGGCATTGGCACAAGGATCAGGCATTTTTTCGTCAACCCGGCGTATTGGCGTGTGATCTCGTTCCATGACCGGCTGTTTGCACTGAACTACATGGCTGCGCCATTTCTGTGGGCATATTCTATTTTCAGGAAGAAACCCCAATGAAATTCGACAGGCAGCGCAGGCTCTTCAGCACTCTTTTCTCATTGGTTCAGCAAAATCAGGTCCGTATGCTGCTGTCGGTGGGGCTTACGCTGTTATCGGGGGTAGCTACGGGGGGTAGTTTTTTCGCACTGCTGCCGCTGCTGGAGTCAATGGGTATGCCGCAAAGCCCGGCTAGCCAATCCAGAGCCTTCGAACTGGTAGATACCGTCTGGAATAGGCTGGGGCTACAACTGACGCTGTATGGCAGCCTGACGGTATACGTACTGTTCACGTTGCTTCAGGCAATGCTTGGGTACGTTCGTACTATGCTGCAAGTACGGATAGTTGAAGAAACAAAACAGACACTCCGTAATCAGCTCTTTTCGGCAACCATCGAAGCAGAATGGGGATTTATAAAAGACCAAAAAAATACCCATATTTTTAATAACCTGATCAGCGAGATCAATACCATTGGCTACATGGCAACGATGCTCATCGGCGCGTGTAGTACGTTCATTCTCTTCTGCGTTTACCTGGCCACGTCGTTGTTTATTTCTTTTAAGATGACGCTTCTGGCCGCTTTTTGCTTTGTGCCTTTGCTGGTTATTCAGCGTTTGCTGAACAACCGGGCCTACAAAACCGGCGAAACTATGTACTGGCGGCACGAGCAATTATTTGGGGCCGTGCTGGATTTTGTCAACAGTTTAAAACTCGCAAAGAGCCACAGCTTTCAAGATAGGTATGTGTCGGAATTCCGGCAAATAACCCACCAAACAGCACAGGATGAGTATCGGCTTTCCCGAACAAGTGCCGCCACCGATATGCTGTATCAGGCTGGTATGGCATTCATTATCAGCTTCGTACTGATATGGTCGATTCAGATTGCCCATACCCCGATGGTCGATTTACTGGTGATGGTCTATATCGCATCGAAATTGCTGCCCAATTTTTCGCTGTTAGTACGAAACTATCAATATGCACTCAACGCGCTTCCCTCGTGCGAGGGTGTACTTGGGCTACTACACGATACTAAACAACGTAGGGAACAGCATAACCCCGAACCGCTGACCACTTTTCCGCAGCAGGCCATCCGGTTTGTGAATGTTGGCTTTCGTTACGAATCAGACAAACCAATTTTCGATGGTTTCAACTGCGTCATCCCTGTCAATGAAACTACGTCAATTGTGGGTGCGTCGGGGCAGGGTAAAACAACCCTTGTTGACTTGTTGCTCGGTTTGCTAAAACCGCAGCAGGGCGAAATCTGGATTGATAATACCAATTTGGCCCGTGTGAACCTCCGGGATTGGCGAAGCACAACAGCTTATATTCCACAGGAGTGTTTTTTGTTTCATACCACGATTCGGGAAAATCTCCTGTGGGCCAAACCCGACGCAACCGAGTCAGACCTGCGGGACGTGCTGAAACAGGTAGCCGGCGATTTTGTTTTCGGGTTGCCAAAAGGAATGGAAACCGTTGTTGGGGATCAGGGCATCAGGCTATCCGGCGGTGAACGTCAGCGTATTGCTCTGGCAAGAGCTATGCTCCGCGCCCCTAAACTTCTCATTCTCGACGAGGCGACCAACGCCCTGGACAGTGCCAACGAGTTGATTATAAAACGAGCCATAGACCAGTTGAAGGGGAAAGCAACCATTTTGCTTATAGCCCACAGCGACTACCTGCATACGGGAGCCAATCAAACCTTGGTACTGGATAAGTAAACAAGCAAAATTGAAATGTACAATGTGTTTGGAGTTAAATTCGAGCCTATCAGATAGTCAACGCGCCCTATATTGGCTTGTTAGCACAATCAAGCAACTAGTCAAAATAAGCGGTAAGTTGCTCTCCCAAAGCCCTGGTGGCTCAGTTACAGGTTACTGTGCTGACGTTGCAGCCATCGGATACGTACCTGACCAAAAAAGCTGGAATGTTTATTTCGCCGACAGGCGGGCGCAGTTGGCCGGGCAGGTCGATGCGTTGGCAGCAGGGGTATAATCCGTCAAAAATGACGCGTAGTTCAGCTTCCCAATACCGCTCTCTCACCGCCGGAACTCGAAAACCCAGCCCTGGTAGGCGGAGGGGGCTTTGCCGGGGCCGGAAAACGCTCCCTGCAACCCGGCAATAACAACCCCGGCAGCGGCTGCCGTCAGTACTTTGTCAGGGCTATTGATGTAGCCCATTGGCGTGTAGGCAAGGGGTGCGCCAGTGTCCGGGCGGCGTTGTTTCAGGGCGCGGCGGCTGATTTTTCGCATCTGCACCACCGATTTCAACTGGATGGTCGTGTAGAGCGCGGGGCCGGTCT
>JAYUKZ010000096.1:0-4446 GCA_043763995.1 Fibrella sp.
TCGGCCGTAAACTTGCGCTTGGTCTTGCCTTTCATACGGGTCTAAATTTAGCCCGTTATCCAACTTAACAAGTGGTCCTAAATATGGGGCGCACCATACTTCATTCTGGCTAAGGCCACCAAACAGCGTGCTTGAAACACCCGTTCTGCTTATCATTTTCAACCGGCCCGATGCTACCCGGCAAACGCTCGATGCCATCCGGCGCGCCCGGCCCCGGCAGTTGTTTGTAGCCGCCGACGGCCCGCGTCCCGGCAATCCGGCTGATGCTGACCGTTGCCGGGCTGCGCAAGCGGTAATTGATGAAGTTGATTGGCCCTGCACAGTTCAGACGCTGTTTCGAACCGAAAACAGGGGATGCGGTCGCGGGCCGGCAGAAGCCATAACGTGGTTTTTTGAGAAGGTTGAAGCAGGTATTATTCTGGAAGATGATTGCGTACCGGAGCAGAGTTTTTTTTCTTATTGCCATAATTTACTGGAACACTACCGGCACAACGACAAGGTGTACATGATAAGCGGCACTAATGCGTTAAAAACGTGGCCGGTTCGGAGCGCGTCGTACCTATTCAGCTATATGGGTCATAGTTTGGGCTGGGCTTCGTGGCGGAGAGCCTGGGTTGCTTTTGATTACGAGATGCACGGCTGGGCAGATGAACTGAACCGACAGAAATTACGGAAGTTGCTCAAAAGACCCATGTACTATGATCATTTCAGCACTGAATTTGATAAGTACCAAACGACCCGCCCCGACGATGTTTGGGATTTTCAGTGGTTATTTGCCCGGTGGGTAAACGGCGGAAAAACAATCGTGCCGACAGTCAATCTGATTACCAACATCGGTTTTAATGCCGATGCAACACATTCATTTTATGGAGCCGACCCGCTGGCAAACCTGCCACTTTATCAGATTGAGTTTCCGCTACGACACCCGCATGATGAGGTCGATCAGCTGTTTGATTGGTGCGTATTCGAGCGATTCATGAATCCACGACGCAGGCCGCTCTGGAAAAAATTGGTACTAAAAGCGTTGAAGGTCAGCACAAGAATAGCATGAGTCGTCAGGATAAAGTAATTCTGAATCTGTCGGCATCAGATTACGGCGGGGCCGGCAAGTTTGCTGTTGATTTTAACCAGTTCCTGCGCAACAGCGGCCTGTCGTCATATCTAATGGTAAAAGATTCCCGAACGGGGGGCGATGGCCTACTGCTTTATCAAGACAGCCGACTCGATAACCTGGCCGGGAAATTCCGACGCAGGCAACACAAAAAAAAGCTGACCGACGATCAGTTTGATTACGATTATTACTTCTACAATAAGTTTGAAAGATTGCCGGTTGTTTCGGCACAGAAGATTCTGGCCCTGTTGCCCCAGAAGCCTACAATCATTTTTATTCATTGGGTCACCGATTTCATCAATGCTGGTATCGTTTGCGAACTGAACCGATTGACCAACGCTACTATTTATTGGCTTGTAATTGATAACGCCCCGTTCACGGGTGGGTGTCATTACCCCTGGTCGTGCGAGGGTTATCAGCGTGACTGCTCCAACTGTCCAGCTATTTTGAGCGACTCCAATCGAAATCTGGCGGCCCAGAATTTAGCGTACAAACAACGGTATCTGCCCGCCGATCTGCGACTGATTACGTTCTCGCAGAGTGATTACTTCCGGGCAAAACAATCAACGTTGTTTCGTGACAGGCTGGTGCTGAACTGGTTGGGATTTGTTGACGACGAATTATTCGGGCCGGGTAACCGGATAGCAGCCCGGCACCATTTCGATTTGCCCGTTGATAAGCCGGTGCTGTTTTTCGGAGCGGCTTCGTTGAAAGAGAAGCGGAAAGGAATGCAGTTGTTGCTCGACGCGCTGACCCTGAATCCGGTACTGAACGGTACGTTATTGATGGCCGGTGATTTTCCGGCAGAGGCTCTGCCCGCTCACGTTAAGAAAGTAGGCTATCTGACCGAAGCTGAGTTGATACTGGCCTATCAGGCCGCCGATGTGTTTATCTGCCCGTCGGTAGAAGACTCCGGCCCGATGATGATTAATCAATCCCTGATGTGTGGTACGCCCGTGGTGGCGTTCGATACGGGCGTAGCCCAGGATTTGGTTATAACCGGACAAACCGGCTACCGGGCTAAACTGGGTGATGCTCACGACCTTGCTCAGGGCATTTCTTACGTTCTCAATTGTGATGCCGAAAACCGGGCTACGATGCAAGACCGATGCCGCAGGCTGGCGCGGCAGGCATATGGCCGGACTGCTTTCGCGAATCGTTTGCAAGAGTTGTTAGCCAATTGAAACCGATACTTTCTTCCGCTGCCATATCAACTGCTGAACCTACTTTTCTTGAGTGGGACAGCCAGTTTTTTGGTCGAAAAATCGGGAAGTTGAGCATCACCCACACTTCTGCCGATACGCTGGCCCTGATGCTGAAAACAGCCCGACAACAACACTACGATCTGCTTTATGCGTTTGCTGATGTGTCTGTATCCTTGCCACACAGCGCGTTACAGACGCACAACGGTCAGTTTGTTGATCACAAAATAATATATGAGCAGTTCCTCACTAACGTTGCTACAACGACCTCACCATCAATCCGATTGGTTACTACCAATGATGTCAATGGTGGGCTGTATGACCTGGCCTATCAGAGCGGAGAATACTCGCGTTTCAGGATTGACCCGGCTATTGGCGAAGCTGATTTTCAGCGGCTGTATCGGCAATGGGTTGACAGCTCAATTTCGGGTGCTGTGGCCGATGCCGTCTTTGTCTGGGTCACAGATGGCTTGATAACTGGTTTTATTACAGTCGAAAAGAAGGGAGATACTGGCATAATCGGGCTGATAGCCTCCGATACGCAACACAGGGGGCGGGGCACAGGTACGGCACTCCTGAACCACGTAAAAGTGTATGCTGCCGAGTCAGGACTGACCCGGCTGGAAGTAGCCACTCAGGGACGTAATAGGCTGGCCTGCCGGTTCTACGAGAAAAATGGGTTTACCGTTAAAAGCGAGACGAACGTATATCATTTTTGGCTGTGAGTTCGTACCACATTCCATTCAATAAACCCTACCTGTCTGGTAACGAAACGGCCTACATTACCGACGCGGTAAAATCTGGGAAGATTTCGGGCAATGGGTTATACACCCATAAATGCCACCAGTTTTTTGCACAACGCTACGGATTCAACAAAGTGCTGCTGACCACGTCCTGCACCGACGCGCTCGAAATGGCCGCTATGCTGGCCAATATTCAGCCAGGCGACGAGGTGATTGTTCCCTCATACACCTTCGTCTCAACGGCCCTGGCATTTATTCGGCAGGGGGCGCGGGTGATTTTTGCCGACAGCCGCGCCGACAATCCGAACCTTGACGCTGAGCAGGTTGAGAGCCTGATTACCGACCGTACCAAAGCGATTGTACCGGTTCACTATGCCGGTATCGCCTGCGATATGGACCCGCTGATGGCACTGGCACAACAGTACAACCTACTTGTTATTGAAGATGCGGCTCAGGCTCTCGATGCCTGCTACAAGGGCCGACCGTTGGGAGGCATCGGACATTTGGCCGCGTTCTCATTCCACGAAACTAAAAACATCATTGCCGGTGAGGGCGGGATGCTGGTTATCAACGATGAGCGGTTTAGCAAGCGGGCCGAAATTATCTGGGAAAAAGGCACAAACCGCAACGAGTTCTTTCGGGGTGAGGTCAATAAATACGGCTGGGTTGACATAGGCTCCTCGTTTTTGCCCTCCGAAATCATCTCCGCATTTCTGTACGCACAACTCGAAAATATTGAGTCCATCCAAAACCAGCGCATTATGCTCTGGAATTATTATTATCAGGCCTTACTGCCTTTGGCGCAGCAGGGTTACGTGCGGCTTCCGTATCTGCCGGGTTACGCCACCAACAACGCGCATATGTTCTACCTCGTTTGCCGGAATACACATGAGCGTTCGGCACTAATCAACGCGCTTAAGGAAGCCAATATTCTGGCCGTATTTCATTACCTGAGCCTGCACAAAAGCGATTATTATCAGACTAAACACGATGGTCGTCAACTGATTCAGGCTGATGAATATACTGATTGTTTGGTGCGGTTGCCGCTGTTCTATGAGTTGACGTTAGCTGAGATTGACGAGATCATTGCTATTATCGAGACGTTATACCAGCTCCGGTTCCATGCCGAAACTGTCAATCATCACCATTAACCTCAACCACGTAGCCGGGCTGCGTAAAACCATTGAAAGCGTGGTGATGCAAACCCGGCCCGACATTGAGTACATCGTTATTGATGGCGACTCAACCGACGGCAGCGTTGACGTGATCCGGGAGTATGAGCCAAAAATTACGTACTGGGTTTCAGAACCCGACCGGGGTATTTACCATGCCATGAACAAAGGCATCGGCCAGGCCACCGGGGAGTATTGCCAATTCTTGAACTCAGGCG
>JAYUKZ010000097.1:0-1277 GCA_043763995.1 Fibrella sp.
GTCGCGGGCGGGGGTGGCGGGGGGCGTAACCACGTTCATGGAAATGCCCAACACCGTGCCCAATGCCCTGACGCAGCGTTTGTTGCAGGATAAATATGACATTGCCGAACGGACCTCATTCGGCAATTATTCGTTTTTTATGGGGGCTTCCAACACCAATCTGGACGAGGTGTTGCGCACAGACGGGCGGCAGGTCTGCGGCATCAAAGTGTTCATGGGGTCATCAACGGGCAGTATGTTGGTCGATAACGAACAAACGCTCGACGCGCTTTTCCGGGAATGTCCCCTGCTCATTGCCACCCACTGCGAAGACGAGGCCACCGTGCGGGCCAACACCACCCGCTACCGGGCCGAGTTCGGCGACGATGCCCCCGCGCACATCCACCCGCTGGTACGTGACGAGGCCGCTTGCTTACGTTCCTCTTCGTTGGCCGTAGAACTGGCCCACCGCCACAACACCCGCCTCCACGTGCTGCATCTGAGCACCGCCGACGAACTGGTTTTGTTCCGAAACGACGTGCCACTGGCCCAAAAACGCATCACGGCGGAGGTGTGTGTGCATCACCTGCATTTTTCGTCCGACGATTACGCCCGGCTGGGCAACCAGATAAAATGCAACCCCGCCATCAAGGCCCCGCACCACCGCGAAGCCCTCTGGCAAGCCCTGCTCGACGACCGGCTCGATATTATTGCCACCGACCACGCCCCCCACACCTGGGCCGAAAAACAACAACCCTACTGGCAGGCACCGTCAGGCTTGCCACTGGTGCAGCACCCGTTGCTGTTAATGCTGGACGCGGCAGCGCAGGGCAAACTTTCGCCCGAAAAAGTGGTGCAAAAAATGGCCCACGCCCCCGCCGACTGTTTCCAGATTGACCGGCGGGGCTACCTCCGCGAAGGCTATTGGGCTGATCTGGTGCTGGTTGACCCCCGCCAACGTACACCCGTCACGCCGGAGTCTATTTTGTACCAGTGTGGTTGGTCGCCGTTGCTGGGCCATACCTTCGGCCACGCCATTACCCACACGTTTGTGTCAGGTACGTTGGTGTATGAACGGGGTAATTTTCTGACGCAAAAAGCCGGGCAACGCCTGACTTTTTCCAGATAAGCTACTGATAATCAGTTTACTACTGCGTCGATGAGCCAGGTCACAACCGAGACCATGATGCTGAACAGCAACGCGGCAATGAACCCGCTCACCCGGAAACCGTCCACCAGGTACGAAGCTAGATACACCATCAGCACGTTGAGCACAATCAGGAATAGACCCAACGTGA
>JAYUKZ010000098.1:0-16884 GCA_043763995.1 Fibrella sp.
GTTGTTGTTCAGGGCCAGATACAGGTTCGAGATCGTCTGGGCTTCGGTGCCCTGCGAGGCATCGACCAGCAGCAGTGCCCCCTCACAGGCGGCAATGGAGCGCGACACTTCGTAGCTAAAATCGACGTGGCCGGGCGTGTCGATCAGGTTGAGGGTATACTTTTCGCCGTTATGGATATAGTCCATCTGGATGGCGTGGCTCTTGATGGTAATGCCCCGCTCGCGTTCCAGGTCCATGTTGTCCAGCAGTTGGGCCTGCATATCGCGGCTGCCCACGGTGTTGGTAAACTCCAGCAGCCGGTCGGCAAGGGTACTTTTACCGTGGTCGATGTGGGCAATGATGCAAAAATTGCGAATATGTTTCACGTTGAAAGAACGGGGGCTATGTCTGTCTTGGAAACCACAAAAGTACGCAAAAAAGGGTAGTGTGCGGGCGGATCAGCCCCTCCCGCTCGCTCAGATGAAGCAGACTTTTTCGGGTTTAAATCTGTTATACCTCCAATCTGCGTATGTTCAGCAGATCAACCAACCATAACCACGCACAAAACAATGGCAAAAGGTAGTTTGATTGCACAGGTTCTTTCTTCGATTTTTTTCCGCCGGTCAACGGTTCGTGCCGGTAAGTATGCCCGCAGTGGCGTGAGTATTTTGGCCCTGCTGGGGCAAGCCCTGAACAAAAGCAAGTCCGTTTCGGGCGCAGACGGGCTGGGGTTCCGCCAGAAGCTGGGGTTGTTGAGTCGGTTGGTGAAGGCGTATGTTTCGGGCCAATACCGGCAGCTGCCCACCAAAACATTGATTTCTGTGCTGGCGGCACTGGTCTATTTTGTGTCGCCTGTTGATTTTATCCCTGACGTACTGCCCATTCTGGGTTTTGCCGATGACATTGCGTTGCTGGTGTGGGTGTTCAATTCGCTGACCACCGATCTGGAAAATTTCCGGGTCTGGGAACAGCAACAACAACGGGCCGCCGGCACCACCATCGACCTGAAGTAGGGTAGGGTTGAGAAGGCGCGTTTTTTACCCTGATTTTAATGGCTTCTTCTGGGGGCATTTGTTAGCTTTGCATACGTTCTAAACACAACTCATTATGATTACTGCATCCATTTTAGCGTTCATGGGACTAGGCGGTCAGGAAATGTTGCTCATTTTCTTGGCGTTGCTCCTCTTTTTTGGTGCCAAAAAACTGCCCGAACTGGCGCGGGGACTGGGTAAAGGCATCCGTGAGTTCAAAGATGCCACCAAAGACGTTCGGGAGAACATTGAGGATGGCTTGAAAGACGCGAACCTCAAGTAAGGGGGATTTGGGATGTTGGATTGTAGATTTGGGATTTAACAATCGTCTGATAGTCAGCGGGTTATTGAGTCTTAAATTTTCTGCCCCAACGCTCCGGCGTACTACTTTGAACTAGCCAAAAGAAATTTTTTCTGTCGATACAGACAACCCGATGCCCGAAAGGCGTGGGGTTGTCTGTATTTTTGTTTTGTAGCCACCCCACCGTCTCCCCGTTTGTGATACTATTCCGTTCTTTTGCCGCCGTTCAGCAAGCCCTCACCACGGGCACCACCACCTGTCTTGACCTTGTCGATACGTACCTGGAACGAATTTCGGATCACCGGCACCTCAACGCCTTCACGGAAGTGTATGCCACCGAGAGCCGTGCCCGCGCCGCCGACCTGGATGCCAAACGGCTGGCCGGTAGTGTACCCCTGGGTAGGCTTCACGGCATGGTCATCGGGATAAAAGATGTGCTGAGTCACGCCGATCACGGCCTGGAAGCCGGAAGTAAGATACTTTCCGGGTTCAAGGCGCAGTTTACGGCCACGGCCATTGCCCGACTTTTGGCCGAAGACGCGATTATTATTGGGCGGCAAAACTGCGATGAATTTGCGATGGGTTCGTCCAACGAAACGTCGGCCTACGGCCCGGTGCGCAACGCCGCCGACCCCACGCGGGTGCCGGGCGGAAGCAGTGGCGGCTCGGCGGTGGCGGTACAGGCGGGGCTTTGCCTGGCCAGCATCGGCTCAGACACGGGCGGGTCGGTGCGGCAACCGGCGGCGTTTTGCGGGGTGGTGGGCCTGAAACCCACCTACGGGCGCGTGAGCCGCTGGGGCCTGGTGGCCTACGCCTCTTCTTTCGACTGCATTGGCCCCATTGCCAACACCCCCACCGATGCCGCCCTGCTGCTCGAAATTATGGCCGGGCCGGATGAGTTCGACAGCACCGTGTCTGACCGGCCCGTGCGGCCCTACGCCACCCCGCAGGTACGTTCGGCACCCGCCAGAATAGCCTACTTACCTGAAAGCGTTGAGAGTGAGGGCGTTGCCGAACCCGTGCGCCGCGCCACCCAACGGGCCATCGAGACATTGCGGGCGGCGGGCCACACCCTGGAGCCGGTCACGTTTGGGTTGTTGCCCTACCTGCTACCCACCTACTACGTGCTCACCACCGCCGAAGCCTCGGCCAATTTGGCCCGGTTCGATGGGGTTCGGTATGGGCACCGCGCCCAAACCGGCGTGACCGACCTAACTTCGATGTACAAAAAAAGCCGGACGGAAGGCTTCGGAGCCGAGGTGCGCAAACGCGTTTTGCTGGGTACGTTTGTGCTCAGTGCCGATTATTACGATGCTTACTATACCAAAGCCCAGCAGGTGAGGCGGTTGGTGCAGCAGGAAACCGACCAGATTTTTGCCGAGTACGATTTTCTGCTTATGCCTACTACTCCCACCGCCGCATTTTGTCTGGACGAGACGACTATTGACCCCCTTCAGATGTACTTAGCTGACCTTTTCACCGTTCAGGCAAATGTGACCGGCTACCCCGCTATCTCCATCCCGAACGGCACCGATGCCACCGGCCCCGGCCCGGCGTTGCCCATTGGCTTGCAACTGATGGCCGGGCCATTTCAGGAACAAGCCCTGGTAACAATGGCCAATACGTACCTGGCACTGGCCGAAACCACAACCTATTCGTAACGCAATGAAACATTCTACCTCACTCTTAATCAGTGGTTTAACGCTGATGGCAGCCTTGGCGCAGGCGCAGACGCGACCCGGACCGGTTCAGATGCTGGCCGACACAATGGTGGCCGATTCGGCGTTTGCGCTGGAAGAAGTGCTGAATCTGCCCACTGTGCCCGAAGCCCTGCTGCGCGAACGGTTGCCCCGGCTGCAACGGCAAATTCCGCTCCCCTACAACCGGGTTGTCCATAATTTCGTGGATTATTTTACCTTCCGAAAGCCCGGCTACACCCGGATGGTGATGGAACGGATGCCGTTCTATTTTCCGATGTACGAAAAGGCCCTCGCCCGGCACCACATGCCCGACGAGTTGAAATACCTGTCTATAGTGGAATCGGCGTTGAACCCCAGGGCCATGTCGCGGGTGGGCGCGGGGGGGCTTTGGCAGTTTATGCCCTACACCGGGCGTGATTTTAACCTGCAAATAGACGACTACACCGACGACCGCCTCGACCCTGCCAAAGCTACCGAAGCCGCCTGCCGCTACCTGAAAGATTTATACGTCCTTTTCAACGATTGGGAAATGGCCCTTGCCGCCTATAACTGCGGGCCGGGAGCCGTGCGCCGGGCCATGCGCCGCACCGGCGGCACTACCTTCTGGACCTGCTACGACGGCCTGCCCAAAGAGACCCGCTCGTATGTGCCCCAGTTTATTGCCATGACCTACATCATGAACCACGGCCCCGACCACGGCATTGTAGCCGAACGCCCCGACTACCCCGTTGCTGTAGACACAGTGCAGATAAACACGTACCTGAGCCTGAAAACCTTCGCCGACCTGACTGGCACGCCCCTGGCCACCGTCCAGAAACTGAACCCCGCCATTCTGGGCGACCAACTGCCCGACTATACCCGGCGGTTCACCCTGAACATGCCCAGCGACCGACACACCCACCTGCTGGCCAACCGCAAAATGATTATGGATTCGGCTTCTAAAATGCCCATTGCGATGGAAAACAGCCTGTTGGCCCACACCGAAACCCCCGCCACCAGCCCCGCCGACCCTACCCACTGGCGGGTGGCCAGCCAATGGAATACCGACGAACCCCTGCCCACCACCGAACTGACCCCCGCGCCCGTCCCGGAGCCGGACGACCTGGAAACGGTTGTGAAACAAAAACCACGGAACATACCCCAGACTGAACGCATGGCCCGGCAGGAGGAACCCGAACGTGCCAAATACCGGAAAAACGAGCCGCAGGTACGTCAGCAGGAACGCGAAAAAACGCGCTACTACCGCGTTCAGCCCGGCGACACGCTCTGGACAATTGCCCAACGGCACGGCAACCTTTCGATTGATAAACTCAAAAAATTGAACCGCATCAAAGGCAACAACGTCCGGCCCGGACAAACGTTGCTGGTGGGGTAAACCCAAACGCCCATGATTGCATACCTCGACGGAACCCTGGCCTACAAAGAAGCCTCCTACGCCATTATCGACATACAAGGGCTTGGTTATGAGGTCTTTATCTCCCTTCAAACCTACGCTACGTTGCCCGGCGGCGGTGCCCCGGTGAAACTATTCGTCCACCACAATTTTCGCGAAGACAACCAAACGTTGTTTGGGTTTGCCTCTGCCGACGAAAAGTCGCTGTTTCGGGAGTTGATTGCCGTGTCGGGGGTGGGGCCGAATACGGCGTTGGGGATGCTCTCGTCAATGGCCCCACAGGACTTGCGGCTGGCCATCATGAGCGAAAACGTGCGGGCTATTCAGGCCATCAAAGGCATTGGGGCTAAAACGGCGCAGCGCATCATTTTGGAGTTGAAAGACAAGATGAAAAAATCGGGTTTGCTGCCCGACGGCCCCACCTACCGGCAACAGGCGGGCAACCCCGTACGCGAAGAGGCGTTGGCGGCGTTGGTGGCCCTGGGTTTCCCCCGGCAGTCGGCAGAAAAAAGCGTCGATGACATCCTCCACGCCGATGCCGCGCTGTCGGTCGAAGACATCATTCGGAAGGCACTGCGCTAAGGCGGGCGTAAAACTTCAGCGTGAAAGCCCGATTAAAATACGATTGGCCCGGTTTTAGCCGTTGTGTTAACGACCCAAAAAACGGGTTGTTCCGTTTCTCGATTTACCACCACCAATGGTGATGCGTTCTACCTGTTTACCCATTGTTTTCTTGCCGAATTTTGCCAGAATAGCCGGTTTTGGTGGGGACAAACGAATGTCCTGGCTCCTGACGCTGACCCTGCTGCTGTGTTTGTGCGGCCCCGAAGCCCGCCCCCAAACGCCCGCCCGCCCCCGCCGCCCCGCCACTAACCCCCGCCGCAACCCCGACGAAATTAAGGCCGAAGCCGAGGCCGTTCGTGCCCGCGCCGATTCGGCCAAAGCCACGGCGCAAGAACGGGTAGATAGCCTCCGCGCTGCCAAAAACGCCGCCCGCCGCCCCTCTGTGCGCTGGGCCGACCGCTATGCCACCCGTTTTTCGAGCACCAACCCCCGGTCGCCCTACTTGTTGCGGGACCCCAGTTCGCTCCGAACTGATTTCCGGCTCCTGCCCGACAAAACAATCACTGTAAACGAACGCCTGACCCCCCGCCCCGGCACGGCCACGGGCGTGGTGAACCCCGGCGTGCTGACCGTGCCGGGAACGGTGCCAGGTACGTTGCCGAGTGCCGCAAATGCGCCGCGTCCGGCCCCCGGTCTGCTCTACCGTCCCGGCGAGAACCTGACCTTCAGCGAGTTTAACCAGTTGCAAAACGGGCGCGTGGAAGACCGGCTATTTCGGGAGAGTGCTGCCCGCCGCGACGGGCAGAGTGCCGTGAGTGGCCGGGGCCTGATTCCGAAACTGGAAGTGCCCCCCGTATTTGACCGGATTTTTGGCGGCAACACCATCGATTTCAAACCCAACGGCTTCGTCACGCTCGATCTGGGGTACCTGCACCAGTTTATCGACAACCCCGCCGTGCCGGTGCGGTTGCGGCGGCAGGGCAACCTGATTTTTAACGAACAAATCAGCCTCAATTTCAACGGGCAGGTGGGCGAACGGCTGGGTATTCTGGCCAATTTCGACACCAAAGCCAGCTTTAATTTCGAGAATGCCCTGAAGGTAAATTACCGCCCCGAAGGGCTGATTCCAGGTTTGGGGGCCAACGGGTTGCCCAGTTTGCCGCAGGTGCCGGGTTTGCCCAACCTGCCCGCATTTGGTAGCCGACTGAGCAACCCGCAAATGCCGTTTACGCCCCAGAACGAGAGCATTTTGCAAAATATTGAGGTGGGCAACCTCTCCTGGAACCTCAACAGCCAGCTTATTCCGGGCGTGCAAAACCTGTTTGGCCTTAAGCTCCAGACCCGCTTTGGCAAACTCAACGCCACCACGGTGCTCTCGCAACAGCGGTCGCGCAAGACCGAAATTGTGTTGCGCGGGGGGACACTCAACCGCCCGTTCGAGATTCGGGCTGACCAGTACGACGAGAACCGGCACTTTTTTCTGTCGCAGTTTTTCCGAAGTAATTACGAACGGTCGCTCCGCAGTTTGCCCGTCATCACCTCCGGCGTGACCATCACACGGCTGGAAGTGTACGTCACCAACCGCACCAACACCACCGACCAACTTCGGAACGTGGCGGGCTTTTCCGACCTGGCCGAACCCGTTCCGTTCAACCGCACCAACCCCAACATTCAGCCCGTGAGCACCGCCGGTGCCCCCGCCGAGAACGCCGCCAACTCGCTTTTTGCCCGCCTGAAAGCCTCCGAACCGCTCCGCAACGCCAACCAAACCGTGGATGTGCTGAACGGCACGTTTGGCCTGGTGCGGGGCACGGATTACGACCTGTTGCGCGGGGCCAAACGCCTCACCGACCGCGAGTACCGGTTCCAGCCCGAACTGGGGTACGTCTCGCTCATCACGCCCCTGCGGAACGATGAAGTGCTGGCCGTTTCCTACGAATATACGTACCGGGGCCGCCGCTACCAGGTGGGCGAACTGACGGAAGACTACCAGAGCCAGACCGAAGATAAGGTGCTGTACCTGAAGCTGTTGAAGTCAACCACGATTCGCAACAACTTGCAGAATCCGATGTGGAACCTGATGATGAAGAACGTCTATTCGCTCAACACCAACGCCCTCAACCGGCAGGGGTTCCAGATGCGGATTGTGTATAAAGACGATGCGACGGGTATCGACAATCCCAATTTGCAGGACAGTAAATTGGCTAATATTCCGCTGGTGGAGGTGTTCAACATGGATCAGTTGAACCAGCAGCTTGACCCCCAAAAAGACGGCAATTTCGACTATGTGGAGGGCGTGACCATCGACAGCCGGAACGGTAAAATCCTGTTTCCGGTGCTGGAACCCTTCGGCTCGTTTTTGCGCAATAAACTGGCCGACCCCATCTTCGACTCCAAGTACGTGTTCGACGAGCTGTACCGCACCACCCTGGCCGATGCCCAACAAATTGCCGTGAAAAACAAGTTTTTCATCAAGGGCAGTTTCCAGTCGGGGCAGGGGCAGGGCTACGATTTGCCCTACGGCGTGAAAGAGCAGTCGGTCACGGTGTCGGCGGGGGGGGTGCCGCTGGTGGCCGGGCAGGATTATGCCGTAGAAGGGCAACGGGTACGTTTCCTGAACGAAAGCGTGACCAATTCGGGCCGGGAGATCAGGATCAGCTACGAAAACCCCGACCTGTTCCAGAACCAAATCCGAACGCTGATTGGTGCCCGCCTCGACTACCGGCTCACGCCCGAAATCAACCTCGGCGTTACGGCCATGAACATGAGCGAGACCCCGGCGGGGTTCCTCACGCGGGTGGCCATTGGCAACGAGCCGGTCAATAACAGCATGATCGGGTTTGATATTAACCTGCGGAAAGATTCGCCCGGCCTCACGCGCTTGCTCGACAAACTGCCCATTATTCAAACCAAAGAACCCTCGGCGGTGCAGTTCACGGGCGAATATGCCGAGTTTATTCCCGGCGTGTCGGCGCGGGCCAACAACAACGCGTTTATTGACGATTTTGAGGCCACCCGCACCATTTTCGACCTCACACGCCAGCCCACGCGCTGGAAAATAGGGGCCACGCCGCAGGAATTTCCGCAGGGAACGGGCGGTAACGTGCTCGAGTCCGGCTACCGCCGCGCCCGCATTTCGGTCTACAGTACCGACCAAACCCTCTACCTGCCCGGTGCCACGGGGGCCACCGAAACCAACCTGACCGATGCCGACCGGCAGAACGTGTATGAGAAGTATTTTTTGCCCAACGTGCTGTTTCCGGGCCGGTCGCCCCGGCAAATTCAGCAGCCCGAAAACATTCTGGACGTGGCCTATTTCCCCGCCGAACGGGGGATGTACAACTACAACCCCGGCCTGACCAGCAACGGCCTGTTGCCCAACCCCCGCCAGAATTTCGGTTCCGTGACGCGGGCCATCACCTCGGATAATGATTTCGACAACGCCAACATCGAGAACATCACGTTCTGGATGATGGACCCGTTTGTAGGTGGCGAAAATGGCAAGGTGCGCGGCAACCCCGACCCCGCTCTGAACGTACCCAACAGCACCGGCGGGGTGTTGCACTTCAACCTCGGCGACGTGTCGGAAGACCTGATTAAAGACGGGCGGTTCAATTTCGAGAACGGTATCCCCATCGACACGACCAACCTGCGGCTGGGCGGGCGGCTGGTGGAAACGCCTTGGGGAAAGGCCCCCACGCAGCAGTTTGTGACTAACGCTTTTACCAATCAGGCCGGTGCCCGCCAAAAACAGGACATTGGCCTCGATGGCATTGACGATGCCGACGAACGGCTGAAATTTAAGCCCTATCTGGATGCGGTGCGGGCCACGGTGACGAATCAGGAGGCCCTGCGCCAGATTGAACGTGACCCCTCGAACGATAATTTCCAGTATTACCTCGGCCCGCAAGCCGACTCGGCGCGGTTTATTGTGGCCCGCTATAAACAGTTTATGGGCATGGAAAATAACTCGCCCGAAACAGCCGCCGACCTCAACAATTTTACCTCCCCGGCCTCGTCTATCCTGCCCGATCTTGAAGACCTCAACGTCGATAACACCATCAACGAGCAGGAAGCCTACTACGATTACCGAATCAACCTGCAACCGGGTCAACTGGCTGTGGGCAAGGGCTTTATCATTGACAAAGTAAATGCCGAAGGCGTAGACTGGTATCTGTTCCGGGTGCCGGTGCGCAATTTTAGCGGTAAGGTGGGTAACATCAACGGCTTCAAGTCGATCCGGTTTTTTCGCATGTACCTCACCGAGTTCAGCCAGCCGGTAGTGTTGCGGTTTGCTCAGTTGCAGATGGAAGCCAACCAATACCGCCGCTATTTTGGCGACCTCACGCAGCGGGGCCTTCAGGACGTACCTGAGCCTTACGATGCGCAGTTTAAGGTCTCGGCGGTGAACGTGGAAGAAAACAGTCAGGTGGCGGCGGATAAATACGTGTACGATGTGCCGCCGGGGTTCATCCGGGATGTAGACTACACGCAGCCCAACAATAACGTGCAGCTCAACGAGCAATCGATGGCCCTGAGCGTGACCAACCTCCGCGACGGTGACTCACGCGGGGCGTTCCGCAATACCAATTTCGACTTTCTGTACCGCGACCGCCTCAAGATGTTTGTCCACATGCACAACCCCCAAAACGAAGACGGGCAGGTGGGCGCGTTTGTCCGCATTGGTACGGATTATACCGAAAACTACTACGAGATAGAAATTCCGGCCCTGAAATCGACCCGGCCCGGCCCCGTGACGACGGACGACATCTGGCCCGCGCAGAACGAATTAGACCTGGCTTTCAGCGAGTTGATTGACCTGAAAGCCGCCCGGAACAAGCTGCTCTCGCGCCGCACGGGTTTGCCCTTTTCGCTGCCGTCGGCCAACCAACGCTACACCCTCACGGTGGTGGGCAACCCCGATCTGAGTTCGGTGCAGTCGATTATGATTGGCGTGCGCAACCCCAAATCGGCAGACGAGCAGGCTAAGTCGTTTGTACTTTGGGTGAACGAACTGCGGGCTACGGGCATCAATCAGCAATCGGGTCGGGCGGCCATCGGCGCGTTGAACCTGCGTTTGGCCGACGTGGCGACCATCACGGCATCGGGCCGATATTCGAGCTTTGGGTTTGGCGGGGTGCAGACCAAGCCCGGCGAACGTTCCCGCGAAGCGGCCACCGAATATGGCCTTACCGCCGCCCTGTCGATGGATAAATTTTTGCCCGTGAAGTGGGGCCTGCGCATTCCGGTCTACGTCAACTACGACACCCGCACGGTTACGCCGCAGTTTAACCCGCTGGACCCCGACACGCCGTTGGAACAATCGTTGGCAAGTTTGCCCGACGGGCAAGCCCCCAACGCCGCCGACTACCGGCGGTTGGTGGAAGACATTACCGTGCGGCGGGGTATTAATTTCTCGAACGTGCGCAAGATCAGGACGGATGCCAACGCCAAAGCGCACTTTTGGGATATTGAAAATTTTGGGTTCAGCTATGCCTTCAACGACATTCGGCGCAGCAATATCCTGACCGGCGAATATATTCAGGAGCAGTACCGGGGCGGCATTGTCTATAATTTCAGCAGCGATCCCCGGTCGTTCGAGCCGTTCCGGGGTGTGAAAGGGTTGGAGCGCAAGTACCTCTACTGGCTGCGCGATTTTAACCTGAAACTGTTGCCCACGGTGGTGTCCATCCGGGCCGACATGGATCGGAGTTTCATTAAAACCCAACTCCGCAACGCCGACCTGACTACCGACGGGATTTCGCCGCAGTTTGAGAAGTATTTCCTCTTCAACCGCTACTACGACCTGACCTGGAACCTGACCAAAAACCTGACCGTGACGTACCGGGCGGCGGCCAACGCCATCATCGACGAACCCTTCGGCGAGATCAATACGCTGGTCAAACGCGACTCGGTTTGGCGGAATATACAGCGGTTGGGTCGGCCCAAAAATTTCCAGCAAAGCATCAACACCACCTACCGGGTGCCGTTTGATAAGTTCGCGCTCCTGAACTGGGTGCAGGCCGACGTGGCGTATAATATTGGCTATCAGTTTACGGCCAATTCGTTTGGCATTAAAGATTCGTTGCTGGTGCCGTTTGGCAACACCATCCGCAACAACCGCGAAATTGGCATCACGGGCCGGGTCGATTTTGTGTTACTGTATAACAAAATCCGGGCGTTGCGCTGGGCCAACACGCCCACCCCGGCCCGGCTCAATTTCGCCCGTAACCCCGGTAGTTTGCAGCAGATTAACCCCGGCGGCAACCGGCTGGCCAAAGCCTTTGTGCGGGCGTTGCTCACAGTGCGGGGCATCAACGTGTCGTATAACATTCAGGAAAACAGCATCTTACCCGGTTTTTTGCCCCAGCCCACGCTCTTCGGCCTCACTGATTTTGGGGCACCCGGTTTGCCGTTTGTGCTCGGTAGTCAGGACTCCGACATTGCGCGGCGGGCGGCCCGCAATGGCTGGCTCTCGGCCAGTACGGTGCAGAACGCGCCGTTTACGCAGGCCATTACGCGGCGTTTTCTGGCCACCACCACCCTGGAACCCTTCCGCGATTTCAGAATCAACGTCACGGCCAACTACAACCGGTCGGACAATTACCAGGAGTTTTACCGCCCCGGCGAGGTGGGCGCGGCGTTCAGCAGCCAGGCTCCGGTACGTACCGGAAGTTATAGCATGTCGTATTTTTCGTTCGGCACCACCTTCGAGCGGCTCCGGGCCGACAATACGTCGCCCATTTTCGACCGGTTCGAAAGCTACCGCGACATTCTGCTCCAACGCCTCAACGCCGACAATGCCGAAGCCCGCGACAAGCCCACGGCCTACAACAAAAACTCGCAGGACGTGCTGATTCCGGCGTTTTTTGCGGCCTACAGCGGCTCGAACCCCCGGTCGGTGAAATATTCGCCGTTCTACAACCTGCCCTTCCCCAACTGGGATTTGAATTACAGCGGTCTGAACAAAGTAAAGCCGTTCAGCAAGCTTTTTACGTCGTTCAACCTCGTGCATCGCTACACGTCTACGTATAGTGTGGGCAATTTTGTATCGTCGTTGAGCTACGAAGCGCAGTTTGTGAACCTGGCCGTGAACGACTACAACATTTCGCGGCAGCTAAACGAAAACGGGCAGTTTATTCCCATTTTCGTGATGAGCACCATGAGCATGAGCGAACGCTTTGGCCCGTTTGTGGGTATCCGTTTCCAGACCAAAAACCGCCTCAACGGCTCGCTGGAATACAACCGGTCGAGGGATGCCGCGCTGAACCTGAGTAACGCCCAGGTGGCCGAAGTGACCACCAAAGACGTGACGGCCTCGCTGGGGTTCACCAAACAAAATGTGCGGTTGCCGTTCCGGGTAAACGGGGCCGTGCGCCGCCTTAAAAACGACCTGACCTTCAACTGCGCCCTCACCCTGCGCGACACCCGGAGCATTCAGCGCAAACTGGATGCCGAGCAGATCATCACGGCGGGTAACGTCAACTTCCAGGTACGTCCCCAAATCAGTTACGTGGTGAACCGACGGCTGAACGTCAATTTTTATTTCGACCGCACCTTCAACGACCCCCTGGTAAGCAACAGTTTCATCCGCGCCACCACCGCCGGGGGTATCCAGGTACGGTTCAACCTGGCCGAGTAGGGGGGTAGTCTGTCTATGGCCAATGGCATCGATGTGGGCCGGTTGTAGAGACGCGATGTATCGCGTCTCTACAGCACGGCCCGGCCAACGCCCTTGAATTAACAGGCGAAAATTCGCTTCACAACGTACCTGGCCTCACCAATCAGCTAATGCGGCTCCAGTCGGAGGCTTTGCGGCCCACGGCATCTACGTGGGCGCGGATGGGGGCGTGTTGGGGCAGGTCGAGGTGGGGGTCGGTTTCCAGAATCTGCTGGGCCGATTCGCGGGCGGCCGTCAGCACGGCCCCGTCTTTGGCCAAATCGGCCAGGCGCAGGTCGGTGAGGCCGCTTTGCTGGGTACCGGCCAAATCGCCGGGGCCACGCAGTTGCAGGTCAACGTCGGCAATTTCAAAGCCATTGTTGGTGCGCACCATGGTTTCCAGCCGCGTTTTGGTGTCGGCGCTGAGTTTGTAGCCCGTCATCAGCACGCAGTACGACTGATCGCTGCCCCGGCCCACGCGCCCCCGCAACTGGTGTAGTTGGGAGAGGCCAAACCGTTCGGCACTTTCAATGACCATCACGCTGGCGTTGGGTACGTTCACGCCCACTTCAATGACCGTGGTGGCCACCAGAATCTGGGTTTCGCCTTTGGCAAAGCGCGTCATTTCGTAGTCTTTGCTGTACGAATCCATTTTGCCGTGCAGGATACCGACCTGGTACGTTGGCTGGGGAAACGCCCGCTCAATGCTCAGATGCCCATCGGTAAGGTCTTTATAGTCAAGCGTTTCTGATTCTTCAATGAGCGGGTACACCACGTACACCTGCCGCCCCAGGTCGATTTGCTGGCGCATGAAGCCAAAAATTTCGGCCCGGTGTTTATCGGTTTTGTGTACTGTTTTGATGGGTTTACGCCCGGCGGGCATCTCATCAATGATCGAAATGTCGAGGTTGCCGTAGAGGGTCATGGCCAGCGTTCGGGGAATGGGCGTGGCGGTCATGACCAGAATGTGGGGCGGCACCACGGGGTTTTTGGCCCACATTTTGGCCCGTTGCGCCACGCCAAACCGGTGTTGTTCGTCAATGACGCAGAGGCCCAGGTTCCTGAACTGCACCACGTCTTCGAGCAGGGCGTGGGTGCCCACCAGAATGTGCATCCTGCCGGTCTGGAGTTCGTCGTGCAGCACCCGGCGGCGTTTGGTGCGGGTGCTGCCCGTCAGGATGCCCAGGTTCAGGCCCATGGCATCGGCGTAGGGTTTGAGGCCGTTGTAGTGCTGGTCGGCCAGAATTTCGGTGGGGGCCATCAGGCACGCCTGTGCTCCGTTGTCGATGGCCAACAGCATGGTAATGAACGCCACAATGGTTTTGCCGCTGCCCACATCACCCTGCAAGAGCCGGTTCATTTGTTTGCCCGTGAGGCAGTCCTGATGCACCTCGCGCAGCACCCGCTCCTGCGCCCCGGTAAGCGGAAAGGGCAGCATGGTTTTGTAGAAATGCTTCAGCAAACTGGTTTTCTGGAACACTTGGCCGGGGTGTTCCTCCTTGTTAATCAGCTTGTTAGAAATAAGCCGAAGCTGGTTGTAGAACAGTTCTTCAAACTTCAGCCGCCGTTCGGCCTGCCGCAGCCAGGCCGGGCTTTGGGGCAGGTGAATGTTCCAGACGGCCTCGCGCTTGCCCACCAGCCGAAATTTTTCCAGCAAACTGGCGGGCAGCGTTTCGTTGATGTGCGGCCAGGCCACGTCCAGCAAGGCCCGCATGGCTTTGGCCATCACTTTGTTATCAATGAACCGGCGGCGGAGTTTTTCCGTCAGGTTGTAGACCGGGGAAAGCGTGGCTTCGGGTTCCTGGTCGGGCCGTACCACGTCCAGTTCGGGATGCACGATGCTGAACTTGCCCTGAAATTCCTGCGGTTTGCCGAACACAACATACTCACCATCGCGCCGGAGAGACTTTTCGAGCCACGAAATACCCTGAAACCAGACCAGATCCAGGGTGCCGGTGCCGTCGGTAAACTGCCCCACGAGGCGTTTTTTCGGCCCTTCGCCTTCCGTGCGCCACTCGCGCAACCGGCCACGTACCTGGGCCGAGGGCATGGATTCCATCAGCTCGCTGACGGTGTAGAACCGGGTGCGGTCTTCGTACCGGAAGGGGTAATACTGAATCAGGTCGGCGGCGGTAAACAGGTGCAGCTCCTTGTTGAGCAACTCGGCCCGTTGGGGGCCAAGCCCTTTGAGGTACTCCAGGCGGGTCTCGAAAAAGGAAATGCGGTCGGTCATGGGGGCAATGGGGCAACTATGTAGTAAAAATAAGGGTTTACTGGTTTAAAAACGGCCCCCTGACCCCCAAAGGGGGAAGGCTTACGCCAGCGTATTGCTTTCGCGTCAGCCCTCCCCCTTTGGGGGTCGGGGGGCCTCTCACCCCCATGACTCCACTAGACACCGTACTGGCGGGCCTCATGCGCCGCTACACCGAGCGCGTCCCCGACGTAAAAAATGTTCTCGATGCCCTTCAGCAGCAGGGCATTATTGACCACCCCGGCCAGATCGAGAACGATCATATTGCCTTCCGAACGCTGGGTGTACCCCATTTGGGCCTGGCTTCGTTCGAGAAAATATTTCTGCACTACGGCTACGAAAAGCGGGAGCCGTACAATTTTGCCGAAAAGAAACTGAGTGCGTTCTGGTATGCGCCCCCCGCCGCCCGCGCCGCCGAAAACCTGCCCCGTATTTTTGCCAGCGAACTGCGCGTGCATGAACTATCGGAAACGGCGCAGCAAATTATACGTACCTACACCGATACCGTGACGAGTGACCCCGTGGATGCCCTCGACCTGGACGATGGCGCGGCGGTAGATGCTTTTTTGCACCAGCCCCTGTGGCAAACGCCCACCCTGGCCCACTACCAAACGCTGCTGGCCGAGAGCGAATATGCCGCCTGGGTGATCTACAACCGCTATTACCTCAACCACTTCACCATCAGTGTGCATAATTTGCCCGAAGGCTACAACACCATCGATGCCTTTGTGGCGTTTCTGGAAGGGCGCGGGTTCAAACTCAACTCGTCGGGCGGGGTTATCAAAGTAAGCCCGGATGGGGGTCTTCGGCAGGCTTCCACGGTGGCGCAACTGGCCGAGGCTACGTTCGCCAACAACGAAACGCACCGCATTGCCGGGTCGTATGTGGAGTTTGCTGAACGGCGCGTGTTGCCCCAGTTTGCGCACGTACCCACGGGCCAGCTTACGCGCCAACACCGCCGCGAAGGCTTTGAAGCCGCCAACGCCGACAAGATTTTCGAGAGCACGTTTGTGGCCCAAACCGGTCGCTAGCGGTCGGGCCGTTGCCCGGTACGTGTCTGGGGTGGCGGTGTGGCCGTGAAGGTTACACCTCTACCTCTGTCCAGGCCAGAATAGCCGAGGGGAAGGACACGACCAGAATCCAGACAGTCCAGAAAAACGGGTGTAGCTGGTCATACCCACTCAGCACGGGCCAGCCAAAGTCGGCGGCGATGGCCAGGTAAAGCAACAGGAGCACCACCAGCGCACTGACGCTCATGTAGGCCAACCGGTAGGCCTGGTTGCGGGCCTGCACTTGCCGTTCATCCAGTTGAGTGTCGGGCGCGTTGCCAAACTGCCACAGGTCTGTGTTGTAGTACAGGTAAACAGACACGGCCACTACCCCGGCCAGGGCCAGCAGGGTAGCGGTATTGGGGTTGAGGCCCGTGAGCGTTAAGCCCAGAAAAAGAAGTGGGTAACTGGCCAGTTGTAGCACAGCGGCTACCCGGCGGTGGAGGAGGGGAATGAATCTGGTCATGGTTGGTTGTTTTTTAAAGACGCTAATTCTTCGCTCAAGGGTCGTAGGGGCTGGCGGGAAAAAACCATGTTGATGGGCAAGCCGAACACCGCGCTCAGATCCAGGGCCAGGTCGAGGCTGGGGTTATATTCGCCCCGTTCAAGATAGCCGATGGTTTGGAAGTTGACCCCCACCTTATCGGCCAGTTCCCGGCGCGACAGGCAACGTTCCTCCCGAAGTACGGCAATGCGGTTGTAGATTTTCTCCCCTTTCATGGTTCACGATTTTCGTGACAAACATAAAATATTATGTTGTAAATATACAACACAATGCCAAAAATTATTTTTACCGATACGCTACACCCGGCCTTGGGTCGGTCTGGTGCAACGCAGACTTCATGGACGGGATGAGCCGGAAACTGGTATCTTTGGGTTATGATAGCCTCGCCCAACGTCACTCCGCAACGTCCCGCCAACGTACCTGGAACCACTTCTACCCGCCTCCGGCTGG
>JAYUKZ010000099.1:0-4428 GCA_043763995.1 Fibrella sp.
CCGCCACCGACTCATTCAGCGAATCGTACCACCGGTCAATAAGCCTAAGTTCGGCCTCGGTGGTTTGCCCCGCCAGGTAGCGTTGTAAAAGTCCTTGAAAGTCAGTCTGCGTCATGCGCGGCTTGTACGATGAGTACGCTAGTCAACCTACAAGTCGTGAAACGCAACTGATAACCCTAAATAAAAAAGATTATTCTTGAAAAATTCATACGAAACGACTCTAAAGTGGCTCATCTTCGTTGAAAAATGCTGTTCGCAACATCCTTTCAGAGCAACAGCAGAAAACTGTAGGTACGTAGGTGGCTGCGCAACGCCCGAAGCGCATTGCCCAAATGATACTCCACCACCTTTTCGGACACACCCAGCCGGGCCGCTATTTCGGGGATGGTGAGGTGCTCGAACCGGCTGAGCCGGAAGACCTGCTGTGTTTTTTCGGGAAGCGTTTGTAGCCCGTTTTCGATGGAGCGGGTCAAGTCCTGAAGGGCAAGGCTATCGTCGGGCGGGGCCACGGCATCGGCCATTGCGGTGTAGTGGTCGATGTACCGCTCGTGTACCTGCCGGGAACGGAGGTGGTCGATAGTGGCGAATTTCAGGGCCGAAAACAGGTAGCGGTTCACCTGCAAAATGGCCAACCCGGCGCGGCGTTGCCAAAGCGAGACAAACAATTCCTGTACAATTTCTTCCGCCAGTTCAGCCGAGGCCAGTTTACGGGTAGCGATTTGGAACAAATCGGCCCAATACCGTTCGTAGAGTTGCGCAAACGCCTGACGATCACCGGCTTGTATGGCCAACATCAATTGCTCGTCTGTCTGGGGCAACGGGAGCGGCGAAAGCGGGTTGACGGGCATAGCCCAAATTTACGGCGGAATAACCTTATTTTTTAGCCATAAAAGACAAAAATTAGCTAACCCAACCGCCCAGGTACGTTACCGGAACCCGAAACCGGGAGGCGGGCCGGTGGGGGCTTTGGCTACCCGCACGGTTTTCAGGAACGCCTTCACCGCGTCGAGGTTAGCGGCAAACAATTTCAGGTCGGCTTTCAACATTTTTAACTCTTTTTTCAGCGACTGAATATCCCTGCTGATGGCCATTTCGACCCCCACCGGCGAGACAAACCCGAAGCGTGGCCCCCCGCCGAAGAGGCTCAGCACCTCGCGTTCGGCCACAAACAGTTGCTCGTCCAGTTCGTCTACCTGCTGTTTCAGAATCTTGTTGTAATAGACCAGTTGCGAGTCGGCCAGTTTTTCCAGGTGGGCCTGGTCAATACGTTCAAATTCAAGCTGAAGGCGGAACAGGCCGAGCAGGTCGCTTTTTTCGTAGGCTTCCGTTACGCGCTGCATGATGGCCGTTTTGCGGGTTTTTTCGGCCTCGTCGGGTTCGCGGTCGGGGTGGAATACCTTCACCAGGTCCATGTATAGGGCACGCACGGCTTTGGTGGTATTCTGGGCTTCGGCCTGTTTTTTGGCTTCCCGCGCCTGCTGTTTCTCAGTTTTGGGTTTGGCGGCGCGTTTGGCTTCCTGCTCCTCCATGCGCTCGGCCTCGGTTTCGGCCCGCTTCCGCATGTGTTCGGCAATATGTGCCTTCACTTTGTCGGGGTCTGTCCAGTCTTCGGCGGGGTCGAACGTTACGCCGAGCATCATCTCGGCCATCAGTTTCAGGCTGGTACTACTCTGCTTTTCTTCCTCAGCCACGGCCTCTTCAAAACCGGTCTCGTCGTAGCGGTCGTGAATTTCAGTCAAATCATCGTAGCCTTTCTGAATCAGCTCGTAGGCCATTTCGGTAGTCAGGTACGTCAGTTTTTTGCGTTCCGGCTTGGTAAATTTCTGGTTGGTCAGCAACTGATCGAACAGTCGGACCATGTCGGCCCGGAGGCCATTGTACTGGTTTTGCAACGGCACCAGGTCGGTCTGGATGCGGTGGCGGGCGGCTTGGGCGGTTTGTTCCAGCAGCCGGAGTTCGTTTTCCTGCTCGCCGATGCGTTTGGTGAGTCGATTAAAGGCTTTTTGATTTTTAGACAGGGGCGTGGCTTTTTCTTCCGACTGAATCCTGACAAGCTGCTGTTTGGGCTGGTTGCTCATGGGCACAAAGGTACGGTTTAGGCCCAAACCTTCACCCCCACCTGCGGGCACCACTGCCGCACCGGGCAACGGCTACACTGCGGCAGCGGCCCCGTGCAGATGTATTTTCCGAAAGGCATCAGCAGCCGGTTTACGTCAATCCAGGTTTCGGGCGGCACGAGTTTTTCCAGCACAGCCAGCGTTTGTTCGGGCGTTTTGGTCTGCACATAGCCCCAGCGGTTCACTACCCGGTGTACGTGAATATCGACGCTGATGGCGGCTTGCCCCGTGGCAACGCCCAGAGCCAGGTTGGCGCACTTCGGCCCCACCCCTTTCAGCGACCGGAGCACGGCGGCATCGGGCGGCAACGTACCAGCGAACTCATCCAGGGTACGGCGGGCAATGCCCAGCATGGTGTCGGCTTTTTGGCCGGGGTACGTCGTACCGTCCAGCAGGGCAATCAGGTCGGCGGGCGAAAGAACGGCCAATTGGGCCGGGGTGCGGGCCACGGCAAACAGCCGCAACGCCACCGGAATGGTCACTTCGTCCAGCGTTCGGATAGATATAATACAGGCCACCAGTTGCTCGAAAAGGCTGGCATAGCCCCGCTCGGCCAAGGCAAACATCGCCGCTTTTGGGTAACGGGCCAGCACCGGCTCAATGGCCCGTAACGCAGGGAGTAGGGGAAAATCGGAAGGCATACGTAGTTCGGGTTGGGTGTTGCCCCGCGCCCTACCCTAACCAGGGCCAACCGTGAATGTTTTCCGGGGTCTGGTACGTACCTGGCCACTACTCTCTGGCGGGCAAGTATACCCGGAACGTGCTGCCTACGCCGGGGGTACCGTGCGCGGTGATGGCCCCGCCGTGACGTTCGCATATCTTTTGGCAAATGGCCAGCCCCACCCCCGACCCCTGAAACTGCCCCTGCCCGTGCAACCGCTGAAAGACCTGAAAAATACGCGCCGTATACTGCTCCTCGAACCCAATGCCATTGTCGGCCACGGCAATTTCGTGAAAACCACTACCCGCCAACTGAGCCGCCCGTTCGTTGGCAGGGGAAAGAATACCGGCAGGTAATTGGGCCAACGCCAGGGTGCGGCTACTGACTTGAATGATGGGTGTTACTTCCGGGCGGCGGAATTTCAGGGCGTTGCCCACCAGGTTCTGAAACAGTTGCCGTAGCTGAGTGGGGGCGGCCAGCAGTTGGGGCAAATCCAGCAGGTGCAACTCGGCCTTTGTTTGTTGGAAAGCGGCCCACAACTCATTCTCGCGTAGTTCGGTCAGCAAGTCAGCGAGCACGATGGGCATCCGTTTTTCGGGCTGGGTTTCCACCCGCGCATACAACAACAGATCCTGCACCAGGCTCCGCATCCGGCCCGCCGAGAGCTGAATTCGCCGGATAATATCGGTGGCTTCGGGGGTGAACTCGCCCGCAAATTGGGTATGCAGAATATCGGCGAAGGCAATGGTTTTGCGCAGCGGCTCCTGGAGGTCGTGGCTGGCAATGTAGGCAAACGACTGGAGGCTTTCGTTCGAGCGTTTCAGTTCGTGGTTGGCCAGTTCGAGTTGGTGGCGGGCCTGCCGCATGGGCGTGATATCCTGCACGGCCACAATGACCCCGTCGCCAAAGCGGGCCGCCGAAAAATCGTACCAGCGGTTGGTCAGCATCACCTCCGTCCGCACCGACTGCCCCGTGTTGGCCACTGCCTGGTAGGCGGCAAAAACCGGCTCGGTCATCAGGCCGGGAAAGTATTGGGAGATGCGGCGGAACTGAATGTTTTCGATGGAATTACCCAGCAACTCAGCCGCCACCTGATTGAGCCGAACCATGCGAAAGTCGATGATATCGCCCGCCTCGTTCCGAACACTTTCATGCACCACAATGGCCGTTGGGGTGGTGTTCATGACCCGTTCCAGCAAATCGTTCTGGCCCATAACGGCCAGTTCAGCTTCTTTCAGAGGGGTCACGTTGAGGTCGGTAAACAGCACCTGGTCGCCAATTTTTACGAAGAGCGTATCGAACCAGGCATCTACGCCATTGATGTGGTGATTATACAGAAACGATTGACTTTCCCCCGTGGTGGCGGTCTGTGTCAGGCGCGTAAACCAGTCGGTACCCTGCATAAACGGCAACACCTCCAGCAGGGTTTTCCCGGTCATGTCGGCCACCGAGATGCCCAGGTTGCGGCTGTTGATGCTGTTGGTAAAGACGTACCTGAGATCGGTAACGGTGCCGGTGGGGGAATAAACCGGCTCAAACAGCGTGATACCGGCTTTTCCGTTGTCGACAATGCCCATTAGCAGGTCGGTTTGGTGTTGCTGTTGCTGATTCTGTTTGCCCAACCGGTCGAGGTAGCGAGTGGCAATTTGG
>JAYUKZ010000100.1:0-1271 GCA_043763995.1 Fibrella sp.
GCCTAAAACATACGTACCGGGTGCTTGGCGTTGTAGAGGATTTTCATTTTCGGTCGTTGCACGAACGCATTGCGCCGCTGGTGATGGTGTTGGCCAATAGCCCCGGTACCCTGATCGTGAAAACCCGCCCCGCCGACCGGGCCAACCTGCTGACCACCATGCAGCAACGCTGGCAGAGGTTGTTACCCGGCACCCCGTTTGTCTATTCTTTTCTGGACGAACGTTACCAGCAGACCTACGTGGCCGAACGCCGGACGGGTCTGATTCTGGGCCTGTTTGCCGGGCTGACCATTTTCGTGGCCTGCTTAGGTCTGTTTGGCCTGGCCACCTTCACCGCGCAACAGCGAACGAAGGAGATTGGGGTACGTAAAGTGCTGGGAGCCAGCGTCGGCAGCATCGTGGCGTTGCTCAGCAAAGACTTTCTGACACTGGTGTTGATCGCCATCGTGATTGCCTCGCCCATTGCCTGGTACGCCATGCACCGCTGGTTACAGGATTTTGCCTACCGCGTCGATATTTCCTGGTGGGTCTTTGTGCTGGCTGGGTTGTTGGCGGTGGGCATTGCGCTGTTGACGGTGTCGTTTCAGTCTGTAAAAGCCGCGTTGATGAACCCGGTGAAGAGTTTACGCAGTGAGTGACTGATTTAATCGGCGAATAGTTCAGCGACTTCTACATCAATTCCGGTTTCCGGGTCATGTATCGTACCGGTAGTAAACACTTGAGTGGGTTGATTGGGGTGTAGCAGTGAAATTGATTGTTGATGAGGCGCAATGACCCACGCTGATTGAACACCATTTGGAAAATAGTGCCGACGAATCGCATCGGCTAAACGCTCAGGGGTTTCGGTCGGCAGTACAATTTCAAAAGCTGTAATTGGCGGCCTGACCCGGATGAGGTCGTTTAACCAATCAATTTTACGAGGAGGGAAGAGACCTAAATCGCAGGTGAAGTCCTGCTCAGGAAACGAAACATCAATGCTGGGCAAAATGTCAAATTGTTCATCATACCGTTCGGCGAGATAAGTTATCAGATTGATCAGAATACGACCAGCCGCCATTGTTCGGCCCGGTTCTATTCCGTCGGTAGCTACGTCTTTTGCGATAGGTCTCATACTGATGTTTTTTCTTAAATATACCCAAAAACAATACGCCAAATGCTCCGTAATTACCTCACTATTGCCTACCGTACCCTCTGGCACAACCGGCTCTACACGCTGCTCAACGTAACGGGGCTGGCGGTGGGTATGGCCGGTGGGTTGCTCATCTTCGCGT
>JAYUKZ010000101.1:0-4421 GCA_043763995.1 Fibrella sp.
AACAAACAATTGACCGGATATTGGGAGAACTAGATGCTATGCGCGACGAATGGAAACGAGATATCTGATTGACACATCGGCCTATAGTCACTACCTGACCAAACGTTTAAAAGACCAACCATACCGTTTTTTTGAGACGGTGATTCGTGAGGAGAGCCTCGTATCTATTATTTCAAGGATGGAATTAGAAAGCTGGGTACCTGGAAGCAAAGAGTTGGAGGCCAACGTCCGATCTGTTCTAAGCAGCTCAATGATATTGTCGCTATCCGAACCCATCATCCGGCAAACCATCAAACTCCGCCGCCATTATAGAGGATTGAAACTACCCGATGCCGTTATTGCCGCCACGGCTATCGTTCATTCGTTTACACTTCTCTCTACCAATGACATTGATTTTCAGCGAATTAATGAGCTAAATTATAAAAGTCTTTCTGCTTAATATTAATGTTTACCAACGCAATTCAGACGTACCCAACCGCCTATTTAGCCCTGGAAACGGCCAGTAAAACCATGCGCTTTTCTATGCCTTCCGACGCGCAAACGGGGGCGTTGCTGAAAGCGTTGGTTGGGTCGAAACCGGGGGCGCGGGTATTGGAATTGGGGACGGGAACGGGCCTCGCCACCGCTTGGCTCCTGGCTGGCATGGATGTTGACAGTACGTTGCTTTCCATCGATAACGAAGCGACGTACCTAGCCGTTGCTAACAACTTTTTGGGCCAGGATAACCGGCTGAAACTTCTTCGTGCCGATGCCGGTGCGTGGCTGGAAAGTCCACATAATCAGATGTTTGACTTTATTTTTGCCGATGCCTGGCCCGGCAAATATGCCAATCTGGAGGCCGTGCTGGGCACCCTGGCAACCGGCGGTCTGTACATCATCGACGATATGCTGCCCCAACCCAATTGGCCCGACGGCCACGGCAACAATGTTGATAAACTGGTGGCTGACCTGGAACGCCGCGACGACCTGCACATAACCCGGCTAACCTGGTCGACGGGCATACTGATTGCTACGAAAAAAACAACTACTGGCCAACCCACAACCTGAACAACCATCATGCAGGCAATCAGCACCCTATCCGTACACACCGCCGCCGCCGTAGAGACGCAACCCTTTGCGTTTCCGCCGAGCCAAACACCGCTTGAAGAAACTACTTATGCCCTTGATACACAAGAAGCTATGCCCCTGAAAACCGGGGCGCAGGCTCTGATGGAGTGCCTGGTGGCCGAAGGGGTAGATACCATTTTTGGCTACCCCGGCGGAGCCATCATGCCCGTCTACGATGCCCTTTATGACTTTCAGGATCAGATAAACCACATTCTGGTGCGGCACGAGCAGGGCGCGGGCCACGCCGCCCAGGGTTACGCCCGGATGCAGGGCCGCGCCGGGGTATGCCTCGTAACCTCCGGGCCGGGGGCTACCAACCTGGTCACGGCCATCGCCGACGCGCAAATTGACTCTACGCCGCTGGTGTGTATTGTGGGGCAGGTGGGCAAAAAACTGCTCGGCACCGATGCCTTTCAGGAGGCCGACGTGATGGGCGTGACCATGCCCATCACCAAGTGGAACTACCAGATTACCAGTGCCGATGAAGTGCCGGAGATTATGGCCAAAGCGTTTTACATTGCCCAAGCCGGTCGGCCCGGCCCCGTGCTGATCGACATGACCAAATCGGCGCAGTTGGCGCAAATGACCCGGCCCTACGTGTACGAAAAATGCCAGACCATCGTCAGCTACCGGCCCCGGCTGGTGCCCAAGCAAGAGCAGGTAGCGGCGGCGGCTAACCTGATAAATTCCGCCAAACGGCCCTACATTTTCGCCGGGCACGGCATCCGAATCAGCAATGCCGAAGCCGAGTTGCTGGCCTTTGCCGAAAAAACCGGAATTCCCGTAGCTACAACGCTGCTCGGTCAGTCAACCATCCCGACCAACCACCCCAACTACGTGGGTTGGCTGGGTATGCACGGCAACTACGGCCCCAACGTGCTCACCGACCAAGCCGACGTGATTATCGCCATCGGGATGCGGTTCGACGACCGCGTTACGGGCGATGCCAGCAAGTTTATCCGGCAGGCGAAGGTGGTGCATATCGAAATTGACCCCTCTGAGATTGACAAGATCATTAAAGCCGACGTACCAGTCATTGGCGATGCCAAAACCGTGTTGCAGGCGTTGTTACCGCTGGTTCAGGAAAACGACCATACCATCTGGCGGAATGAGTTTCGGAAGTATGATGTCATTGAAAATGAAGCCATTACCCAACCCGAACTGACCAACAACACCGATAAGGTGAAAATGGCAGAAGTCATTGACCTGCTCTCGCGGAAGACCAACGGCGAGGCGGTGCTGGTTACGGATGTGGGCCAACACCAGATGATGGCCTCCCGGTACTACCAGTTTCGGCGCAAAAAAAGCTTGGTCACGTCCGGCGGAATGGGCACCATGGGATTTGCCCTTCCCGCTGCTTTTGGAGTACAGGTAGCCGCGCCAGACCGGCAAGTGGTGGCCATTATTGGCGATGGCTGTTTTCAGATGACATTGCAGGAATTAGGCACCATTGTGCAGAATAAAATGCCGGTAAAAATTATTATTTTAAATAATAATTTTCTGGGTATGGTTCGGCAGTGGCAGCAACTTTTTCACAGCCGTCGCTACTCGTTTGTTGAATTACAAAATCCCGATTTCGTCACCATTGCCAAAGGGTTCGGCATGGCGGGTCACACCTGCCACGAACGCGAAACCTTAGCCCAATCACTAGACCAACTGCTGAACTACGACGGGCCGTATTTGCTGGAAGTGATGGTAGAAAAAGAAGAAAACGTATTCCCGATGGTACCGGCAGGAGCCAGCGTTTCACAAATTCGATTAAAATGATAACCTATACTATCTGCATTTTTACGGGGAATACCATTGGGTTATTGAACCGGATTACAATTATTTTTACCCGCCGCCGCATTAATATTGAAAGCCTGACGGTATCGGAAACAGAACGTACCGGCGTGTCGCGGTTTACGGTGGTAATCAAGCACGAATCGCGGGAGGAGGTGGAAAAAATTGTGCGCCAAATTCGGAAAATTGTGGAGGTATTGGCCGTGTTTGGATACCTCAACGACGAAATTGTTTATAACGAAATTGCCCTGTTCAAAATTGCCACGCCACTCGGCAGCAAACCGCTTGACGTTGAGGCTATTAACAAACAACATAAAGCCTGGGTTGTGTACTGGGGGCTGGACTATGTGGTGATCGAAAAAACCGGAAATGAAGCCGCTATCTTCTCGTTTTTCGAGTACCTGCGTCAGTACGATATTCTCGAATTTGTTCGCTCTGGGCGGGTAGCTGTTGGCAAAACCAAAAACGGCCTGGTCGAGTACCTTCCCGAAGCAGATTGGGCGTATTATTTGTGAGCAGTATGAGCCAATTTGAGAAACTGTTGATTAAACTGCTGCGCGGTGCATCAGATGGAAATTTTAGCTTTGATGAACTCCGAACATTGGTCTTGAAACTAGGTTTTGATGAGTGAATTAGTTCAAGCCATCACATTTATAGTATGGAGGGCATTGATGAAATTATTAACCGTCAACCGAAGCAGGGTAAAGCCAAACCGTATCAGGTGGAGCAGGTTTGAAATTTGATTATCAAATACAAACTTGACGTTGACAATAATGATACCTAGAATACGAAATTATCATTTATTGGAGCGAAGAAGACGAAGCCTTCATCGCCGACGTACCTGAACTGCCCGGCTGTATGGCTGACGGGACAACTTATCAAGATGCATTAGCTAATGCCGAAGTAATTATTCGTGAATGGATTGAGATAGCGCAGTCATTGGATCGTGAGATTCCAAAGCCTAAACGACGATTGTACTTCGCTTAGGGTATCACAAGTTGTGATAACCTCTTTAAATTCTTTACTTTTTTTACAACCAAAATACAGTATCAAATGGCACAAATTAACTTCGGCGGAACGGTCGAAAATGTTGTTACCCGCGATGAGTTTCCGCTCGAAAAAGCTCTCGATACGCTCAAGAATGAGACCATCGCCGTGATTGGCTACGGCGTGCAAGGCCCCGGTCAATCGCTGAATATGCGTGAAAATGGCTTCAGTGTCATTGTGGGGCAGCGCAAAGGCAAAACCTACGACAAAGCCGTGGCCGACGGCTGGGTGCCGGGCGAAACACTGTTTGAGATTGATGAGGCCCTGGCCAAAGGAACGATTATCTGCTTTTTGCTCTCCGATGCCGCGCAAATTGAGCTGTGGCCCACGGTGAAAGCCGCCCTGGTGCCGGGTAAATCGCTGTACTTCTCGCACGGGTTTGGCGTGACCTACAAAGAGAAAACCGGCATCATTCCGCCTACCGACATCGACGTGTTTTTGGTGGCTCCCAAAGGTTCAGGTACGTCGTTGCGTCGGCTATTTGT
>JAYUKZ010000102.1:0-4416 GCA_043763995.1 Fibrella sp.
TAGGCCCGCAGCAAATCCTGAATTTCCTCGTAGTTGATGACGCAGGTTTCAAGGTCTATGCCCAGCGTTGAGGTGACTTTATATATATTCTGAACGGCAATTTCACTGTTGAAACCATTGTCGAGGTTTACGGCCAGCGGGCGCAGCCCGTACTGACTGGCGGTGTGGAGCAGAAACGAACTATCGACCCCACCACTTACGCCCACCACACAGTCGTAGCTTTTACCCCGGCCTGTTTTTTTCATGACCGATACGAGCGCGTTCCAGTCGGTAAGTCCTTTTTCGCCACGCGGATAGTGCGCCATCATGGTTTCCTGGAGGGTGCAGTAGTTCGATACGCCGTTCTCATCGAACGAAATACCCGGAATGGTTTCGTCCCAAACACCTTTCGTACAAATTCTCATGCCGCGCTAAAGAGATTCACCAACTCGTTATTTTTGGGATAATTGACCAGCACGGCCTTACGCGGGCCATGATAGACGAACAACGAACCAGCCGCCACCGCCGAGGCGTGGGCTTCGCTGACGGCGGCTTTAAAATCGGCCAGCCGCCCGGCCCCGCCAGCCGCCACCACCGGAATACCAACTGCCGCCGACAGGTGTTGAATGAGCGGCAGGTTGTAGCCCTGCATCCGGCCATCGTGTTCAATGGATGTCACCAGCAACTCCCCGGCTCCGCAGGCTTCCAACTGCTGCGCCCAGGCAACCGGGTCGAGACCCGTTGCGTAGCTACCACCCCTGGTATATACCTGCTGTTTACCCCAGAAATTTCTTTTCACGTCAATAGCCACCACGATAGTCGAACTGCCAAACTCATTGGAAGCGGCCCGGATAAAGTCCGGGTTTTTGAGGGCGAATGAGTTGATAACTACTTTTTCGGCTCCGGCACTAATGCAGTCTCTGATCTGCCGGATAGTTTGAATGCCCCCGCCCACGGCAAACGGCATATTGGCCTCGTCGCCCACCTGCCGCACAAAGTCAAGGTCAATGGGGCGGTGTTCCTTCGTGGCCAGAATGTCGAGCAGCACCAGTTCATCGGCCCTGAGGTCGTTGAAAATCTTTACTGCGTTAATCGGATCGCCGATGTAGGTGTAATCCGTAAACCGGACTGACTTCACCAGTCCTTTGTTTTTCAGCAGTAATAATGGGACTACGCGGGGGCGGTACATTGGTTATAACGCGATAAAGTTGGCGATGAGCCGTTCGCCACAGTCGTGGCTTTTTTCGGGGTGAAACTGGGTGCCATACAGATTATCTTTCTGAATAACTGAGGCAAACTGATAGTCATACGTGGTGGTTGCCAGCGCATCCGTCGGCTCATGGCAAACCATGTGGTACGAATGGGCAAAGTAGAACAATGCCTGCGTTGGCAGGTTGGCAAACAGGGCCGACGGGCGGGTGGTTTCAGTGGTATTCCAGCCCATGTGTGGCACCTTGTGGGTCAGGGTATTCTGTACGCTGAACCGCACCACGTCGGCATCAAACCAGCCCAGCCCGGCGGTATCGCCTTCTTCGCCGTAGCTTGCCATCAATTGCATACCGAGACAAATGCCCAACACGGGCGTTTTTTCAATAAGGGCTTTGTGGTTCAGCACGTCCCAAATTCCCCCTTCTTTCAGTTTCCGAATTCCGTTGGCAAAGTGCCCCACGCCCGGCAGTACCAATTTATCGGCATCAGCAATGACGCGGCTATCCGACGAAATATGAATGGTAGCGTTCAGTTTCTCGAACTTTTTTTGCACCGACCGCAGGTTGCCCATGCCATAGTCAACGATCACAATATTGGCTGACCGACTCATCAGATTTGCCGGTAAACGTCCCGAATTTGCCGGGCAATTAACTGATTATTGAAATGACGTATGTGCTCCTGCCCTGCGATGGGTGTGGTGTTCGTCAACGCCCATCGCAGTTTTTCGGCTACGTCGGTTGCCTGGTATGAGGTGAGGTAACAGCCTGGTACGTTGCCAAGTACCAACCGGACATCACCCACGTCGGTAGAAACAACCGGACAGTTGCAGGCCAGGGCTTCTTTCACAAACTGTGGGGAGCCTTCTGAGTGCGAAGTCATTAGGGCTGCATCAACGGCAGAGAACAACAAAGCCACTTCGTGCCGCGTGTAGTTTTTGAGTTCAAGTAGTGCTACCGAATCATCCTGAAGGTGTTCCAAAGCCGCTTTTGCCAATGGATAGTTCTTCACGCTGTTGCCAAAGGCCGACGAAAACAGCACATATCGTTTATTGGGAGACAGACTAAAATACGCCCTGCATTCTTGTTTGGGGCGGGGCTTGAACAACTCAGAATCAACTCCACAGGGAATTACAGCCCGCTTTTGGTGCTGCCCGGCCAACGCTTTCCGGGCCAGGATCGGGCTGACGTAAATGGTTTTGCGGCTTAAGCGTTCTACCAACCCCGACACTGCCCGCAACGTTGGCTCGTTAATATCTGAACCATGAAACGTGGTGATGACCGGCACCCGCCGTTGCAGGTTTGCCAATAATCCCGACATCGCTACGTGCGCATGGATGGCGTGATAGGGCTGGCTTTGCAGTTGCTTTCTCAAGACTTCCAGGCACGACAGGTACCCGCCGGGGCCTTTGCCTTTGATAAAAAAATAATCGAATTGCAGCGAATCATCGAGCCGTTTCAAGGCTTCTACCTGCTCATAAATAAACGCCTGGTGTTTTTGAAACTCGAAACCCGGCGCGTTGCCACTGCACACAATCAGGATACGCATTGGCTATGATCGCCCGGCAATTTTAAACCAGTTCCAGCCTATCACAACCAGCGAGATAAACACCAGATAGGGCAGATAATATTTCTTGTTTTTCTGGTTCATCTGCGAAATTCCGTAGGCAGCAAACGTTAATAAAAACGGCACCAACGGCAGATGAAACCGCTCAGAGAGGGCAAAACCGCTGGAAGCCAGCACGAAGATATACGAAGCTGTAAAAGACAGTAACAGAATGTGTTCGCTGATTTTTTTGCGTTTGTAGAGGGCAAACAGGGCGATAAACACGAAGAAAGCATACACATTTCGGATGAAATACGCCCCGGCCATCATCATGGCGTTTTGCTGATCGGCAATGTTGACCAGCGTCGGAAAGGGAGCCATGAGCATCATCGGCAGAAAAACACCTCTCGATCCATACATGGCTAATTTATTTCCTTCGCCTTCTTTTCGGTAAATAGCAAAGTTCTGCATCTGTCGGCTTTGACTGTATTCACTCTTCTGCATATACTCGTCTATATTCCCCACAAGTGGCGTAGTTGCCAGGGCAAGCCCTCCCCCAACAAGCAACAGACCAAGTGTAATTCGGCGGGCCGGGCGCGAAACCCGTTGTGAGGTAAGCAGGGTTGCCACCACCAGCGAACCAGCCACACAAGCCGCCAGCACGGTTCTAAGAAAGAAAAGCATCACTATGAGCAGGCCCAGCCAGGCAATATCAATCAGGTTCAGCCGACGCGCCCGCAGTACCTTGTCGGCCACATACATAAAGCAGACCACCATAAAAACCATCTCGGTTTCCTTAAGGTGTAAACCCGTGTAGTAAATCAGGTTCGGCAGCAACATGGCCATAATACCGGCCATACGACCGGTTGATTCGCCAAAATTATTCCGGGCTATCTTATACGTGAACAGGCAAATGTAGCTGCCCAACAGGGCCTTAATCAGACGGGGAACGAGCAGACTCTCGCCCGTAACCCGGTAAATGGCGGCCAGATAGACCGGATACCCCATGTCTGAATAGTTTTTACCGATATAAGCCATGTATTGCGCCCATTTGCCATCTTTCACCAACCCCAACAACCAGATTGCTTCACCGTGATACCCTTTGGAATCGCCCGCATCGAACTCGAACGAATCGCCTGCCATTTCGCTGTAAAACAGATAGCTAAACCCTACCCAGGCAACCCGAATCCAGAGCGAGGTGCGGAACAACTTTTTGGCATACGCCTGATCCGTAATACTCCCCCACTGCCTGGTGAGCCGGTTTAGGAAAAAGAAAAAGCCGAACACCTCGGCAAAGCCAAACACAATCCATAATGGTGGCAGCATCCGGCTGAAAAATAGTAGCGAACAAAGCAGAAATACACCCAAAAAAGCAGAAATACTTTTTTGGGTGAAAAACTTAGGTGCAAAGGCTAACGGTACTATATTCATTTGGTCGGGTGGTGCCTGGGAGTTAATAAAAATCGCTTCATCCTGATTAATTTATCCGTCATTGTTGGCCCGATAATTTTCTGAAAGACGTACTTTTTGAGTTTCATGGGCATCGGTTGCCAAGACCCCTCAAAATGATGAATGCAGTAGGTGTTCGGGGTAATTGTAATCAGGCCGGCGCGTGATTTGGGACAAAAATAATCTTTCGGAAAAATGTGCATGTACTCTTTGTAGACCTGATAGCTGTTGCGCAAC
>JAYUKZ010000103.1:0-16707 GCA_043763995.1 Fibrella sp.
GAGGTAGTTCATCTCGCGGGCCTCCTGCGCCGAGGTCGAGACCTTCGCCGTGGCAATGTTCATGTACGCGCTTTGCAGAATGTTCAGTTCGGGGTCGCCGGTTTGGTAGAGGTCCGAGCAGCGGGCGGCCATTTCTTTGGTGCCCCCTCCCGCCGGAATCAGGCCCACGCCCACTTCCACCAGGCCCATGTAGGTTTCGGAATGCGCCACCACGCGGTCGCAGTGGAGGTTTATCTCGCAACCGCCGCCCAAGGCCAGCGAATGCGGTGCGCCAATGACCGGAATAGACGAGTAGCGGGTGCGCATCATCGTCTGCTGAAACTGCGCAATCATCATATTCACTTCGTCGTATTCCTGTTCGATGGCAAACATGAACAGCGTGGCCAAATTGGCCCCCGCCGAAAACGCCTCCGTCGAATCGTTGCCGATGACCAAGCCCCGGAAGTCCTTCTCGGCCAGCGCAATAGCTTTATTCACGCCCTCAATCACCTCGGCCCCGAAGGTGTTCATCTTCGAGCGGAATTCGAGGTTAATGATGCCGTCGCCGAGGTCGTAGATAGCCGCACCGGCGTTTTTCCAGATCACGTTGTCGCTCAGGCTCTCCAGAATCAGGAACGATTCGGTGCCGGGAATGGTCTGGTACGTCTTCGACGGAATGTCGTAGTACTGCTTTTTGCCCCGCTGGGTTCGGTAGAAACTCGTAGCCCCGCTCGCGGCCATGTCATACACCCACTGGGCGGGTTTGCGGTCCTGCTTTTCCAGCATCTCGATTCCCGCCTGCAAGCCAATGGCATCCCAGGTCTCGAACAACCCCATCTGCCATCCGAAACCCGCTTTGATGGCCTCGTCTATTTTGTACAACTCATCGGCCACTTCGGGAATACGATTGGTGGCGTACTGGAACCCGTCGGCGAAGGAGCGGCGGTAAAATTCACCGGCCTTGTCGGTTCCGGCCAACAGCACCGAAAACCGCTTCCTGAGACTGTCAATGGCTTTTGTGCTTTCCAGCGTCGCAAATTTTACTTTCGCTGAAGGCTCGTATTCGAACGTTTCCAGGTTCAAGGCCAGGATGGCCGTTTTGCCGCGCTCGTCTTTCGTTTTCTTGTAGAAACCCTGCCCCGTTTTGTCGCCCAGCCACTTGTTGTCATACAGTTTCTGCATCACCGGCGGCAACTCAAACGCCCGGTGCGACTCGTCGTATTCCAGCTTAACCAGGTTGCTCGCCACGTTGACGGTCGTATCCAGCCCCACCACGTCCGACAGCCGGAACGTACCTGACTTGGGCCGCCCCACCACCGGGCCGGTCAGTTTATCTACCTCTTCCACCGTGAGACCCATGTCTTCGGCCACGCGGATGGTCTGGATCATGGCGAAAATACCCAGCCGGTTGGCAATGAACCCCGGCGTGTCTTTGCAGAGCACGGTGGTTTTGCCCAGATACAGATCACCGTAATGCATCAGAAAATCGATGATGGCGGGGTCGGTGTCGGGGCCGGGAATAATTTCGAGCAGACGCAGGTAACGCGGCGGGTTGAAAAAGTGCGTACCGCAGAAATTACGGCGGAAATCGTCGCTCCGGCCTTCGGTCAGCAGGTGCATCGGAATCCCCGACGTGTTGCTGGTAATCAACGTACCAGGCTTGCGAAACTGCTCAACGCGCTCATATAAAGACCGTTTGATGTCGAGCCGCTCCACAATGACCTCAATCACCCAGTCGTAGACGGCAATGTCTTTGAGGTTATCATCGAAGTTCCCCAGCTTCACCCGGTCGGCGAATTTGGGGCTGTACAGCGACGCGGGCGAGGCTTTCAGCATGGTCTGCCAAGCCTCGTTCACCATCCGGTTGCGCACCGCAGGTACGTTGGTGGTGAGGCCCTTAGCGGTTTCGGCGGCGTTGGGTTCGCGCGGAACCATGTCCAGCAGCAGCACATCCAGGCCAATGTTGGCGAAGTGGGCCGCAATGCGCGACCCCATGATGCCCGAACCAAGTACGGCTACGCGCCGGATGCTACGGTTTCGAGTTTGAGTATTGATTTTTTCGAGGGTTGCTTCCATGAGGTTTTTTTTGGGGGAGGATTGAACGCTGATACCGCAGATTGGGCTGATTTTCGCAGATTTTATCAGACAAAATTTAAAAATCTGCTCTTATCTGCGTCATCCCGCACCGGCGGACCGGCTCAATCCGCGTTCCATCAATTTAGTAAGTTCGTCCACGTCAACCAGGTCTTTAGGCCGACCAGTGACGCGTTTTTCGGTAATCAAATCGGTTAAATGAATCACGTTGAAGGGCACGTCATCAAAGGTAGCGGCGCGGGCGCGAACGTAGCAAGTGTCGAAATCGGTATCGGCGAAGGCTTTCAACGAATGGCCCATGTCGAGCGTGAAACCATGTTTGCCAACCGTCACGGTTGTCCGGCCAAAGAGGAGCGGTACGTTCCGCAGGAATTCGGCTCCGGCAACTTCGTTTTCGGCAAGGGCCAACAGCAGGTTGGCCTTGTTTTCATCGCCAATCTGAATCCACAAATCCACGTCTTCGGTGGTGCGAACGTACCCATGCACGATGTTGGCCATGCCGCCCACGAGCAGGTAACGTACCTGATGCACGTTCAGACTGCGGAACAGGGCCTGCACGTCGGCCTGCGAAATGTCCATTCGTTTGGGTGGGTTGGCCGTGTTTGCCCGGTAAAACGCGTTGGCCACCTGCATCAGGCCAACAAACCGGTCGAGCAACGGCTGGGCAGGAAGAGGAGTCACTGTGTTCATTTTACAGCACATCTTCCACCGGTACGTTAGCGGCTTTGATTTTGGTGTTTTCGTCCTCCACAATGAGGTTGATTTCCTTAATGACATCGAAGAAAACCACCAACTTATCTAGCGGTATTTTCTCGCGGATCATCTTGTTGAATTCAATCACACCTTCGCGGGCCATTTCCCGCTTTACGCGGCCTTCTTTAGTTAAGTAAATTCGGACAAACCGCTTGTCGGCCTCGTCGGTTTCACGCCGGATGAGGCCGCGCTCTTCCAGCGTTTTCAGCATACGTACCAGGCTACGCGGTTCCATGCCCAGCAGGGGGCCTATTTTGGTAGCGGGGGTACCGTACTCGGCATCGATATTCAGCAACACGTAACCCGTGGCCATCGTGAGGTCGAACCGGGACGCGTGGGCGTTATACATCCTGGAAATGGCGTGCCAAGCCCATTTCAGGTGAAAATCAACGGTTTTTTCCTTTTTCATGTCGATGTCGTCGCCCTTTTCGGGCCGACAAATCTACGCAATTCCCCAAACCCGTATGCATGCATACGGGTTTGGCCGGGGGCGTGCTGTAGAGACGCGATGTGTCGCGTCTCTACACCACGCGGTCAACTGCTGGCGTAACCTTCGTTGACCCGTAGGCGGGGCAGGCACCTTTGCGGGCGCAGGCACTTATGGATAGCAGGAGTATGGCACTGGCCAGCAGAATTACTTTTTTCATGATTTTATGTGTTTAGGCTTCTTCTTTCACTAATTCCGGCTCCGGTTCGGCCACGCCCTCAGCTTCGCCCACCGCTTGCGCTGCCGCCAATTCGGTGGGTTGGGGCGCATCGGTGGGGGTGTAGCCCAGAATTTTCAGCATCGATTCGCTATGCTGTTCGGGCGCGAAGAGGCGAGTACGGAGGTTTCCCGCTTCGTCTTTATCAACAATAACGTGTTGCGGGGCCGGAATGAGGCAATGCTGGATGCCTCCGTAGCCACCCAACGATTCCTGATACGCCCCGGTGTGGAACAAACCCACATACTGATCTTCGGTTTCCTGGTCGAAAATGGGCAGGTAAAGATCTGCCGAATGGACTTCGGTGTTATAAAAATCGTGCGAGTCGCAGGTGAGGCCGCCTAGGTTTACTTTCTGGTAGGGGTTATCCCAATTATTGACCGAGAGCATGATGTATTTCTGGCCCAGCCCCCACGAGTCGGGCAGTTGGGTGATGAACGACCCGTCGATCATATACCATAACTCCTTGTCGTTCTGCAACTTCTGGTCAATCACCTTGTAGATCACCGCGCCGCTTTCGCCTACGGTATACGACCCGAATTCGGTGAAAATGTGCGGCACAGGTACGTTGCTTTTGTTGCAAATCCACTGGACTGACTCCACAATCTGGTCAATCATGGCCTGGTAATCATACGTAAACTGGAACGAGGTCTGGATGGGCAGACCGCCGCCAATGTCAATGCTATCGAGTTCGGGACACATCTTGCTCAGCTCGCAATACTTGTACATGAACCGGCTTAGTTCGCTCCAATAATACGCGCTGTCTTTCACGCCCGTATTGATGAAAAAATGCAACATTTTCAGCTTGAACTTGCTGCTGTGCTGGATTTTGCTGCGGTACAATTCGTTGATGTCGCTGTAGCGAATGCCCAACCGCGAGGTGTAGAACGCAAAATTGGGTTCTTCGTCGGTAGCAATCCTGATGCCCAAATTCACGGTCTCGGCCGTTACCGACTGTTCATAGGCATCAATTTCTTTGAGGTTATCGAGCACCGGAATCACGTTGAACCCTTCGTTGATGAGTTCGCTGATATATTGGGTGTAGAGGGGCCGTTTGTAGCCGTTGCAGATCAGGTACGTGCTTTTGCTGATCTTGCCGTCCCGGTACAACTCCCGCACAATGGGAATATCGAACGCCGACGAGGTTTCGAGGTGGACGTTGTTTTTCAGCACCTCATCCAGCACAAAGCGGAAGTGCGACGACTTGGTGCAGTAGCAGTAGGTGTAATTGCCTTTGTAGTTGTAGCGTTTCAGCGCGTTTTTAAACAGCGATTTTGCTTGGTCGATGTGCTCCGTAATTTTGGGCAGGTACGTCAGTTTCAGGGGAGTACCATACTGTTTCACAATGTCCATCAGGGGCACATTGTTGAATAGCAGGTGGTTGTTTTCCACGTTGAATTCCAGCGTGGGGAACTCAAAGGTTTGGTCAATCAGGTCGTAATAGGTTTTCATCCCTGCGGGCAACGCGCGAAAAAGAGTTATGTGTTAGTCAGCAAAAAACAAGCCGAATGTTGGCAGGCTACCGGGTGTCGTCGGGGTCTGCTTCATTCGCACGATTATTAACGATTTTGACCCGTGTTTGATTCTTTCAGAACCTCTTTTTTACGCCCCTTTCGGTGGACAATCCTATTGCTGCTGGCTCTGCCCGCCTGGGGTGGTTTAGACGGGCCGCGCCCCTTCCACTTCAAGCGTGGGCTAATGGGCACGACCTTTGCCGTTACGCTCTACGCCCCCGACAGCCTGGCCGCCCAACGGGCCTACGAGGCGGTGTCGGCCCGGATGGACAGCCTGAACCAACACCTGAGCGACTACCTCGATGGCTCGGAGATTAACCGGCTCTCGGCTACGGGCGGTTCAGGTACGTGGGTGCGCGTCTCGCCCGCGCTGTTCGATGTGATAACCCACGCCCTGAGCATTGCCCGGCAGTCGGGCGGGCGGTACGACCCTACCATTGGGCCGCTCTCGCAACTGTGGCGGCGGGCGGTTCGGCAGCGGCAATTGCCACCCACTGCCGAACGCGAACGGACGCGACGGGCCGTTTCATGGCGGTACGTTCGTCTGGATAAAGAGACACAATCGGTACGGTTGAAAAAGCCCAATATGCGGCTTGACCTGGGCGGCATTGGCCAGGGTTTTGCCCTAGACGAAGCCCGGAATGTGCTGTTGCAGCACGGAATCACCGTTTTTTTGCTCGATCTGGGCGGCGACATTCTGGTGGGCGAATCGCCTCCCAACCAGGCCCGTGGCTGGCGTATTGCCCGGCCCAACCCCAACGTACCTGTGGCCGCAGACACGGCAGTGGTCTGGCTCAGAAACGCCGCCATCACCACCTCCGGCGATGCCGAACGGCACCTCGACATCAACGGAAAAAGATACTCGCACGTCATGGACCCGCGCTCTGGTTTGGGCCTGACGCATTCGGTGCAAGTGACCGTGATGGCCCCCACCGGTACGTATGCCGACGCGCTGACGAAGGTTTTCAGCGTGGCCCGGTCCCGCCAACGCGCCCGGCTCCAACGGCGGTTCCCGCAGGCACGGGTGTGGGTGGTGGAGAAATGACAAGAGCACAAACCCGAAACCTGCTTCGCTATGCCACCACTTCCCCCTACATTCGAGCAATTTACCAGTTGGTTACGGCCCACACTTAGCTTGACGAACAAGACCAGAGTTACAGCGGATACTCGTTTGGAGGATGATCTCGGTGTCACGGGTGATGATGGTGTTGACCTACTTTTGGCTGTTGAAAAGAAGTACGGCATCTCGCTCGAACCCCTACGGCAAACGTTCAACATGCAACCCAATGAATACCTGTTTCACGGTGAAGGGTTTGGAATTGATTTTTTGGCTTTGTTCCGTCTACGCGATGAACCTAAACCAGTTGTCCGAGTATTTCGGGTTGGCGAGTTGTACGATGCCGTTTGCCGGTTGATGAGCGAGGCTAACCAGCACCATTCATCCTAAACTAGTGGAAGCAATGCACGCTGGGTCTAATCTTTGCTTTCATGCTTCACCTTCACAACTTCCGAAAAGCCTACGGTGCCCGGCTCATCCTGAGCATTGCGGAGTGGGACTTGCCGCCGGGCATTCACTGGCTGAAAGGCCCCAACGGTGCAGGCAAAACCACGCTCTTTCGCGCCATTGCTGGTTTATTACCCCACGAAGGCACCGTTTCGGTCACGAATCTGGACAGCCAACGCGAGGCGGTGGCCTACCGGATGCGGGTCAACTACGCCGAAGCCGAGCCAACATTCCCGCCGTTTCTGACCGCCCATGAACTCATTCAATGGGTGGGCGAAGCCAAACAGGCACCCGCCGGGCAGGCACAGGCGTTGATCGAAGCCTTTGGCGTAGGTACGTATCAGCACACGCCCGTGGGTACGTATTCGAGCGGGATGCTCAAGAAAACATCACTCATTATGGCCTTTCTGGGGCAGCCCGCCCTGATTTTGCTCGACGAACCCCTGGTCACGCTCGACGTGGCTGCGACCCAAACCGTGGCCACGCTCATTACCGAGGCGCGGGCGCGGGGGGTGAGTTTTTTGCTGTCGTCGCATCAGGCCATGGAAACGGCGGGGTTGCCCATTGAGTCGGTGTGGCAGGTGGCCAACCAAACCGTTCAGCCCGATGCGTGACGCTATGCTTGTGCTGGTCAAAACGCTGGTCTACACGTTTTACCGCCGTAACGCGCTGGGGCTGGGCGTGGTATTCTTCCTGGCCGCTGGCTTTTTGCGGGCGGGCGACCACATTGCGCTGGCCACGGCAGCCGTAACCTCGCCGTTGGTGCTGGCGGGCTACCTGTTGCTCTGGGCGGGCTATACGGCCCTGGCCACGGCTTCGGCTTTCGGCAGTATACGTACTTACGACGTGTTGTTGCATTGGCGGCTTTTTCCGGCCACCAAACGGCTTTGGGCTATGGTACGGGTGCAGGTATTGCTGTTGCAACCGGTGCTGGTTTATGCCTTGTTTGTGGCCTGGGTGGGTTGGCAGGAACGGCAGTTTTGGGCCGTGGGGGTCATTAGCGTGGCGGGGCTGGCGGGGCTGGCGGGCGGGCTGCTGGCCTACGAATATGCCCTGCGCAACCCCCACCCGCCCGGCCTGTGGGCGCGTTGGACGGCTCAGGTACGTTGGCGCGGCACCACGCCGTTCGGGCTATTCTGGTTCCGGGATGTGTGGGCCAACGACTGGCTCATGCTGCTGCGAACCAAAGCCGCCACCTGCTTCCTTTGGCTCGGTGTGCTGGCCCTCTACCGCCTCGACCACGCGCCCAACGCCTATGGCCGTACCCCCGACTATGACCTGCGCCTGTTGGGGCTGGGTACGTTGCTGTTGGGCCTGGGCCACGCCGCGCTGGTGTACCGGCACTACCAGTTCGAGCAGCGGTGGCTGGCCCTTTACCGCAACCTGCCCGTGAGTACGCTTAGCCGCTGGGGGCGGGGGCTGGGGCAATTTGCCGGGCTGCTCCTGCCCGAACTGCTGCTCCTGCTACGCAACCTCCCGCCTGACTTAACCGTTTGGCAATCAGTGTCTTCGTGGATATTTGGCCTGAGTTTGCTGGCCGTGGTTCAGGCCTTGTTGCTACGTACCCACCGCCCGCTTGAGCAACTGATGCCCGTGGTGTTCTGGCTGCTGGTAGGCTACTTTTTGCTGGTCATGTACCACGTGCCCCTCTGGTTGCTGGCAGGGCTGAACCTGACCCTGAGCGGCAGTCTGTTTGCACGGGTGTATTGGCAATCGGCCCCAACAAACCCCGTGCCCGACTGACCGCTACCGGCGGCGGGGCGGGTCTAGTTCCCCTTCACGGCCTCAACCACGTAGCCCGCCCGGCGTAGTAAATTCAACAGGCCGTTGGGACCGGGCAGGTGGCCCGCGCCAACAGCTACAAACGTAGACCGCCGCGCCATGAGGGTTGGCAACTGACTCATCCAACGAATGTTACGGACATCGATCAGCGCGTAGAGGTCGGCGGGGTCGTCATTTTCTTGCTGAAAAAGTTGCCACATCCCGTCGAGGTTGGCGGTGAGGTACAGTTCTGTGAGGTCGGTTTGGTTGGTGCCGGTGGCGGCTTTTTCCTTCACCAGCCGCACCAGTTGGCGGGCCTGTTGCTCCACCGGTTGCCGGTCGTAGAGCAGTTGCAGTTGCTCGTCCAGGGTTTCCAGGCCGGTAAGCGGTTTTCCGGCTTGCCGGGCTTTGTCCACAAAATACAGGTCTATGGGTTGGCCCGAAAAGCGGCTCAACGTACCAGAGCGTTTTTGGGCGTAGGCCACGCTGAGGGCCGTGGCAATTACCACGGGCTTGATCTGGTTATAAAAAGACAATTCCTGCCCCGTCATGGCGTTGAACTCGTCGGCTACCAGTTTGTAATCGGTCGCTTCGATGAGGTGAATCAGGTTATTATCGGGCATGGTGCCGTATTGCCGCACTTTGCCCACCTGCCCCGCATCGAACACCATTTCTACCACTACACCCTCGGCCCGCTCGAAATGCTGGCGTGTGAGCGAATCCTGCCGCAGGTAGCTGTCGCGCAGAATGTGGTAGGTGCCGAAGAGGTATGACGGTTTGGCCAGCCCGTTGCCGCTCACCCGCCACAACAGCGACTGGCTTTGGGCCGTTGGGGCTTGCCCAAACAACAGCAGGATCAGGAAACAAAGGGAACGATTCATGGGGATGTGGAATTGGTTTTGTACTACGTTTTGTGCCGTTCGGCCCGAAAAATCGCGGTTTCGTCTAAATTAACGAAACCGTAATCTGGCATACTTTACTTTTGGTACATAGTTAACAAATAGCGTGCCCGGCGCGTTACCAATCTGATTTACCGGCTACTTGTGGGTACATATATGAAAATTTTTTTTACATTCTTATTCGGCCTGTTCCTGAGCCTTCTGGCTTGGTCGGCTTCGGCGCAGGATAAACATACCGTAAGCGGCTATGTGAAAGATGCCGCCGACGGCGAAGGGCTGATTGGTGTGTCGGTTTACAGCCGGGAAAGCGGCACCGGAGCCGTGACCAACAACTACGGTTTTTATTCTGTGACCCTGCCCGCAGGTACGTATACGTTCGTAATATCCTACGTGGGCTACCAAAAACAAAACCGCGCCGTAACCATTGCCGACAAAGACGTGCGCCTGGACCTGGAACTGGCCGAAGAAGGCCGCGATTTGCAGGAACTGGTGGTATCGACCCGCCGCGAAGACGACAATGTGAAGAACATCGAAATGAGCGTCAACAAAGTGGATATCAAGACTATACAGCGCATTCCGGCCCTGCTGGGCGAGGTAGACGTGATTCGTAGTATTCAGCTTTTGCCCGGCGTTTCCACCGTGGGCGAAGGGGCCACGGGCTTCAACGTGCGGGGTGGCAGTATTGACCAAAACCTGGTCTTGCTCGATGAGGCCCCGGTCTACAACTCGTCGCATTTGTTCGGTTTTTTCTCGGTCTTCAACCCCGATGCCGTCAAGGACGTGAAGCTCATCAAAGGCGGTGTTCCGGCTATGTATGGCGGGCGGGTGTCGTCTATTCTGGATGTTCGACTGAAAGAGGGCAACTCGAAAAAGACCGAAATCAACGGCGGTATTGGCCTGATATTCAGCAGATTGTCTTACGAACGACCCCTCTTCAAAGGAAAGGGTTCTTTCATCATTGCCGGGCGGCGGTCGTATGCCGATGTGCTGGCGCAGCCGTTTCTGACCGGCGATTTGAAGGGTTCGCAGTTTTATTTTTACGACCTCACAGCCAAAGCCAACCTGCGCATCAACGAGAAAAACACGGTGTTCCTGTCGGGCTATTTTGGGCGCGACGTGTTCGGGGCTGATTTTGGGTTCAACTGGGGCAACGCCACTACCTCGCTTCGGTGGAACAAAGTCTTCAACAACAAACTGTTTCTGAACACCACCGCTTTCTACAGTAACTACGACTATTCGCTGGACTCAGACCTGCGGCGCAAACCCGATAACACGCGGGACTATTTTCGTACCAACGCCAAAATCGTTAATTACAGCATCAAGCCCGATTTCACGCTGTTTTTGAACAAAAACACAGTCACGTTTGGCGGGCAGACGTTGCTCTACGATTTCCAGCCCGGCACCGCCACTGCCGCTAGTGCAGGCGTGGTGCGCACGTTTGGGCTGAGGAGCAAATTTGCGCTGGAAAGCTCGCTTTATGTGGGCAACGAACAACAGGTATCGTCGCGGTTGCAGCTCCAGTATGGCTTGCGGTATTCGTTCTACCAATACCTGGGGCCGGGCGAAGCCTTCACGCTGGGCACCACCGAGCAACCCGGCGTGGTGAGCCGCCCTGTGTTGAGCACCCGAACGTACCAGGCGGGCGAGACCATCCAGACCTACGGCAACTTGGAACCCCGCTTTGCCCTGAAGTATGACCTCACGGCGGGAAGTTCGTTCAAACTGAGCTACAACCGGCTGGCCCAATACGTGCATTTGCTCTCGAACACCACCGCCTCCACGCCGCTCGATGTCTGGACACCGTCTACCAACAATGTGGCCCCGCAACTGGCCGACCAAGTGGCGGCGGGGTATTTCCGCAACTTTGGCGGGGCAACGGGCAATTTGTTCGAAGCATCGGTGGAGGTCTACTACAAATCACTTCAGAACCAGATCGATTACATTGACCGGGCCAACCTGGTGCTGAACCGGTTTCTGGAGGCCGATCTGCTTACGGGCAAAGGCCGCGCCTACGGGGCCGAGTTTTATCTCCGCAAAGCCAAAGGCCAACTGAACGGCTGGGTTAGCTACACCCTGGCCCGCACCGAGCGGCTGGTGGAGGGCGTGAACGAAAACCGCTGGTACCCAACCCGTTTCGACAAAACACACACCCTCAACGCCGTGGTGCTGTTTGACCCCATCCGGTCGAAACGGTGGAATTTTGCGGCCACGTTTGTGCTCACGAGCGGCACCCCGGCCACGTTTTTCAACAACCGTTTCACGTTTCAGGACATTGCCGTGGGCACCAACCCCGACGATGCCCGCAATAATTACCGGATTCGCCCCTACCACCGCCTCGACCTGTCGGCCACGTTGCAAGGGCGCAAGCGACCCGGCAAACGCAAGGAAGACAACTGGGTGTTTTCGGTCTATAACGTGTATGCCCGCCGGAATCCGTTCTCCGAATATTTCCGGGCCAACCCCGCCAACATAGCCCAAACCCAGGCCATCCGGTACTCGGTCTTCGCCACCATAATTCCGTCTGTAACGTATAATTTCAAATTTTAAACGGCCCCCTGGCCGAAACGTCGGACCGCCCCAAAGGGGGAACCCCGCAAGGGGAAATCACTTCGGGAAGGGAAAGCTACCATATGAAAGAGATAAGCAAACTTATGCTGATTGTCATTGCCTTGTTCCCCCTTTGGGGGCTAGGGGGCTGCGAAACAGTCATTGACACCAGCATTCCCACGGCACCGGTGCAGTTGGCGGTAGATGCCTGGCTGACCGACCAACCCGGCGAACAGCGCATCAGCCTGACCCAAACCGCCAACTATTTCAACAACGCCCGCGCCACGCCCGCCCTGAACGCCAACGTGACCGTGGGCGACAACACCGGGCGGCTCGTGACCTTCACCGACCCCGACAATGACGGCGTGTATACCTGGAAACCCGCCCTGCGCGATACCGCCCGGCTGGGCGTGATAGGACGTACCTACGGCCTCAGCATTCAGTATGGGGGGGAAAGCTACGCCGCCGTGGCGCAGATGCCGCGCATTCCGCCCATCGATTCGCTGACGTTTACGAAGGAAAAAATCAGCCCCGTGTCTACCACAGAGGGCTACCGGGCGCAGTTTTTTGCCAACGACCTGCCCGGCGCGGTCGATTTCTACTACGCCCGTTTTTACCGGAATGGTAAACTGCAAAACCGCCCGCAGGACATTACTCTGGCCTACGACGGGGCCTTCCGGGGCAGTGCCAACACCGACGGGCTGATGTTTATCCGGCCCATCCGGCGGTCCATTAACCCCGACAGCCTGTATGCTTTGGCCGATTCGGTGCGGGTAGAACTGCGCACCGTGACGGTAGAGGGCTATGCGTTTTGGGAGTTGCTCCGGGCGCAGTTGCAGAACGCGGGGTTGTTTGCCACCCCGCCCGCCAACGTACCCAGCAACATCCGCAACCGGAACGCCAACGGGCCAACGGCGGTGGGGTTTTTCCTGGCCTCGCCCGTCAGAACGCGCACGGCCACGGTGTCGGCCCCGAACCTACGAGGCAACGGGTCTTGACAAACCCACCATGCGCCGGGCCAACACATACACGGCCATAGCCCCGATGATGAACAGGCTGGCCGAAACCGTGAGGAACACCCCCACGAAGGCGAAACAGGTGAGAATGGGAAGGAGCAGTGCTTTCATGGCAACGAAGAAAAAGGGACTGTTTTTTCTCTTCGCCAAAACAATTTCTGTGCCAATAACTTAGGCCCGCGTCAGGTACGTCAGCTTAGTTTAGTCCGCAGGAATGCAATCATCACCTCCAGCCCTTTTTGGTAATGGATATTGTTGGGAATCACAATGTCGGCTTCAGCGCGGTAGGGCTTAATAAACTGCTTATAGGTGGGTTTAACGTGGTTTTTCCAACGGTACATCACGTCGTCGAGGTCGTAGCCGCGCTCTTCGGCATCGCGTTTTACACGGCGTTCCAGCTTAATACTGTTTTTGGCATCGATGAAAATTTTCAGGTCCATTTGGTCGGCCAGCTCGCGGAAGTGGAACACAAAAATGCCTTCTACCACAATGATGGGCGCGGGCAGAAACGTGAGCATGGTAGGCACCACGGCGGGGTTATTGAACACGTATTCGGGCTGCACCACCGGCTCGCCCCGCCGCAACTGCCCAATGTGCTGCGCGTAGAGGTGGTGGTCGATGGTTTCGGGCATATCGAAATTATGTATCCCCTGATCGTCGATGGCGATTTCGGCCAGTGACCGGTAGTAGTTGTCCTGCGAGATAAGGCAGATTTGCTGCGGCTCGAAAGCGTTCAGGATACCTTTCAGAAAGGATGTTTTGCCCGACGCACTGCCGCCGGTGATACCCACGATGTATGGTTGCATAGGCCCAAAAGTACGTTACGCCGCGCCGGAAACGGCCTCTTGCCCACTCCGCATACGTACCTGCAACTCGCGGGCGGTCCACCCGGCCAGCACCAACTCGGAAACGGCCAACCCGGCCAGCGGCCACGACCCTTTGCCCAACGCTACCAGCACCAGCAACGCCAGGCTGAAGAATACGCGGCCCTGCACCGTGGCCCGCACCACCGGCACCGTGCCGTAGCGGGCCATGTTGTAGTAGTAGGGCGCAATGGCAATGAGCAGCAGACCCAGCACCTGAATCCAGACCTCGGTGGTGGAGGCAAACCCAAACAGGTTCAGCATGGGGTTGGGAAACAGCACCACCGGAATGCCCGATACCAGCACGTAGGCCATCTGAGCGTAAAGCGATTTATACATTGCGTGAAGGGGGATTTAGACGGGCTAATCTACCGCTATTTTTTCGCCAAACCAGCCCCGGCCCGGTTACGGCGCGACGGCATTTTTTACGTAAATTCGTCCCAAACAACAGATGGTATGGTACAGATGCTTGCCCCGCCTTTCCCCCAGACGCTCAACGATTTCATGGAGTGGGAACCCACGGATGGGTTTAAATATGAATGGTTTGACGATAAACTGGTTCAATTCACAGGGATGAAAAAAAAGCAGTACTACTTATACGAGGTACTCAATGTCCTTTTCTTCGAGAAAGGATACCACCAACTCGGTACGTTTATGGCAGAACCAGATGTGATGCTTACAGCCCGTCAACTGCGCCGACCGGATATCGCTTTTTTCACGAAAGAGCAAGTGCAGCGCGGGAGGCAGGGTGAGGATGTAATTCCCGCGTTTGTGATCGAAATCATTTCCGAAACCGATCAAGCCTACGCCATTGAAGCGAAATTGATTGAATATTTTAAGGCTGGTGTAGCGGTGGTTTGGCATATTCTGCCAGAGCAGGAAGTAGTGTATGTCTATACGTCACGGCAGCAAGTAACCATTTGTTTGAATCAGGACGTATGCTCGGCGGCACCCGTACTACCTGACTATACCATCCGGGTCGATACCCTGTTTGCCCCGGCCTGAACCTGGCCAGATTGGGCAAAAAAGCCTTCCAGACCAACCAGGTACGTACCTGAGCGGTCTGGAAGGCTTTTTGTTGTGCTGAATCAGCATAAACCACTCCTGCAAAAAAGTTTGCACAAACCAGAGGAAAAATGTTCCTTTACAGCGTGTTTACGCAATCAGCGAAATTTCGCTAGAAACGAATGACAACCAGCCCCCCCACTGAAGCCCTGAACCGGTTCAGCCAGACGCTTACCCAGCAGATGGACAACCCCGCCGCCAAAGCCATGCTCTACGGCGTGGGCCTCACCGCCGACGATATGCAAAAGCCCCAGATTGGCATTGCCAGCACGGGCTACGAGGGCAACACCTGCAACATGCACCTCAACGGCCTGTCGGTCTACGTGAAACAGGGTATTATGGCCAACGGGCTGGTGGGCCTCATCTTCAACACCATCGGGGTCTCAGACGGCATGACCAACGGCAACGACGGCATGCGCTACTCGCTCCCCAGCCGCGACCTCATTGCCGACAGCATCGAGAGCGTGGTCACGGCGCAATGGTACGACGGCGTGGTGACGGTGGTGGGTTGCGACAAAAATATGCCCGGTGCCGTGATGGCCATGGCCCGTATCAACCGCCCCGGCATCATGGTTTACGGCGGCACCATCCGGTCGGGGCACTACAAAGGCCAGAAGCTCGACATTGTGTCGGCGTTTGAGGCATTGGGGAAGAAATACGCCAACACCATTTCCGATGAAGATTACGAAGGAGTGATTCGCCATTCCATTCCGGGCGCGGGGGCCTGTGGGGGTATGTATACGGCCAACACAATGGCTGCCAGCATCGAGGCCATGGGCCTGAGTTTGCCCTTCAGCAGTAGCTACCCCGCCACCCACGAGGGCAAGCAGGAAGAGTGCAAAAAGATTGGTGCGGCCATGCGCGTGTTGCTCGAACAAAACATTACGCCCGCCGATATTATTACCCAAAAGAGCCTGGAAAACGCCCTAACGGTGGTTATGGCCCTGGGCGGGTCTACCAATGCCGTGCTGCACTTCCTGGCCATTGCCCGCTCGGCGGGGCTGGAACTATCGCTCGACGACATCCAGGCCATCAGCGACCGGGTGCCGTTTCTGGCCGATCTGAAACCCAGCGGCAAGTACTACATGGAAGATATGCTGGCTATTGGCGGCGTACCGGCAGTGATGAAATACCTTCTCCAAAACGGCCTGCTCCACGGCGACTGCCTGACCGTGACGGGCCAAACCGTGGCCGAAAATCTGGCCAACGTACCTGCGCTCGATTTCGAGACCCAAACCATTGTGCGGCCCCTGAGCAACCCTATCAAAGCCACGGGCCACATCCAGATTTTGCGCGGCAATTTGGCCCCCACCGGCTCGGTGGCTAAGATTACGGGCAAAGAAGGGCTACGGTTCGAGGGGGTGGCGAAGGTCTGCGAGCACGAAAGCGAAGTAGTAGAAGCCCTGCGGAAAGGCGAGATCTTGCCCGGTCAGGTGATTGTGATTCGGAATAGCGGCCCCAAAGGTGGCCCCGGCATGAGCGAGATGCTGAAACCTACCTCGGCCATCATGGGCGCGGGCCTGGGCGACAAAGTGGCCCTGATAACAGACGGGCGTTTTTCGGGCGGCACCCACGGCTTTGTGGTGGGCCATGTCACGCCCGAAGCCTTCGACGGTGGCCCCATTGCCCTGGTACGTAACGGCGACCGCATCACGCTCGATGCCGTGGGCCGTGAACTAACCCTGCACATTTCCGACCAGGAAATGGCTACCCGCAGCGCCGCATGGGTACAGCCCGCCCCGCTCTTCACCAAAGGCGTATTGGGCAAATACATCCGCAGCGTAAAAAGTGCCAGTGAAGGTTGTGTGACAGATGAGGCATAGAATACGTTACAGGTAAAACGCTAATCGACAAGTACTATGACAACCATTGAACAACACGTAGAACTGACAGACGACGTTCTTACCGTGCCGATTCCGGCAGAGTGGCGGGGAAAAGGAGCTACGTTCAAACTGATACTGGACGAGGATGAGGTGGCACCTGTGCCGGTTATAAAACCAAAAATTGA
>JAYUKZ010000104.1:0-1259 GCA_043763995.1 Fibrella sp.
TACAGAGCCGACACGGATGTACAGAAAGACAGTACAGGCTGTGGGCGGTGGCTTCAATACCAACAAAGGGGGCAACTACGCTGGTCTAAGCGCAAAAGCAGGTCATTCGTTTCGGTTTACACGGCTCTGGGCAACGTACCTGGCCAAACCCACAAACGGCCCAATCTTCCAACCGGATCAGGTGTTGGAAAACCTGCATTCGTCACTGTCTGCTTGACGAATTTCCGCCGTATGCGGAACGCCATTTTTTATTTTTTTCCTTATGAACCTGGACAACATCCAGCCCGATGCCGACGAGTTCGTTGCGCAAAACCCTGTGCCAGAGAAGGCCGCACAGTCTGTTCCCCACCAAACCGATGCCGAAGCCGCTTTTGCTGCCGCCGTGGCCAATGTGGAGGAACCCATCATTAAAGAAACCATCACGGTGCAGCCCGTGGCCACTGGCCGCACCTTCGCCGACCTCAACATCTCGCCCGACATTCTGGCGGCAGTGACCGAGATGGGCTTCACCACGCCTTCGCCCATTCAGGCCGAGGCCATCCCGCCCATTTTGGCCGGGCGCGACGTGATTGGCCAGGCCCAGACCGGCACCGGCAAAACCGCCGCGTTCGGTATTCCGGCCCTCGAACTGATTGACCCCGCCGACCGCAGTGTGCAGGTACTGATTTTGTGCCCCACCCGCGAATTGGCGGTGCAGGTGACGGAAGAACTCCGCAAACTGAGCAAATTTAAGCGCGGTATCTACATCGAAACCATCTACGGTGGCGATTCGATTGAGCGGCAAATTCGCTCGCTCAAAAAAGGCGTTCATATCGTGGTTGGTACGCCGGGCCGCGTCATGGACCATATGCAGCGCAACACGCTGAAACTGGACGAAGCCAAGATGATTATTCTGGACGAAGCCGACGAAATGCTCGACATGGGCTTCCGCGAAGACATCGAAAGCATCCTGGAAGATTTCCCCGAACAACGCCAGACGGTGCTGTTCTCGGCCACCATGTCGAAGCCCATTTTGGCCATGACACAGCGGTTTCAGCACAACCCCGTGATGGTGAAAGTGGTGAAGAAAGAACTCACCGCCGTCAACATCGAACAGGTGTATTTTGAGGTGAAACCCAAAGCCAAAACCGAGGTAATGTGCCGCCTTATTGACCTCTACGACCTGAAACTGATGCTGGTGTTTTGCAACACCAAGCGCAAAGTGGAAGAAATTGTGGAAGACATGATGATTCGCGGCTACCAGGCCGAGGGGCTGCACG
>JAYUKZ010000105.1:0-4347 GCA_043763995.1 Fibrella sp.
GTTCTTCACCCGTACCTGGTACGTACCTGGTGAGAGGGCACCTGACGTGTTGCTTGCACCGTAGCTGGCTCCGTTGTCGAAACTGTAGGTCACGCCCGTGGTAGGGTTTGTCACCGTGATGGTGCCGTTGCCGTTGGTGCAGGTAGGCTGTGCAACCGATGCTTGCGGGGCCGAAGGCGAGGGAGGAACGGCGTTAATCGTGACCGGTGTGGCACTTGAGGCGCAACCATTGCTGTTCTTGACCAGCACCTGATACGTACCTGGTGCCAATGCACCGCTGATGTTTGATGCACCATAAGTTGCCCCGTGGTCGAAACTGTAGGTCACGCCTGTGGTGGGGTTGGTGACGGTGATGGTACCCGTAGGGTTGGTGCAGGTGGGTTGTGCCGTAGCTGAAGCCGTTGGTGCCGCCGGGCTATTGAGGGTTGCCGTGGTAACGGTCAGATCGGAGAAACAGGCATCCGAGCCGCTCCAGACGCGAATGGTATACTGGGTGCCGGGCTTCAAGTTGCTGAAACTGACGCTTCCGCCCGATACCGCTACGCTGCTGGCATCACTGTAAACGGGGGTCGTGCCGAACGTTGATCCTTCTTTGATGTTGGCTTTTTGCGCGTTGATTGGCCCAATAACCGAAATATTTGTGAGCGAAATAGTGGCGTTGTTGGCGGGCGACCCGTTGGCGGCGCAGGTGCCGGGGGTGGTGGCCGTGTTGCCGAACGAAACGGCACAATCGGGGCACTTGAAATTGCCGCACACAAAGGCAATTCCTTTTCCTACCGAGTTGGGCACATAAGCAACTGTAGTGCTGAAGGTGTTGCTCCCCGGCACAAACTTGGTAACGCAGGGGCCGTAAAACGACGTGAAATACACGTCGCCCAATGGGCCGATGGCAATATCGAATGGAGCATTACCGTTGCCGCCGAATGGGTTGGTTGTTGACGGAGGAATGTTGAAATCGCCCAGTAATGTACCGGTATCCGAGAGGTGAATCAGCCGGTCGAAGTCACCGGGTTGCGTGTTATTTCTCGACAAAATAGCCCACAACGTGTTGTCGGCCTGGTCGAAGACGATACCCACAAATGAGGCTCCGGCACCAACGTCGCCGGTGGTGATGGTTTTGATGACGGTTGGCGTACCCGACAGGTTTGCCGGCAAGTAGGAGATGGTGGTGGTGGGCGAGGGGCTACCGTCCGAGTTATACCCTTTGGCTACATATACGTTTCCGTTTGTGGGGTGAACGGCCACGCCCCAGGTGGTGCCATCACCCGGAAAGGTACTGTTCGGAATAACAGTGGTAATGCTCCCGTTCGACAAATCCATCCGGGAGATGCCCCCCTGAGCACCGATGTACAAAAAGTTGCGGTCGAGCGATAGGGACGCATCATAAACGTTGCCCACGCCCGGCACGGGGTAGGTAGCAATGAAACTGGCCGTTACAAAGTCATATACTCTGATGTTTGCTCCCGAAACACTGTAGGCAATGTTCTTTACGGGGTCAATCACGATGCCGTCATTCCCGGAAGCATTCCCCAGGTTACACATGGACGGGCTGCCGGAGTTAGCCACCGGAAAATCAATAACGGTGATGTAGGAATTGGCGAAATTGTTGGTGAATTCGCTTACCAGCATCGTGTATTTGTCGCAGTTGGGGGGTGCGTTCTGCGCCTGAACGGCTGTGGTGGCGGCTAGCCCGAGTAGCCCGTACAGACATCCCAGAACAATAAAATTGTTCAGGAAACGGTGCCTCAAATTTTTGTATATAGTAAGCATGGTGTACCAACCAGGTTATTGGTTTCTGATTGCCCTACAGCAAACAAGAACTCAACCAACCGAGGGTGGGTACGCAAAAAACTCAACTGACAACGTTAAAAAGCATGTTTTATAAACGTTAAAGTTATTAAAAATGGTTTAATAGTATATAAACGACATCGACATAGAACCTTACTTTTGGCCGGGGCCCATTGCACAACAAACATGCCACTCCCTACGTCAGCCACCGGGCGAGGGCTTTATTTGTTTGCCGTCAATAAGGAGGCAGTTGGGTTCACAAGGAGACGAATTGGTTAGTATTGGCGGCGATGGGTCCCAGAAATTGCCCGACAGGGTCAGCATATACAGGGCGCGTAACGACTTGCCGTAGTAGGCTTCGTACTGAGGGTCAATGGCTTTAAAATCACTGGCAAAGGTGTTTACGGTGGTCTGCCCGTCGGCCATGGCTGCCACGGCAAACGCCCCCACAAACGGCGCATTGTGGTACAGGCCGGTAACGGTTCCGTCTTGCAGATACCCGTCTTTCACGGCGGCAATGCCCCCGCCGGGCAGGGCCTTCACAAACGTAGTGAGTTTGTTGAGCAACGGTTTACCTGCGTTGCTGCCCCACAGGTAATCGAGGCCGATGCGCCAGGGCGTGCGGGTGGCATCGTAGGAGTAGCGTTTACCCTGAAAGGCGAAATTGGCCCCGCCGCAACCGGCATCGCCCGGTGCGCCGGTGTCGGCCCGTTGCCAGTCGGAGACCAGGCCGGTGGTGGGGTTGGCGTTGGCGGTCAAACTTGTATACGTATCGCGGGCCATGTTCAGCCAAAAAGTCGAGTCGGCAGGTACCACGCGGGCGTACACCCGGTAGTAGGCGGGCGAAAAGTAAGAGGCGTTGGTGCAGGCAACGCCACCAAACGCATCGCCGGGTTTAAGAATGTGCAGCCCGTTGACAATCTGGGTTTCGTGCGTCTTGATTTTGCCAATCAGGGCCGTGGCGGCGGCGGTGTAGCCACCCCACTGCCGGTCGGCCACCACCAGGGCCAGGGCCACGTCCAATTCGGCATCGGTCGCTCCGTTTTGGCCCGAATTAGTACCGGTGCAGCCGTTAATTTTCCAGTGCATGATCCCGTTGGCGTTCAGATGGTTCTGGTAATACTGCCAAAGCCCGTCGAAACTGAGTTTGTCGCCGTAGTAGGCCGAAAGCAGCATCCCGTAGCCGATGCCTTCCGAGACAGTCTGCGAGGGGTCATCAAATTTTACCCGCACGCTCCCGTTGGGGCAGGTCTCTAGGTAGCCGGTTTTCCAGAGTTGGTACGCCCCCCGCGCATCGGCAGTGGTGAGCGTGGTGGGGAGTTGCCCCTGCACGTAGGTGGCCGTGCGGGGGAAGGGGTAGGCAGGCATTTGCCCCTGAACGTACCCAGCCAACAAGCAAAGCACCGCCCCAAACAGGCAGGTCAATGGTCGGTATGGCGTGGCACGAAACAGCATGAGCAAGGTAAGTTGACAAATAGAGGAAATCAATAGCCGGTTGAACGGAGCAATCAGTCTATATTGCCTGAGTAGAATTACAATAAGTGTGCCCATTTTTTTGTCGACGGATAAGTTTGTGCCATTAGTATGAAAAATTTGTCATGAATTGGCCAGATTAGCTATAAATCAGCCGGTTATTACGGCTGATACCAGAAAATTGTAGGCCATATGGCTCATGCTGCCTTGCCGGGGCCGGATAAAATCGTGCCTATTTCCACCGAAGGCCATTCACGGCGTTTCCAATCTTGGTGCCTTCGGCCAGGCCGATGTCATTGTCGTGCCGGGTATGGATGCCCCCCAGCAACCGGGATTCGGCGCACTCGTAGGCAGCGGCCCAAAAAGACGCGTAGGTACGTGGTTTGAAGGTGAGAGTATAAATGTGGCGGTTAAAGCCGTAGTTCATCGGCTCGCGGCCCACGTGGGTGCTGTCGGTGAAGGCAAAATCAGGCCCATAAAGGTCAGTCATAACGGCGGCAGTGGCGGCCGACTGCGTGGCGTGGCCCGAATAAAACGCCGGGAACGGAGGCTCCAGAAAAAACGAGTTCCACCGCCGCACGGCACTGTAGGGTTTCAGAAGGCTGGGGCCAATGAACGTTGAGGGCCGTTCTACATTGTAGGTGAATTTGGTTTTCCAGCAGACCGTGAAGGCATCGGCCACGGCCATGCCCACCCGGCAGTAGGTTTGGGTGGCCCGCACCAGGTCGGGGTTCGTTTGCCGAACGGCCACCGTGGCCAGGTTATAGGAGTGGCCGGGGGGCGAGCAGGTCAAGGTCGGGTCGTCGCCCCACCACATCACCGTTTCGCGTTCGGCTTCGCCCAGGTGTTGGCCACATTGCAAGACTTCGTCCAGCATTTTATAATATGGACTGGTGGTATCGGTTGAAAAAGGTACTGGCTGCGGCAGCGGAAGCCGGGCGTTGGCGGGCACAAAGGTGCGGTTTTGGCCCCAGGTGGGGTGCATCGGAAACTTGGCCCCCGACTGCACCACGGCGGGCAAACTCCACAGCCCCGCGCCCACGGGCGTGACATGATCGGACGGAAAATTACGGTCGTAGCCTTCGT
>JAYUKZ010000106.1:0-16480 GCA_043763995.1 Fibrella sp.
AGGCACAGGTCGTCAGTCACAGCGTGAAAATGGTGATCGAACTGGCCAAAACGGAAATTGCGGCAGTGAAGATGATGCACGAGATACGGCGCAAATAAACTCGTAGCCATGAACGCCAAAGACATGTTTACCGGAACGCTGGCCTCGCGTACTTGCCCGGGTGGGGTGCCGCTACCGGTCTGGACTGCGTTTGCACGGTGGGCTGATTGCCGGGACAAAGTCGAGGTTGCTGCCACCCTGTGGCAAGCGTACCTGGCTATTCATGCAGAACACTATCCGACCATGAGTGCTAAGGGTGTTTAAGTAGTGTTTATGTGCGTACAAAAAGTCCTGCAAATTTGCAGGACTTTTTTGTGCATAATACGTTGATTTACAGAAATATGATAAAAACAAATCGGCGTTGATACTAATTATTCTTAATCTACTCTCAATATAGTGAAAAAAGTGATGGGGCACGGTCGCTACAACTGCCCCAACGCTTTGCGGAGTTGCAATTGGCCCGTCAGCACGTCGTACACGGCGCGGAGGTAGTTGTTTTCGGCTTGTTGCAAACTGTATTCGCTGTTACGGAAATCGGACTGGAGCAACGTACCTGCGCCGAAACGAACTGATTCGACGGCCAAAATACGCCGCGCCTGGTCGATGGTGAGCTGGGTTTGGGCCAGGTTGTCGCGGGCCTGGGCCAGGGTATTGCGGGCAGTCAGGGTTTCGTAGGCGAAATCGGCCTGGAGACGGGTGCTGTTGTTTTGGTTAAGCTGCGCCCGCTGCCGGTACTCCTGCCGGTTGAGCCGCGCCAGCCGCCCATCGTAGAGCGGCACCGCCACCCGCACGCCCAGGTAGTTGTAGGGAAACCACGTTCCACCAGCAAACGGATTGAACGTGCTGGCCAACTGCTGGGCAAAATAAGCCCCGTAGGCCGACACCGTGGGTAACAGCATTGTGAACCGGCTGGTGGGCATGGGCCTGATGGAAGAGTTCCCCGACGAGCACGACAAACGCAGTAAACGCCTCCGCATCACCGAACGCGGCCTGGCCAGCGTAGGGCGGGCCTTCCCCGTGATGGCCCGCGTGGCCGAAGTGGCCTACAGCTCGCTGACCGAAGGCGAAAAAGCCCTGATGGTGCAGGTTTTGGACAAACTAGACCGTTACCACGCCGCCCACTACCGCCAAAGCCGCCACTAGGAGTTCGACGACATCTACACCCGCATGGGGCCGACTGCGGCGGGGGCCTGACGCTGATTATCGGTAAATGGCTAGCCCAGCCCACCGGGGCCAACGGGCGGGGCCGACACCTGCAACCGCGATTGGGGCAAACTCTCAGGGTGCTCGTCGCGGATGTAGGTCAGGATAGACTCGCGCAGGTGGCACCGCAAATCGAAGGCCGAGGGTGCGTCGTTGGCTGACACCAGGATACGTACCTGCATGGTGGTGGGGGTGGTGTCGGTCACTTGCAGCACAAACACCTGCCCGTTCCAGAGGGGGTCGGCTTGGGCCAGGGCGGCGGCTTTTTCGCGGATGGCGGGCAGCGGCGCGTTATAATCCAGGTAGAGCAGAATGGCCCCGGTGATGCTGGCATCCGAGCGGGTCCAGTTCTGAAACGGTGTTTCCACGAAGTAGGTGATAGGCAAAATGAGCCGCCGCCGGTCCCAGAGGCGCACCACCACGTTGGTCAAATTAATCTCTTCGATCCGGCCCCATTCGTTTTCGACCACCACGGCATCATCGAGCCGGATTTGCTGTGAAAACGCGATCTGGATGCCCGCCAGCAGGTTTCCCAACGATTTTTGGGCCGCAAACCCCACCAGCACAGACACAATTCCCGCCGAAGTCAGCACACTCACGCCCACCTTGCGGCTCCCCTGAAAACTGAGTAGCAGCAACGAAAAGCTGACCAGAATCACGAGCGTAGCTGCCAACCTCCGAATGAACTGCACCTGAGTCACAAACTTGCGTTCGGCCAGGTTTTCGTCGTTGCTGATGTCGTAGCGACGTACCAGCAGCAACTCGCCCACTTTCATCAGTTGCAGGGCCAGCCAGGTGCTGGTGAGCAGAAAGAGCACCTCGGCGGTTTTATCGGCAATGGGGTGGCGTTGCAAAAACCGGTCGGCCTGAAGGTTGGTGCCGACCAAAAAAAACAACGATGGCAGCCAAAAATAGAACGCCGTACGGAGGTGATCGCGGAGCAAAATAAGCACGTCGCCACCCCGGCGGCGCAGCAACAGGCGCGTACCCTGCACCAGCAAAAACGTGAGGCCCACGCCCGCCACAATGGCCATGACGAGCAAAATCCAGCCCGACAGGTCGCGGTTGGGCACAAACCCAAGCCACCGAACCAGGCTACGAATGAGGGAATCGAGTTGCTGTTGCATGGCGTAAAAATAGCCCTTTCCGGCATAGGCCGCACCGCTGGGTTGGGGGCCTATCTTTGCGGTATGGGGCACGACCGGCGGCTGGCGCACATTTACGCCATTATTTTTCTGGATGTGCTGGTGGGGTCGCTTATTGGGCCGGTGTTGCCGCAGTTTGTGCGGGGCCATGCCTACCCCCAGCTTTGGCTGGCTCTGGGCACGGCCTTGTTTTTGGGCATCCAACTGGTATCGGCCCCGCTACTAGGCAAACTCTCGGACGGCTACGGGCGGCGACCCATCTTCCGGGTGTCGGCTTTAGGTACGTTTGTGGCGGGCTGTTTGCTGCTGCCCGTGCGGCTGGGTACGTACCTGGGCAACCGCCTCAGCGACGGCCTCACCAACGGCCTCTACGCCACCGTCCGTTCGGCCATCACCGACCTCTCGCCCCCCGACCGGCTGTTTCGGAACCTGGGTATCGAGGGGGCCATTATTTCGCTGGGGTTTGTGGTGGGGCCGGCCACGGCGGGGGTGTTGCTCACGGTGCTGCACCTCACCCACCCGCTGGCTCAGGCGCGGTATGTGGTGGGGCTGGCCCTGGGGCTGTCGGGCCTGAACGTGCTGCTCAGTTTTGCGCTCCGCGAAACGCACCCCGCTCCCGGTGGCGTAAGCAGGGCCGAGTTGAGAACCGCCCTGTGGCAGTCGCTCAGTGTGGGTACGTTGCTGGCCCGCCTTCGGCAAAAAAACCAGACGCACCCCGGTTTGCTCACCCTGGTGCTGACGCAGGTGGCCGTTACGGCGGGGTCGGGCTACCAGCAGTATTTTGTGGCCTACGTGAGCCTGGGGCCGTTGCAGCTTTCGGCCACCGACATTTCGTATGTGTTCATGTATTTCGGCGGACTGAGCATCGCCATCAACTACGGCTTCTACGGCTTCCTGGCCGACCGTATCGACCAACGCCGTTGGATGTTTTGGCTCGCGCTGGCGGGCGTACCCCTGCTGCTGGCCTACGGGCTGGTGGGTACGTCGGTGCGGGGTTTGTACGCCATCGTCACCCTCGACTGCCTCTCGTTTTCGCTCATTCTGGGTCTGTTGGAAGGGTTGTTGGCCCAAAAAACCACCGATGCCGACCGGGGCGAAATTTTCGGCCTCAACCAGGCCATGCAGGGGCTGGCCAGTTTCGGCACCACGCTCGTGTTCGGTCTGCTCTCCCTGGCCGATTTGCGGTTGCCGTTCGTGTGGTTTGCGGCCTGTTTTGGGCTGGTGGTGTGGCTCTCGCGGCGGCTTTAGTCTTCGGCCAGGGTTTGGGAAATGTTGAGGCGGTAGACCCCCAGCGCGGGCAGGGCAGCAGCCAACCCGCCAATGGCCAGGGCCACGGCCAACAGCCACCACTCGTCGGGCAGGATGCTCAGGTTGGCCAGGCTGTAATGGTAGTTTCCTTCCACAAACCCCGACAGCAACCACAGGCCGAGGCGGCTCAGGGCCAGGCCCGCCACAAAGCCCACTACGGCCAGCACCAGCCCTTCCAACAGCAACATACTGAACAGTTGCGCCCGCGTGGCCCCCATCGAGAGCATCAGGGCCATTTCATACCGCCTCTCTTTCAAGGAGTTATAGAGCGAAACGAATACGCTGATACCCGCCACGATGATGATGGCCAACGCCAGGCCGCGCAGGGTTTGCACACCCACACCCAGCAAATCGAAGAGGCGGTTGACCTCAATGGCGGGCAGAGCGGCCTGGAGTTTGGAGTTCATATCGATGCCCCGTTTAAGCATCATGCCCATCGGGTTGCGGAACTTCACCAGCATACTGGTTATTTCCCGCGAAGGCTCCGGCCCAGCTTCGTGCGCTTCGTCGTGCTCATGCTCGTGAGTTTCGGGGGCAGTGCCAGGTACGTTGGCGGAGGCTTCGGCGTGGTGGTCGCCCTCGCGCTCGTCGTGGTCATGCACGGCCCAGATGCTGGCCAGGTTGGTCAGAATCAGTTGGTCGCAAACGCTGTTGCCGGGGGCCAGGATGCCCACCACCCGGTATTTTTTTTCGTCGTGGGCCTCGCCGTTGCCGTCCAGCCCGTGCTGACTGGCGAACGAGTCGCCCAGTTTCAGGCCGGTTGTTTGGGCTACGCGGGGGCCAATAACCACCTCCAGGTCTGCCGAAAAAAGTTTACCCTCCGCCAGCGTAGCCCCAAAGTGGGTCAGGTACGTTTGGTTAGTGCCCACAATGCGAAACGACCGGTAGCTGTCGCCCATCGCCAGCGGAATGGCGGTCTTAATCATGGGGTTGTGCGTGAGGCGCGTGGCCTCGTCGAGCGGAATGTTGCCCACCGGCGCGTCGATCTGGTAGATGCTGGACAAAATCAGTTGCAACGGCGAGCCTTTGGCCCCAATCACCATGTCGATACCCCGGATGTTGCGGCTGAACTGCTCCTGCAATTGCTGGTTCAACAGCAGCAACAGCGAGATAATGGCAATGCCGAGCGTCATGAGCAACCCGCTCAGGAAACTGCTCATAGGCTTGTTGGTGAGGTTGCTCCAACTAATTTTAGCGAGGTTCATAGGGGAAATACGTTACGCGGTCAGCAAATCAGTAAGTTGGTTTGCAGTTTTTATTAGCCCGATCTCTCGGAAGAGATCAAGTACTTCATTGCTCGTTTTGGGTGGGTTTCTCAAATTGGCTACCTGTGCCCAAAAGGCACTCTTCACTTGCCCCGGATTGGCTTCCAGATGGTCAAAAACAAATTGGTCATCAGGGTCTGGCAAATCAATGAGGTCAATCAAGCTTTCGTAGGCTATGACGGGTGCATCAGGAAAGGCATTGTCCATTGCTTCGCACGTTTTTCGTAACCGTTCTGCACTCAAATCTGGTCGGTTGGTCAGTAAATTCCTGACCCACTCGTCGTGAATGTTAGCCGTCCACTTGGGGACATACAAACCCACATCGGCACAATGCAGGAGCAAATCTCGCATGGGGGCCGGATACAGCACGCAGGCATCCAGGAGCGCAGTTGGTTTGTGCGCCAAACTCATTCATAGCCCAGGTTGAGTTCCTGCGCTTCGGTGGCCAGAAACTGTAGCTGTTGCCGCCTTGCTGCCTTTTGTCGGGCATCGTAGACGAGTAAGTCGGCAAGCAACACACGCCGGTGCGTTCCCGTTTTTTTGAACGGAATTACACCTGTTTCAAGCATCTTAACCAAATGAGGTCTCGATACACCCAATATATCCGCCGCCCGCTGTGTTCCCACTTCCGAATCGGCGGTCAATACTGAGACCTCTTTCCCCTCGGCCATGCCCGACAGAATCAGCACCAGCAGATGCAGGGCTTTGTCGGGCACCGGAATGGCCGGGCGGGTTGGGTCGGCCCGAAGCTGAAAACTGACCTCCTCCTCCCCCCGTTCCGAAAGCGCGGTTGCCAGAAGTGGGAGGGCGTTACGCGCGACCTGCTGGTCTTGAAAAGTGGGGCGTTCTGCACTGATTTCCATGAGAATCTATAACGTACCTGTATTTTTTAAACGAAATAAACGAAACAACGTTCACACCATCTTTCCCGCTTTAAAGCGACAATGAAAAGTGGTGGCTGCTGATGCGGAAGCGTTTGTTGAGGTAGAGGCGGTGGGCATCGGCGCGGTTTTCGCCATGGCCCGAATCGAGGGAGACGGTATCGAAGCCGCGCTGACGGGCCTGGTCAATCACAAAATCGAGCAGGGCACCGGCGTAGCCCTTTCCCCGCCCGGCGGGCAAGGTGGTGAGGTCATCGATGTAGATGGTTTTTCCCGAAAACAAAAACGTCAGTTCCCGGTACGTGATGACCGCCGGGGCGGGTTGGCCCTCAATGGCCACAAACGCCACCCTGACGCGCTCCTGCGCCTGTTGCTGGTGGATAATGGCCAGGGCGGTTTCGTCGGAAAGGTGCGGGCGCAGCACCAGCAGGGCGGGCAGGCAGCGGCGAAGGTCGGCTTCGGTGGTGGCCAGTTGAATGGTCATAGCATAGCGCGAATGGTTTGAAGAATGGTGTCGCCGCCCCGGCTGAGCAGGCTTTCGGCCAGGCCGTGGCCGAGGCGTTCGGCCTGGGCGGGTGGCCCTGTGAAGGTGTCGCGCAGGAGAGTGGCCCCGTCGAGGCTGATGAGGCCCCCGCCGAGGCTGATGTTTTCGCCCTGCCAGGTAGCCAGGCCAAACACCGGAATGCTACACCCCCCATCCAGGCGGCGCAGAAAGGCCCGTTCGGCCCGCAGGCAGGCTTCGGTTGGCTCGTGGTTGGTGAGCCTACGTACCTGGTCGAGTTTGGCCAGCGGCAGGGTGTTGGCCGCTTCGATGGCCACGCTGCCCTGCCCCACGGCGGGCGTGAAGGTTTGCAGGGGCAGGTATTCGGCAATGAGATCGTTGTAGTCCATGCGGTGAACGCCGGCGTAGGCCAGCAGTAGCGCATCGCAGTGGCCGTCGTCCAGTTTGCGGAGGCGGGTCTGGAGGTTGCCGCGCATATCCACCACGCCGATGTGGGGGTAAAAATGCCGGAGCATGGCTACCCGCCGCGTAGACGACGTACCCACCACAAACGGCTTCCCATCGCCCAGCGCAAGCGAGGTGTTGCGGCTGACGAGCACGTCGTTGGGTTGTTCGCGTTCCGTAAAGGCAATGATGCTCAGGTCGGGCGGCAGGGTAGACTGGAGGTCTTTGGCCGAATGCACGGCAATGTCGATACTGCCCGCCCGGAGTTGGTCTTCCAACTCCTGCGTAAACAGCCCCTTACTCCCAATTTTGGCCAGCGACCGGTCCAGAATCTGATCGCCTTTGGTCTCAATCAGCACCAGTTCGGAGGTGAGGCCGCCGGTTTGGAGCAACTGCTGGATGAAATGGGCTTGCCAGAGGGCCAACCGGCTGCTACGGGTGCCAATTCGGATGTGCATCGGGCAAAGGTACAACGCGGGGGGCAGGTGTGGAAAACCGTTTCCGGCTTTCCCCGGATGCGTAATATTTCTACACCAATGGCATTGAAACGAAAAATTAATGTGCCCGTTTTTGAGACCTTTTACGTGTCATTTCGTCGTAAAAGATACGAATAAATGCCATTACGCCTGCCAGACTGGCACAAAAAACATGTTTTTAACCAACAGGCACGGCATTTGCATATCATCTCTTGAACAGTAAACAACACGTACTATGAAAACGGTAGAACATGTTTTTAAAGGTACCGGCGGCCAGATCGATTTGTTGAACACGCTCTACGGCGGGTCGAGCCAGACAACCATGAACGTGAAGCGCGAGGAATTCGGGCTGGTGATCCGGCTGTTGGCTCCGGGCGTTCGGGCCGATGCCTTTCATGTCTTGGTAGAAGAGAATAAACTGGTGCTGTACACGCTGCTGATTCATAACCGCGAAGAGGCGGGGCAGCGGCTGGCAGTGCCCATGTTTTTAAAGGTAGTTGACATCCCGGAGTTTGTGGATGCCGAACAAATTGAAACCACCCACGAGCAGGGGCAGGTGACGGTTCGCCTGCCGTTCCAGCACGAGGCATACGTACCAGGCAACCTGGATATTGACAAACTTTTTTGAGGCGTGCATTACCCGTCCGGGGCCGTTTTTTGGTCCTCTAACCCATAGATGCATGCCACCCGGCCTTACGAGGCCGGGTTTATTTTTTGGCCCCTGCGCCGGGCCAAAACCGGCTATTCGTGTGCCTGTGGTTTCTTCTTCACCGGTTTTATGACCCTGGTTGTGGTCTTTTTAGCGGTGTTGGCAGTTGTGTCAACGAAAGCATCGGGGCCGGTTTTATCGAATCCCAAAGCAACCAACAGTGCTTCCAATGCCTGGCGTTTCACCGCCGAATTCACCTCAACTTTGTATGTCTTTTTAGCCATTGTAAAAGATGGAGCTAATGACTTTGGCTTTCACCAAGTCAAAATACTGTGATCTGAGGAATGTGTTGCTGCGCCTCGATACGTCTCTCATGCTGCAAATAGATACCATATGAGTCACGAAATAGCCTTTGGCCTGTTCCGGTTTGTTCAACCATTCTGGTTTGATGGCAATCGTATACTGGGGAAGTAAGTTTTTACTGCTTAACAAAACCGCGTAGAACATTTCTTCTTCTTCAAACAACTCAGCCGTTGAGATAACCAATGCTGGGTGGGGTAGATATTTGGCTTGCGTAGGAAAATAGAAGTTTATCTCCAAAATTTCGAGCGGTCTGATTTCATTCCTCATCGTTCTGGAACGCTTTTGAGAGTACGGACGGCCTGTGGGTACGAATCATGGCCCGGTAATCGGCCAAAGTCAAGTCCTCCCACGTTATTTCTGGTGTAACATCAACTGAGTAAGAAAATTGACCGCCTCTCAGGAGTTTTTTGAGGAGTCGTTCAAGTCGGATATCAGAAACAAGTATGGTTAGCTCGCTGGTCATTGATGGTGAATTTGATGCACAATATAACCGAAAAGTATGGATAGCCAGTCAATAAGCTAACCCATAGATGCATGAGACCCGGCCTTACGAGGCCGGGTTTATTTTTTGCCCCTGCGCCGGGCCAAAACCGGCCCCAGGGTAGGCCACTCTGCCGCCGCCACACACCCCACAAATAGTCCCAGCAACGCCAGGTGGTAGGGCACAGCCACCCACAAATTGCCAATGGTAACAAACGAGGCCAGGTAGATCAGTAACCCGCCGCCACCTACGTACCCAGCCGCCGACACCAGGTTGTAGGGCACGGGGTAGTGCCGTTCGCCCAGCGCGTAGCAAAGGGCCATCATCAGGAAACTGGACACCAAAAAGGCCCAGGCGCAGCCCATGTAGCCAAGTTGCGGAATAAGCAGGTAGTTGAGAACAAATGTAACCACCAGCCCCGCGCCCGTGATGAGGGTGCCGAAGGCAGTGCGGTCGGTGAGTTTGAACCAAAACGAAATGTTGTAATAAATGCCTAAAAACAGGTTGCCCAGCATCAGCAACGGCACCACGCCCAGCCCCGCCCGGTATTTTTCCGACACCATCAGCCCGGCCAAATCCATGTTCAGGCTGATGGCTACCCACAGCACCACACACACGATGATGAACCACCGCGTGACGTTGGCCAGCAGACCGGGGGCGTTTTTATCGTCGGCCTGCCCGAAAAAAAACGGTTCGGCGGCGAATTTAAACGACTGAATGGCCAGGCTGATGAAAACCGATAGTTTCAGGCATTGGCCATACACGCCCAGTGCCCAGTTGGCCCCGTGGCCGGGGTAGAAACCGGCGGGCAGAAACCGTTCCAGCAGTAGCCGGTCGGTGAGGCTGTTGAGCACGGCGGCCAGGCCCGTGAGCATGATGGGGAACGAATAGAGTAGCAACTTCTGTGCTTGTGGCCAACTGAAAAGGGGTCTAAAATCGGCAAAGACGCGGCGCAATAGCCAAAAATAAACTAAGTTAGCCAGCAGGTTCGCCAGCAAAATATAGGCCGGGCCAATGGCCGGGTCGTACACCAGTGAGGCCAGGGGCAGCAAACCGGGCAGGTACTTCCCCTCCACAATGCTTTTGCAGAACGAGATAAAAAACACGTTCAGCCCCACGTTCAGGGTAATGTTGATAAGTTTGGCGGTCACAAACTGCCGGGCTTTGTTTTCCACGCGCAACCGGGCAAAGGGAATGGCCATGATGGTATCAATGCCAATAAGCAAGGCCGCCCACCGCACCGACTGCTCCTGCCCTGCCAGCCCCAGCGCACCGGCAATGGGCGTGGCGGCCAGGTACGTCAGCAGGGTGGCCAGGAGGCTTACGCCACCCACCAGCGTGAGGGTACGGTTGAAAATACGCCTCCGTTCGGCGGCGTTTTCGGTGCCCTTATTGCGGGCCGCAAACCGGAAAAAGGCCGTCTCCAGCCCCAATGGATACACCGTGAGCAGCACCCCAATCCAGGCGTAGAGCGTCACGTTGGGGGCCAGGTCGGCGGGGTTGATGAAGGCGTAGGTCTGCACAAACACCAGCAAGAAATTGACCGACCGGGCCAAAATCGTGCTCAGGCCATACAGAGCCGTGTCGGAGGCTAGTTTTCGGAATGCGCTCAAAGTAAATTAGTACGGGGCAGCGGGGCGATTGTTGTACCGGTCTGGCCGATTCGCCGTGAAGATACGGCTCTGTACAGGCTCTGAACGCAGGGAATGGGCAATTCAATTCAGCAGAAAATGCTGTTTATAAGGGCATAATGTCTGTCAGAATTAGCTTATCGTATTTAGCGTAACCCCCAAACCCCCTGAAGGGGGCTTAGGTTGAGAATAGGCAAGCTTTAGCCCCCTTCAGGGGGTTTGGGGGTTACGCCGAAAAAAGTAAACTAATTATGCTTAACTACTTAATGTCTATTATTTCATGAATAAGCAGCATTTTTGTCTGTAATAACAAACATTATGCGCTCTAAACGAACCGTGTTGCTGCCAACGGCACAAACAATTTTGACGCAGGTGGGCGAGGCCATCAAACTGGCCCGGCTCCGGCGGCGGCTCAACGCGGCGCAGGTGGCCGAGCGGGCGGGCATCAGCCGGTCTACGCTCTGGCAAGTAGAAAAAGGCACCGGCGGCGTGGCCATGAGCACGTACCTGCAAGTGCTTTTTGTGCTGGGTCTGGAAAAAAATCTGCTCAGCATTGCCAACGACGACGTGCTAGGCCGGAAACTTCAGGATGCCGGGTTGCTGGTGAAAAAACGCGCCCCTAAACGCACCCAAACCAATTCGCTATAAGCACCGCCCAACGTACCATCACGGTTTATACCGACTGGGATAACCAGCCTGAGCCGCTGGTTATAGGACTGCTGAACGCCACCCGGTTGCGGGGTAAAGAAGTGTTTTCGTTCCAGTACGACCCCACATTCCTGACCACGGCCTCGGCCCACCGGTTCGACCCCGATCCTCACTTAGTAACCGGTAGCCAGTATGTTCGGGACGAAAAACTCAATTTCGGCCTCTTCCTCGATTCTTCTCCCGACCGTTGGGGGCGGCTGCTGATGCGACGGCGCGAGGCGGTTTTGGCGCGGCAGGAGGAACGCCGCGAAATGGCTCTTTCCGAAACCGATTACCTACTGGGCGTGTACGACGAACTTCGGATGGGGGCGATACGCTTCAAAATAAACGAAAAGGGGCCTTTGCAGAACGATAATCGGGCAATGGCCGCACCACCGTTTACTGCTCTGCGAGAACTGGAACAGGCCAGTTTACGGCTGGAAGCACCCAACGCCACCGATTCGCCGCAGTACGCCGGGTGGTTAACCATGTTGTTGGCTCCCGGTTCGTCGTTGGGGGGGCGCGGCCAAAAGCGAGCGTGCGCGACCCGCAGGGGCAGCTCTGGATAGCTAAATTTCCCAGTTTGTCAGATAATCGCGATGTAGGCGGGTGGGAATTGGTTGTGCATCGGCTGGCCGTGGCGGCTGGCCTACACGTACCTGAGGCAACGGCAACCGTATTTGCCGGTCGGCAACATACCTTTCTGACCAAGTGATTCGACAGGGCTGCGGCTGGCAACTGAATCCACTTTGCGTCGGCTATGACGATGCTTGGTTTTTCAGATGGCCAACACCATACCGAAGGGGTGAGTTACCTGCATCTGGCCGAGTGGATTATGCAGCATAGCCACCAGCCTGATGCTGACCTGGTGCAACTCTGGCGGCGAATTGTGTTCAGCATCTGCGTCAGCAACACAGACGACCACTTACGCAACCACGGCTTTTTGCTCACGCCCCGCGGCTGGCAACTCTCGCCCGCCTACGACATTAACCCCGTTGAAACGCCCACGGGCCTCTCGCTAAACATTTCCGATACCGACAACGCGCTCGACCTGGCTTTGGAAGTCAGCCCTTACTGCCGGCTCCGGGAAAACCAGGCCCGCGTGGTCATAGAGCAGGTACAAACAGCCGATTCGCAATGGCGCAGCGTGGCCGGTACGTTGGGTATCAGCCGCAATGAACAGGAACAGCTTGCCCCCGCTTTTCAAACAGGTTGAGCGTGTGGCAGAAACTTCCCATCTCCAAATGCGTACCTTACCGAAGCCATGAAAAACATGCTCCTCCTCCCGCTCTGCCTCATAAGCTATTTTTCGGTGGCGCAGGACTATTTTCAGCCATCGGGGGGCTTCTTCGAGGGTAGCAGGCACGCAACGCCCTACCACAAAGCCGTTCGGGACAGTCTTTTTATCGGCCTGCGCAACACGCCAACGGTACGTGTTGTGGTGTTGCCGTCTTTTTCGCCGGAGTACCTGATTGCCGTGGAAAGATACCTTACAGCTTACCAACTGATTTTCCGAACGTTCGACAAAAGCATCCGGACTTCGCTTGATGAAAAGACGGGCGTTATGAAACCCATCAAACGGGCGGAATGGAGACGGGATATCAGCCGTGACCTGGGCGAGCGGCTGGCCGAATTTTTCTTCCTCACCACCAGCGAAGCCCGTTATCCGCCCGTCGAGTACATCACGTTCCCCGACGGAAGAAAAGTGATAGCTCGTTCGATTGGCGTTGATGGGACAACGTACCAGTGCGTAGCGTCTGTGGTTGGCTCAGATGTGCGCAGTGGTAAGATCTACTCGCCAAGAGAAGGGTCAAAAATGGCTAGACTGGTCGGCCTGATTGAGTTGATGGGCATGGTGGCTAAAGAGAACGCGCAAGAGGCTGAACTAACCGTAGCACTCGGAAAACTGGAGCAGGAACGCAACAAGAAATAGCGGGTACGGAGAGGACGTACGTACCTACCTGACTTGCCCCCCCTTTCCGGCCACGATAGCCCCGGAAACAAACCGGGCGGACTATCTTTGTCACCACGTACCTGACTAATTGCCCATGAAAATTACTGCTGCGCTGCTGTCTGTTTATTACAAAGAGGGCCTCGAACCCATTGTCCGGCTCCTGCACCAACAGGGCGTTACGCTCTATTCTACCGGCGGTACCCAAACGTTCATCGAGCAATTGGGCATCCCCGTTACGGCGGTCGAAACCCTGACGGGCTACCCGGCCATTTTCGGCGGGCGGGTGAAAACGCTGCACCCCGCCGTGTTCGGCGGCATTTTGTACCGCCGCAACAACCCCGACGACGCAGCCCAGGCCAGTCAGCACCAGATTCCAGCCATTGACCTGACCGTGGTTGATCTTTACCCCTTCGAGGAGACAGTAGCGTCGGGCGCATCGGCGGAGGAGATTATCGAGAAGATAGACATCGGCGGCATCTCGCTGATTCGGGCGGGGGCCAAAAATTTTCAGGATACGCTCATTGTCTCCTCCCGAAACCAGTATGCCGACCTGCTGCGCGTACTCACGGAAACCAACGGCCAGCCCGACTTGCCCACCCGCCGCCGCTACGCCCTGGAAGCCTTCGCCACCACCGCCCACTACGACACGGCGATACAGAACTGGTTCAGCCCCCCCGGCACCGCCTTGCGCTACGGCGAAAACCCGCACCAGCACGCTACGTTCCACGGCGATCTGGACGCGATGTTCGACAAACTGCACGGCAAAGATCTGTCGTTCAACAACTTAGTAGACGTTGATGCCTGCGTGGAGCTGATAGACGAGTTTGCGCCCGACCGGCCTACCTACGCCATCATTAAGCATACCAACGCCTGCGGAATTGCCTCGGCCAACACCCCCGCCGAAGCCTACGCCAACGCCCTGGCCTGTGACCCGGTGTCGGCTTTTGGCGGGGTGGTCATCACCAACGCACCGGTTGATTTGGCCACGGCGCAGGAGCTGAACAAGCTGTTTATGGAAATCCTGATTGCCCCCACCTACGTACCTGAGGCACTGGCGTTGCTGCAATCGAAGAAGAACCGGATTTTGTTACGGCGAAAGCCCGTGGCGTTGCCCAATAAGCTGGTGAAGACCATCCTGAACGGGGTGCTGGAGCAAGACAAAGACAGCCTGACCGAGACCGCTGCGCAGTTTACGACCGTGACCCAAACCGCCCCTACCCCCGCCCAGGTACGTGCCCTGGAATTTGCGTTGAAGGTCTGCAAACACACCAAATCGAACACCATCATTCTGGCCCGCGAAGACGTGCTGCTGGCCAGTGGCGTAGGCCAAACTAGCCGGGTCGATGCCCTGAAACAGGCCATTGAAAAAGCCCGCGCCTTCGGTTTCGACCTGGCGGGTGCCGTGATGGCCTCCGATGCGTTTTTCCCCTTCCCCGACTGTGTGGAAATCGCCGCCGGGGCGGGCATCGTGGCCGTGGTGCAGCCCGGCGGCTCCATCCGCGACCAGGACAGCATCGAGGCCTGTGACCGGCACGGCATGGCGATGGTCACAACTGGCGTGCGCCACTTTAAACACTGAAAACTACGTGCTATACTCCTGGTTTCGTTTGCTGTATACGGTCTGGTGTGTGCTGGTTTTTGCCGTGCTTTTTCTGTTGCTGGTACCATTTGTGTTGCTGGGTAGCTGGCTGGTGGGCAAAACCGACCGATTTGGGCTGCAATTGGCCCACGGAGCCATTCGGCTTTGGGGCATTCTGGCGTTTGTGTTTATGGCTATTCCCATCCGGGTCGAGTGGCGGTTTCGGCCCACACCGGGGCAAGCGTATGTATACTGCGCCAACCATTTTTCCTATTTCGACATTGCCGTACTGGGCGTTATGGTGCCGGGGCTGTACGCCTTCATCGGCAAAAAAAGCGTTCGCAAACTGCCCCTGTTTGGCTACATGTATGCCCGGTTGCACATTTTGGTTGACCGGTCCAATGCCCGAAGCCGGGCTAGTTCGCTTAGTCGGTGTATACAAACGCTGGCGCAGGGCCGCAGTATCATCATTTTTCCCGAAGGAGGAATTCAGGCCGAAAACCCGCCTCGGATGTGCCCGTTCAAGGAAGGAGCTTTTACGATGGCCATTCAGCAGCAGGTACCCCTTGTGCCCCTGACGCTGCTAAACAACTACCGAATTTTGCCCGACAACGGCCCCTTTCGGGTGCACTGGCAACCGGTGCGGGTGGTGGTGCACAAACCCATCCCGACCACGGGCCTGACCCAGGCCGATGCCGCCGCCCTGCGCGAACGTACCTACCGGATCATTGACCACGAACTTCAAACAACCGGTAACGTGCTGGTTAACAGTTGATAGTATAATGAAAATAGATACCGAAACACTCCACAAAATAGCTCATCTGGCCCGGCTGGAGGTGCAGCCCGCCGAAGAAGCGGCCCTGCTCCAGGACCTGAACAGCGTTTTGACCTGGATGGAACAACTGGCACAGGTAGACACCACAGGCGTGGCCCCGCTGATGCACATGGCCCCCGACACCCACAACCAATGGCGCACCACCGACGAAGTGGCCAACCAACTGCCCCGCGCTCAGGCCCTATGCAACGCCCCTGACCACACCGACGAGTTTGTGCGGGTGCCGAAGGTGATGGCCTGACAATTTTTTTGCCGAATACTTGATTCAAGTCCCTCCAGGTACGTATCTTTGCACTCGCAATTGCAAAATAGCTCGATAGTATAAGGGTAGTACATCAGATTTTGGTTCTGTCTGTCTAGGTTCGAATCCTGGTCGAGCTACCACAAAGAAGCCTAACACTCTCACTAGCAGCGTGTTAGGCTTTTTCTTTGCCCTTCGGTGTACGGATTGGTGTACGGAATTACGTTTGTCTCAACCACAAAAAGCCCCGACCGGGCCGATACGCCCCGTTCGGGTTCAGGGTAGCCTACTTCGGCCCGCCCCCCGAATTGGCCCGCAGTTGTCGGTTCAGGGCCACCAGGGCGGCGCGCTGCTCGTCGGTGAGGGTCGCCTCCGGCACGGCTATCCGGGCGGGCAGGTCTATTTTTTGCTCGCGCTGTTTGGGTAAGACGTACTCGATAAACCGTTGGTAGGCGGCTATCCGGTCTTTGGGTTCCAAAGCCGCCATATCGGCACTGATCGAATCAAACTGTTCATCAATGAGGGCAGCAATCCGGCTTTTGATGTCGGCAGTTATCAGGTTGGGAGTTCCCGCCTTGCGGCCTCCGGTCTTTTTTCGTGGGGTCATTGTCTAAAGTAGATGGATTTAGATAAAATTGATTGGTTCCGGGTGTCCCCCCGGCTGTTTATGACCTATTTGGCCTTAGCGATGCTTGAGTGAGTTGATACCCATCTGACTAAAGTACGGGTGCTGCTGCTGCCACTGGTGAAACTTCGTTGCACTTATGCACGGCTCCGGCCTGGGCGTTGTGTCGGGG
>JAYUKZ010000107.1:0-1243 GCA_043763995.1 Fibrella sp.
TGCTGTGGATCGTGCAGTTGTGCCGTCCTACTCCCGCGCCGCCCCCTGCGTTCACCCCCACGCCCCGCGTCATTACGCCCGTGCCGCTCACGCCATCCGCGCAGGCCGACCGCGTTATGTTCGATAGCCTAAACGCCCTACACCCCTAACGCCATGCTTACTCACCGATTACAGATGTTTGCCCGCGCCATTCTGTTGCTACTCGCGTTGCTGACGGGCCTGGCCCTGGCCAACGCGCAACCGTTCCCCGTGGCCAACTGTTGCCAGCAGGCCCTGACGTGGAAAGCCAGTTACGAACGCACCCTGACGGTGCTGGATTCAACCCGCGCCGTGAGTGCCCGAATAATCCGGGCCAGCGATGAGCGGAGTGTGGCAACAATGAGTCGGGCTAACGCTGCCCTGGATTCGGCCAGTCGGGAAATCACGTACCTCAATACCCGCAACCAACAACTGCTGCGTGAACAGGAAGGGCTACACGCCACCATAGACGAAACAACGTCGCGGCTGACTACTACCGAGGGCGAATTACATAGGTGGAAACCGCGCACTAAAGCGGGTATTTTTCTGCGAAGAGTACGCGACGGGCTGGCTATTGTTGGCGGGGGTGTGATCGTAACAGCGGTGCTTAGATTGATCGTATTGTAACATGCCCACGCTTCAACACTCCTTTCCCGATTTTGGCCAATGGCTGACCTACAGCGAGGGCATTCGGTCGAATACCGCCCGCCGCAGGGGCATCGCTAACATACCAACGGCCACGCAGTACACGGCCATGCTGGCGGTGTACACCAACATCTACCTACCTCTGTGTCTTAAATTTGGCAAGCTACCGGTCAGCTCCTTTTTTCGGATTCGAAAACTGAACACGGCGGTGGGGGGCAGCAAAACCAGTCAGCACATGACCGGTGAGGCGATAGACATCGACTGCGATAGCCTGGTGGGGGAACCCTCAAACCGGCAGTTATACGAGTACATTCTTAAACACCTGGAGTTCGACCAGTTGGGGCTGGAATACCCCGACGAAAAGGGCAACCCCGGCTGGGTACACGTTTCGTTTGTGGCCACGCGCCCGAACCGAAAAAATCTGTTCATCGCCACATGAACCACATCGTCCTGACCACCCCACGCTCCCGCCGTTACCGGGGACCATCGGCCTGGGCCGATCTGACTGCCCGGCAATACCACCAGTACCTGAACTGGCAGGAGAATCTGGACGGGTCTATGGCCGGGGCGTTTGTGCTGT
>JAYUKZ010000108.1:0-4326 GCA_043763995.1 Fibrella sp.
ACGGGGTAGCCCCGCTTCACCCAGTTGGCCACGTCGATGTTGTGTACGTGTTGCTCGGTGATATGATCGCCGCAAAGCCAGTTGAAATAGTACCAGTTGCGCATTTGGTATTCCAATTCGGTTTGGTTGGCCTGGCGGGGGTTCATCCACACGCCACCGCTGATCCAGTAGACGCTGCCGCCCACAATATCGCCCAGGGCACCGTCGTGGATGCGTTTGATGGCCTCGCGGTAATTGCGCTGGTAATGGCGTTGAAGACCCACCACCACGTTGAGTTTCTTCTTTTTGGCTTCGTCGGCGGCGGCCAGTACCCGCCGGATTCCGGGGGCATCGGTAGCCACGGGTTTTTCCATGAAGACGTGCTTATTCTGGCGCACGGCTTCCTCAAAATGGCCGGGGCGGAAACCGGGGGGCGTGGCCAGGATCACCACATCGGCCAGGGCAATGGCCTGTTTGTAGGCATCGAGGCCCACAAACTGCCGCTCTTTCGGAAGATCTACTTTTTTTGCCGCATCGGCCCGTTGGGTCAATGTCTCGTAGGCCATAGTGACCCGATCCTGAAACGCGTCGGCGATAGCCACAACCCTGACATTCTGTTTGGTGTTGAGGGCCTGCATGGCCGCCCCCCTGCCCCGCCCGCCGCAGCCGATGAGAGCCACCCGGATGGTATCATCTACAGACGTTGGCCCCGGCGCAGCACCAGCCCGAAGGCCAAACGGTAGGGCCGACAGCAGGGTGGTACCTGTTACCAGACCAGAAAGTTTTAAAAAATCGCGGCGATTTGCCTCCGGTTTATCCGTATCCAGATGAGCCATATTGCATGGGGGTTAACACTATTGGTTATACCGGAAAGTTGGCTCCGTGGGCTATATACTCACTCTTGCAGGGTAAGATTTGGTTTCGGCAGGTACGGCATGGCTCAACTTAACTTTATTCTATGGAGATGATATACGTAAATTTTTTGTGAAAAACCAAAACTAAGCCTGAAACTTATTGAACGGACTACCGTCTTAACGTTCGATATTTGTTTTCAACCCGTCGAAAAAAATGACTAAAACGTACCTATTGTTACTAACCGGTCTGACTCTTAGCGTTGCTACCTACGCCCAGGCCCCGTCTGACTTGCCGCCCAATGCACTTCCCGGCAAGTGTTATGCCAAATGTTTGAAGCCCGTTAAATTCACCACTGCCGCCGAACAGGTGCTGGTGAAAGAGGCCGGCAAACGCCTGGAAGCCACACAGGCCCAATACGAAACCGAAACTGCTCAGGTGACGGTGCGTGATGCCAGCAAGCGGCTGGAACTGGTTCCGGGTGAATACAAAACCGTGCAAGAGCAGATTCTGCGGCGCGACATTGGCAAGCGGGTAGAAGTGGTAGCCGCCACCTACAAAACCGTGCAGGAGCAGGTGCTGCTGCGCGATGCCAGCAAACGCCAGATCATTGTGCCGGGCGAATACAAAACCGTTACCGAGCAACGCCTGGTACGGGAAGCCAGCAAACGCCTGGAAGTGATTCCGGCCACCTACAAAACCGAAACCGAGCAATACCTGGCCAAAGAAGCCACCAAGCGGTATGAAGTAGTAGAGCCGGTGTATAAAGTTGTGACCGAGCAATACACCGTTCGGGAGGGTAGCAAGCGCATGGAAGTAACTCAGGGCAGCTACAAAACCGAAAGCGAGCGCGTTTTGGCCAAAGATGCCAGTAAGCGGTATGAGGTGATTCCGGCAGAATACAAAACCGTGACCGAGCGGTACATGACCAAAGAAGCCATCACACAGTATACGCCCCTGGAAGGCAAGTACAAGACCGTGACCGAGCAACTGCTGGTGAAGGAAGCCACTAAGCGCGTGGAGATTGTGCCCGCCGTGTACAAAACCACCACCGAGCAGATGCTGGTGAAAGAGGCCAGCAAACGCCTCGTGACCATCCCGCCCGTATACGAAACCGTGACCGAGCGCGTGAAAGTGCGCGATGCCTACACCAAGTACGAAAAAGGCAAAGCCGATCCCAACTGCCTGTCGGCCAACCCCGACGACTGCCGGATTCTGTGTCTGATTGAGGTACCCGCGCAGTACGAGACCATCAAGAAAGAGGTGCTGAAAGTGCCCGCTTCGGTGCGTGAGGAGGTCATTCCGGCCCAATACACCACCATGACCAAGCAAACCCTGGTACGTCCGGCTACGGTACGCGAGTTCGATATTCCGGCTCAGTACACCACCGTGAGCAAGCAGGTGTTTATCAGCGACGTATCGGTCGACCCCACCACGGGCGTAAGCCGCCTGACGCGCTCGAGCACCCTGCCCGCCGAATATGGTACCCTCACCAAGCAAATGCAGGTGCGGCCCAGCCAGGTACGTGAAGTGGCTATCCCGGCTGTTTACGAGACGGTGAAGAAAGAAGTGGTGGCGGTTCAGCCTTCGGTACGGGAAATTAATATTCCTGCCGAATACGCCAGCGTGAAAAAGCAAGTGGTGGTAACGCCCGGTTCGACCCGCGAAATTGACATCCCGGCCATCTACGCCACCCGCACTAGCACGGTGGTGGTCACGCCCGCTTCGGTGCGCGAAACCGAGATTCCGGCCATCTACGCCACGCACACCCATCAGGAGTTGGTTCGTGCCCCGTCTATCCAGGAAGAAGAAATCCCGGCTGTATACGCTACCCGCACCCGTCAGGTAGTCGATTCGCCCGCTTCGACCCGCGACGTGGAGATTCCGGCCCAGTACGCCTCGATCAGCAAGCAGGTGGTGGCCAACGCCCCGTCTACCCGCGAAATTGACGTACCTGCCGAATACAAAGCCATGACCCGCACGGTGGTGAAAACCCCGGCTTCGACCAGCGAAGTGGAGATTCCGGCGCAGTATGGCAGCGTGACCACCACCAGCGTGGTGCCGCAGGAAATTGGCGAGTGGGTGGAAGTGGTCTGCGATCAGAAGTTGACCAAATCGACCATCATTGCCATCCAGAAAGCCCTGTCGGCCAAAGGCTACAGCCCCGGCCCGCTCGATGACGTGATTGGACCCAAAACCCGCGCCGCCCTGCTGAAATACCAGCGCGACAACAAACTGCCCGAAGGCAACATGAACGTAGAAACCATGCGGTCGTTGGGCGTTCAGTACTAGTTCAGCAACCCTACCCTATTTGTGCGAGCGGGGCCGATGCGAATCGGCCCCGCTTTTTCGTTCTTAACAAAACCATTCACAGCCCCCGTTTCTGCCATGCGCTTCTATATGACCTTTTGCCTGGCTTTGTGGAGCCTGAACACCCTGGCCCAAACCGCCGATTCGACCGAGGTGCAGCACGAGGCCGACACGCTAGAACCCGCCGTGGTGCTGCCGCCCGCCGTGCTGTTTCGGTCAGGTACGTATGAGGCCGTGTTGCAAGAGGCCAAACGTACCAACAAACCCATTCTGATTGATTTTTGGGCTACCTGGTGCGCCCCCTGCCGCCGCCTCGACCGCGAAACGTTTACCGACATTGACCTGGGAGAGTACGTGAATACCCACTTTATTCCCTACCGCGTAGACATCGACGATTTTTCGGGTATGGATTTGGTAGACCGCTATGGCGTGAAAGTGTACCCTACCATGCTGGTCATTCACCCCACGGGCAAAACCATTCTGCGCACCATTACCGGCTTTTTTCTGCCCAATTACCTACAGGCCGAATTGGCCGGTAGTTTACAGCGCAAAGCTGCCCGCTAATTTCTCCCCTGTTCTTCCAGCACCTGCACCAACAAAATGGCTTCTTTGGGCAACGGGCCGTAGAGGTGCGGAAACAGGTCGCCGTCGGTGGCGGGCTCGTAGCGAACCAGTGCCGGGTCGGGGAGGTTATCCGGGTCAATATGGAGTAGGAGCAGATCAGGTACGTTGCGGTAATACCGCTCTAACACGCCTGTCACCTGCGAGGCCGTGGCCAGGTGCAGGAACCCGTCGGTATCCAGACTTTCGGCCTCGAAAAGGGGGTTGGAAACCTGATCATCCCAGGTTTTTTGGGTGGTTATGTGGTAAAGCATAAACAAAGATAGGGCCTGACCGGTTGGGACAAAAAGCCCATAGACGGAACCTATATTGTAGTTCAGGTGCCTTTGGGCTGGTTTGTGTGTGTACGGTACTTACTGCCCGCCCACTCCCGAACAATTACAGTTCTGCGAACCCATTGGCCGGGTCATTGCCTATATTTGGCCCTTATTTCCCCAAAATGTAGTACAACAAACTACCCTAAAACATAGGTACCTATGAGCGTTTTAAACCGTATTAAGTCTGCCATTAAACAGACCATCCAGGCCAAGCCGGAACCCATTACCGAATTCGATTACCCCACCA
>JAYUKZ010000109.1:0-4320 GCA_043763995.1 Fibrella sp.
AACACTTGTACGGGCGGAGGGACTCGAACCCCCATGCCTTGCGGCACCAGATCCTAAGTCTGGCACGTCTACCAATTTCGCCACGCCCGCCGGTAGCCCAACCCAGGTACGTTGTTCCTGGTTTTGATTTGGGACTACAAAAGTACGAACAAGTTTGGGCCCCGCAAACCCGCCGGTCGAATTTTAGCCGGGCGGGTTCTCTCAGGCGGGCAGGGCCATCAGGTCGGCCAGGTGCTGATCTACCTGAGTCATAAACGACTGCTGAAGGCCAAACAACCCCAGGTGGCCGGCTTTTTCCTGAATGACCCGGAATTCGCTGTTGGGGGTCAGTTGTTGCTCGGCCTCGCAGTCGCGCGGCGGAAAAAACATATCTTCGTCAATGGGCATCACAAACAGTTTTGCCGTGACGCGGGCCAATGCGGCGGCCAGATCGCCGTTGGTATGGCGGCTCACATCGCCGCGCTGCCATTTCCAGGCCAGACAAAGCAAATTGTTGGGGTCCATGGGGGCAAAATATCCCTGCGTGAACCCCACCCGGAAGGCTTCCATCGACTCGAAACCCAACGGGCGGTATAATTCGTGCTTGAAAAAATCCGTGCTGTAGCCCATCACCGACCATAAATCGGCGTGGCGGCTCAAGCCACGGCTAACCGCCTGCGGGTTGGCGTAATGGCCGTTGTTGAAACCGGGGTCGTCTTTGATGGCGTTGATGAGCGTGTCGGTATACAAAAAATCGTGGGACGTGTTTTTGGCCGTCCCGGCAATGGCGGCGGCACGTTTCACCATCTCCGGGTAGCGCACGGCCCACTCCCAGGTTTGCTGCGCGCCCATAGAGCCGCCCATCACCAACGCCAACGAGGTGATGCCGAAGGTTTCGGTGAGCAGTTTGTGTTGCGCCCGAACATCATCGCCGATGCGGACGTGCGGGAAGTTTGGCCCCGCCAGTTCGCCTTCACTGTTGTGGGGCGAGGTAGACAGGCCGTTGCCAATCTGATTGACGATGATGATAAAGTACTTATCGGGATCGATGGTGCGGCCTTTGCCGGTAAAGACCTGCTCCATGATCTTGCTGGTGCCTGAATACCAGGTTGTTATCAAAACGGCATTGTCTTTCTCGGCGTTCAGTTCGCCAAATACAGCGCAGGCAAGCTGACAGTTAGGAATGGTTCCGCCCTCTTCCAATTGTAGGTCGCCGATGTTGTAGAGCGCGAAGGGGCCGTGATTTTCCTGGGAGTAATACTCATTTTGGTACATAGCTGTGGGGGTTGTTAGATGACTAAAAGATGAATGCTGTACAGACCGCCGACTACCCATTCAGGTACGTGATAGTGACTTTTTGCGAAGTAAATCTACTTTCTTTTATTTAACTATAATAAGATTTTTTAGATTTATTTCCCTAATTACGATTGTTGGAAATTAGCCCTGCACACCCCCACCAAAAGTGATTTCCGGCAAACTGGTTGATGGTGCACGTTTTTTTACCGAAACCCCGCAAAATCAATTTATAAGCTGTACATTGAGGTAACAACCAGTGAGACACCATCCCGTAACGACACCAACGCTATGACAACCGCGCCCGAACCGGTTATTGACCTGGACCTTGAACGGCAGGAAATCCTGAAACGATACCGGCGGCTGCTCCGGGCGGCCAAACCGTATCTGAAAGAAAATGATGCCAAGCTCATCAAGCGGGCGTTCAACACCTCGGCGGAGGCCCACAAAGCTATGCGCCGCCGCTCCGGCGAACCTTACATCTACCACCCCATTGCCGTGGCGCAGATTGCAGTAGAAGAAATTGGCCTCGGCCCCACGTCTATTGTGGCCGCGTTGCTCCACGACGTGGTGGAAGATACCGAGACCACCATTGCCGACATTGACCGCAGTTTTGGCCCCAAAGTGGCCCGAATCATCGATGGGCTGACCAAGATTTCGGGCATTTTCGAGTACGGCACCTCGCAACAGGCCGAAAATTTCCGAAAAATGCTCCTCACCCTCTCCGACGATGTGCGGGTGATTCTGATTAAGCTGGCCGACCGGCTGCACAACATGCGCACGCTGGATGCCATGCCCCGCGACAAGCAGTTGAAAATTGCTTCGGAGACCATTTATATCTACGCCCCGTTGGCCCACCGCCTCGGCCTCAACGCCATTAAATCGGAACTGGAAGACCTATATCTGAAATACGTGGAGCCGGAGGCCTACAAAGACGTGGCCAAACGCCTGCGCGAGACCAAAACCTCCCGCGACCGGTTTATTAACCTGTTTATCAAGCCCATCGAAGACGACCTGACCGCATCGGGCTACCCGTTTGCCATCCGGGGGCGGCCAAAATCGATTTATTCGATCTGGAACAAGCTGAACAAATCGAAGAAGCCGTTTGAAGAAATTTATGACCTCTTTGCCGTGCGGGTGGTGCTGGATGTGCCCCCCGAACAGGAAAAAGCCGCCTGCTGGCGGGCCTATTCCATTGTCACGGATCACTACAAACCCAACCCCGACCGGCTAAAAGACTGGATCAGCACGCCCCGCGCCAATGGGTACGAATCGTTGCATACCACGGTGATGAGCAAGCTGGGGCAATGGGTGGAGGTGCAGATTCGCACGGCGCGGATGAACGAAATTGCCGAAAAAGGCTACGCCGCCCACTGGAAATATAAAAGCAACGACACCCGCACCGGGGCCGGTATTGACTCCTGGATTGGCCAGGTACGTGACATGCTGGAAACCGCCGACAAAGGCGACAAAACCGCCGCCATCGAGTTCTTGGACGATTTTCGGTCGAATCTGTATAGTGAGGAGGTATTCGTTTTCACGCCAAAAGGCGAACTGAAAGTGTTGCAGCGCGGAGCCACCGCCCTGGATTTTGCCTTCGAGATTCACACCCAAATTGGGGCGCGGTGCATGGCCGCCAAAGTCAACAATGTGCTGGTGCCGCTGAGCCACGTACTCCACAACGGCGATCAGGTGGAGGTGATCACGAGCAACAAACAGAAGCCCAACGAAGACTGGCTCCGGTTTGTGGTTACGTCGAAAGCCAAAACCAAGATCAAAGATCTCGTTAAGGAGGATAATAAACGATACATCACCGACGGCAAAGAAATGATTACCAAACGCCTGAAGATCATGCGGATGGAGATGACCAACGAACTGGTGAACCAGATCAGGGCGTATTTCGGCTCCAAAACCAGCAGCGATTTTTACTACCGGGTGGGCAAAGGCCACGTGGAGGTGAAAGAACTCACCCGGTTCAAGGCCGACAAGGAAGCCAAAGAAAACCGGGCCAACAAACTCAACACCGACGGGGCGCAGGATGGCAAAATGGTGACCAAAGAGTTGAAAAAGATTCATGGCGAACGAACCGATGGCGACACGCTGCTCATTGGCGAAGACATGGACAAGATCGACTATACGCTCTCGCGGTGTTGCAACCCCATTTCGGGCGATGATGTGTTTGGGTTTGTGACCGTGATGGAGGGCATCAAGATTCACCGCGTAAGCTGCCCCAACGCCGTGGAACTGATGTCGAACCACGGCAACCGGATCATCAAGGCCAAGTGGACGAGCCAGAAAGAGCTGGCGTTTCTGGCCGGTCTGCGCATCACCGGCACCGACCGGGTGGGGCTGGTCAACGACGTGACCCGGATTATCAGCAACGAACTGAACATCAACATGCGCTCGGTCACGATTGATTCTAAGGACGGTATCTTCGAAGGAAATATTAAACTCTACGTCCACGACACCACCCACCTCGACACGCTGATGCGCAAGTTGGAGCGGGTAGACGGCGTGTTCGATGTGGTTCGGTTCGATTAGTAACACACGGCTCCAGCCGTGTTGAGCGCATAAAAGATTACCCCGCCCCTGATTATAGACTCGTCACGGCTGGAGCCGTGCGTTACGTTGAACTCTTCACTACTTTTGCCCTATGTCTGCTCCCAATCAAACCAATATAGACTCGGCGAAGACCATTTTGAGGGCGTATCTGGAGAATAAAGGCCTTCGGAAAACGCCCGAACGGTTTGCCATCCTGGAAGAAATCTATAACCGCGCCGACCATTTTGATGTCGATGAGTTGTTTATTTCGATGAAAAATAAGAATTACAGCGTCAGCCGGGCCACGGTCTACAACACGCTGGACGTGCTGGTTGATTGTGATCTGGTGACGAAACATCAGTTTGGGCGTAACCTGGCGCAGTACGAAAAATCGTTCGGCTACCGGCAGCATGACCACCTCATCTGCACGGATTGCCACAAAGTGATGGAGTTTTGCGACCCGCGCATCCAGAACATCCAGACGATGGTGGGCGATATGCTCAAGTT
>JAYUKZ010000110.1:0-16332 GCA_043763995.1 Fibrella sp.
CCGATCTGGGAACGGCAGGTTGGGTGGCGTCGCGGCCGGGCCTGGCGGGTGCCAACGTCGCACGGGTGACGGCCTCGGACTTAGATTTGGTGTCGAGCACGTTGAAAACCCTGTACGGCTACGAGACGGGTGCCTACGAGAATTTCACTCACAAAACGCAGAACGTCAAAGGGTTGCTTCGGCTCGACTGGAACGCTAACCGGGTGCACAAACTCTCGCTGATCTACAATTTTTTGGACGCATCGCGCGATTTGCCCGCTAACCCCTCGGCCATTGGTCGGCGGGGACCGGACTTTCTGACGCTGCAATATTATTCGTCGGGCTACCGGATCAACAACAAATTGCAGGGCGTGATTGCCGAGCTGAACTCAAACTTCAACGGCAGATACGCCAACAAGCTACAAGTCGGCTTTACCGGCTTCCGCGACGCCCGCGACCCCTTCTCGACGCCCTTCCCGACGGTCAACATTGCGCGGGACGGCGTACGCTACATTGTGGCGGGCCACGAGCCGTTTTCGATCAACAACCGCCTGAGCCAGAACGTGACCCAAATCACGGACAATTTCAACATCTACGCCGGCAAGCACACCCTGACGGTGGGCGGCAGTTTCGAGAAATTTACCTTCGACAACTCCTTCAACCTCGGCTACTATGCCGGTGTGTTCGGCCCCGATTACCCCTCGGTGGATGCGTTTGTGGCCGCCGCCAAAACCGCTGATTTCAAAAAATCGGTCGATGCCGCCAAAGCCACGTTTGCCGCCGGCAATTGGGCATTGGCCCAAACCGAAGTGGGTCAGTTGGGTTTTTACGCCCAGGACGAAATTGCCGTTACACCGCGGTTGGTGGTCACGGCGGGCCTGAAAGTGGATATGCCCATGTATTTCAACACGCAGCAGCGCATTCAGGAAAACATTGACCGCAACGGCGGCGAAAAAGGGACGTACCAGCCCAACAACACGTACTATAACGAAAACGGAACGCCGGTGAAGCTCAACTCGCTCACCCTGCCCAGCACGGCCCCGTTGTTTTCGCCCCGCGTGGGCTTCAACTACGACCTGAAAGGCGACGGTACCCAGAAACTGCGCGGCGGAACGGGCATTTTCACGGGCCGGTTCCCCTTTGTCTGGATCGGCAATCAGGTGGCTAACCCCAGCTTCTTCTTCTACTGCACCACCTCCCCCGATTTCAAGTTTCCGCAGGTTATCAAGAGCAGCCTGGGCTACGACCGCAAATTTGGCAACGGCTGGACAGCCTCTGCCGATGTGCTGTATAACAAGGACATCAACGCCATGATTGTGCGCAACTACGGTCTGCGCCTGCCCACGGGTGTGCTGAAAGACCCCAGCAACCGGCCCATTTACAAGGTGAGCGACCGGGCCGTGAACGCCTTTGGCGGTGCAACGGATGCCTACGTGTTTACCAACACAGACATTGGCTATACCTTCAACGCCAGCATTCAGGTGCAGAAATCATTCCAGAACGGCATGTTCCTGAGCGGTTCCTACAACTTCCTCGATGCGCAGGATGCCTCCTCGCTCAGTGCCGAAATCTCGTCGGATGCCTACGCCCGCAACCCGGCCTATGGCAACGTGAATCAGGCCGTTTCGGGGCCATCGTACTACGGCAACCGCCACCGCTTTGTGGGGTCGGCTTCGCGCCGGTTTGTGTATGGCGATGGCCGTTGGGCCACCACCGTCTCTGCCGTGGCCGAGTATGCCGAGGGCAACCGGTTCAGCTTCACCTACGGCGGCGACATCAACAACGACGGTTCGTTTGATAATGACCTGATGTTTATTCCTACGGCGGCGCAACTAGGCCAGATGCAGTTTGCCGGTACTGCCGCCCAACAGGCCACCCAACGGGCAGGTTTGGAAAGCTACATCCAGCAGGATACGTACCTGAGTGCGCACCGGGGCCACGCGGCGGGCAAGTTTGCTTCGACAACACCCTGGCTCTCCACCTTCGACGTGCGGATTTTGCAGGAACTGCGGCTGGCCGGTCAGCACAACCTTCAGCTTAGCCTGGATGTGCTGAATTTCGGCAACCTGCTCAACAGCAACTGGGGTGTGCGCCAAATTGCGTCCTACACGGGGTTGGCCCAACCGCTGGGTATCAACAGCGTAGACCCGGCCACGGGCGCGGTGGTGTATAGTTTCGATGCCACCCAGAAGAGCACCTTCTTCAACGATACCCAACTCCTCTCGCGCTGGCGGATGCAGTTTGGCCTGCGGTACTCGTTCTAACGAACACTCATTCTCATCAAAAAAGGCCGCTGAATCAGCGGCCTTTTTTGGTTTTGTAACTCGTCTCCTGAAGTAGGTTGCCCCCCAACTTATTTTATGAAGACACCAGCCAATCACCTACTTAAACGTACCCAGCGCGAGTACACCCTCGTTTGCTTTAAACCAGAAGTGCCCGGTGAACCAGACACGACAAAAGCCGAACTACCTGAATATGTGCCGACCTGTTTCAGAACAAGTCTGTTTCAGGTACGTTGTCAGTTTACCTCCCCCGATTTCAGTAGCTTGTTGCCGAGCGTTTGACGAGCCAGTTCATTGCTTTTAATGCTGATTAGCTCCGTGACCGACAACTGGTAAAATGTAGCGATGGTCTCCAGGTTGCGCCAACGCGGTTTTGTGCTGCCAACTTCCCACCGGCAATAGGTAGGCTGGCTGACATTCAGGAAAAACGCAAGCTGATACTGCGAAAGGCCCACTACCTGCCGAAGCAGACAGAGTTTGGCAGGAAACGTTTCCATATGTGCATCGTTTTTTGGATTGATGAATAAAACTGTAATTTCATAGCAAGATAGGTCTGAATTGAGCACTTGATGCTCCCGGTAAGTCACTAAACCAATGAAAACCAGCTATGTAACCCACCTTTTCTTTAGTCGTATCGTTTGATACGTTTGTTGTATTGGTATACCTGTTTTGAGGCACCATCTTTAGATCGTTAACGAAAGCAAACAAGCCAATGAAAAACACTACAAGACATAAGCGGTATCTGGGGGCTATCCCCTTCGTGTACGTTGCTGTTCAGTGGAGCCGGGGTATGAACTGGGTACGTTATGACTCGGAGCGCATATGGAACCACCTGATTGGAGCGGGCATACCCTCTACCAATACGGTGTGTTACCCGCAGTTGAACCAACAGCTTTTCAACGACTGTCTGCTCTTCAGCCTGGGCACGCCCGACGACTATGAGCAGTGCGCTGCCAGCAGTATGGATCAACTCTGCTACACCTACTACGCCTCCACCAACGGCCAAAGCGACGGCTTCATCAAAGCCCCCTCCCAAACGGGCTATACCGCCCCTTGGGCCAACAACGCTGTTCGGGTCGAGGCGTTGGGGGTTAACCACTTGGAGATGAGGAGACATCCTGTCATGGAGAATATCTACAGGCGGGCATTTGAAAGAGAGTTTGGTGACAGCTTCTTTACGCCCAGACGATAGATGAAGCTGTTAACAATGGTGTTTATCTTCTTCCTTGCTTCTTGTGGCAAGGAAGAAGATATTGTTACTGACTCCAATGGTGTCGTGACAAAACTACCTCATCAGTGGGGTACATCAATCTCTAATAATGGTGAGTTGGCACAAGTTATTTGCACTGCACATATCATTTACAAAGACCAAAATGTGTTAGTTGGTGGTAACAGAGATAATAAGCGACAACTAATTGGTCTTGATACTAGATCTGGCAAGATTGATTGGGAGTGGGGAGATTTGCTCACTCAATTGACAAATCCAACTTATCTTGACCCCCTGCTGGTTGATGAAGCGCGTTACTATAGAACTGGAAATAAATTATGTTTTGTTTCGGGTGGAAATACTTACATAATCGATTTACAGGAAGGAAAGTCCATAGCAAAAAACCAAGTGACATTGCAAAGACGTGACATCTGTTCTGGAACAGGCGAAATATTGTTTACGAGTGGCTCGGTAAGAAATTCGCAGGAATCAGAAGGGTTGTACATAAATGATATTATGACGCTAACTGATCCTTCATGGGTAACTTACCCAAAATACGATTCAAAAGAAGCAGACCCGACCAGCCCAGCAAAAGGGTTGATTTGGGTAACTCTTCCTCATGAAAAAGCAGGAGAAGTGTTTTTAACTGTTTTATTCGGAGATCCTGTCAATAAAAGCAGACAGTCTTCGACTGCTATGGGTTTATACAACTTCTCGCAACGAAAATGGGTCTATGAGCGAACGCCATTAAACGGCTCATTTCCTAATTCAAATGTAACTCATGCTAAAATTTACGATGGAAAAGTCTACCATACCTCAACTCGCTCAATGAGTTGCCATGACTTAATAACTGGTCGAGAGATGTGGACGGTTAACTTTTCTGAAGGATTTGTCTTTTCTGGGTTTACCATCCAGGAGGGTAGAATTTTTGCCAACAACGGCGACCGGTTTACTTACTGTTTGAACCCCGAAACAGGGCGGCAAATCTGGAAAGAGGAAAGCTCAGGCTCGGCTTCGCCCATTAGCTACCTCAACGGGGTGCTCTATTTTATGGGCGGGGGCGATGGGCGGCTCCACGCCATTGATGCCAACACGGGCAAACACCTGTGGCGGTTGCGCTCGCCGGATGTCGACAAGAATTCGGGGGCCTGGTTCTACGGTATTTGCGTAGCCGTGCCGGGTCAGGGCGGTAAGAAAGGGCGCATTGTGGCCACCACGGGGTTAAACGCATACGGGTATGAAGCCATTCGCTAAGCAACGTACCTGGCCTACAATCGGGTCGGGCGTTCCATTCCCATAATCGTTACGATAACCACACAAACAGAAGCACCGTCTTCCATCAAAAAAGGCCGCTGAATCAGCGGCCTTTTTTGTTTTCAAAATACCGGATTACGTCCCGTGGGCTGGTTCATTCCTGTAAGCGCAGGGAACACGGCGTTGGTCAGAAAACTGTATATTTGGCTACGCAACACAACAACTGGAACACGATGATCGCAACAATAACCACCGAATCACTACCCACTCACCTCACCACCGTGGACGAGTTTGACGCGTGGCAGCACCTGCCCGGCAACGACGGTAGTTACGAGTTTGTCCGGGGTCGACTCATCCCTAAATCCATGAAACAAGACGAACTAGACATTGCCGATTTTTTAGTCCGACGGTTTGCCCAAACGGTAGTCTATCAGCAAGGCTTTGTGCTCATGCCCGAATTTGATTCGTATGTAGATAGTCGTCGGAAACGGATTCCTGACCTGACTTACTTCACGGCGGCGCAACGCCAGGCTATTCGCAATGGGGAGAAAGTCAGGACGTTATTTACCATTGAAATCCTGTCAGATTCGGAAACGCATGAAGCAGTGTTGGAGAAAATTCAGGATTACTTCGATGGCGGGGCGCAACTGGTTTGGTACATCGTGCCGAAGCTCCAAAAAATTTACGCCTACACCGGCCCCGATGAATCGAAAGCCTACAAAGGGACGGAGGCTATCTCGGCCAGTCCTGTGATTGCTGACTTCACGTTTAGCGTTGCTCAGTTGTTTGCGCTACAATTCTAACGTACAACCATTTCCATCAAAAAAGCCCCGCTGATTGTCAGCGGAGCTTTTTTTTTCACAGGTACGTTGTTCGAGCTGTTCAGGCTTCCACCCGGCGGTCGTGGCCGGTCTCAAACTCGGCGGTGGCTTTGGCGGGGCGCATCTTGATGATGCCTAGCGTAGAAAGCACCCGAATCATGGGGTAAGTAGGGTCAAACTCGAACCATTTGGCCCCAAAATTGGCCGAATTGGGCAGTTTGTGGTGGTTGTTCTGAAATAACTCGCCCATCATCACCACGTCGAGCATCAACGAGTTTTTTGATTTGTCGTGGTTATCAAAATTGCTGTAGCCATACTTGTGGCCGCTCCAGTTAATGATGGCCCCGTGGACGGGTCCCATCACGAAATGGACGGGAAGCAGGAAGAAAAACGCCCAATGCATATCCAGGTAGATATACGCAAAGATGTAGAAAAGACTATAGACAATGCCCCAACCGGCCCGCGAAATCCAGGAATCGCCCACTTTTTCAATCAGGTTCCACTCCGGGTAGTTCCGGTCGAATTGCCGCTCAATGGCTTGCGTGCGGTGGAGGACAGCGTTATAAATGTTTTTGGTCTGCCACATCATCGTAAACACATTTTTGGTGTGGTGTGGCGAGTGCGGGTCTTTGGGCGTGTCGCTGAAGGCGTGGTGCATCCGGTGCAACACGGCGTAGGCGCGGGGACTGAGGTACGACGACCCTTGCGAGATGTAGGTGAGGGCGTAGAAAAAACGCTCCCAGAATTTGCTCATCGAGAACATCTTGTGCGCCGAATAGCGGTGCAAAAAAAACGTCTGGCAGAAAAGCGAAAGATACCAATGCACGACAAAGGCGGCGACAACAATCACAGGGCTACGTGTTTAAAGTATGGTTAATCTGGGAAACAAAAGGGCCATTTTTTCGGGCTTCTATGCCCTATATACGAAAACCCGGCCAATTTAGTTGGCCACGGTGGTGGCATATTGCAATAAATTAGCCCCCATTCGAAGGGCCGCCTGCCGCACCGATTCGGGATCGTTATACACCGCCTGATCTTCCCAGCCGTTGCCCAGGTCGCATTCGTAGCTGTAGAAACAAACCAGCCGCCCCTGATAAATGAGGCCAAAGCCCTGCGCGGGTCGCCCGTCGTGCTCATGCACTTTGGGTAGGCCGTTAGGAAACCGGAATTTCTGGTTGTAGACCGGGTGCGAAAAAGGCAGTTCCACAAACGACAATTCGGGGAAGACGCGCTTCATCTCGCGGCGGATAAACTTATCCAGACCGTAGTTATCATCGACGTGCAAAAAACCACCCGCCATCAGGTAGCGGCGCAGGTTTTGGGCCTCTGCGTCGGAGAAGAGCACGTTTCCGTGGCCGGTCATGTGGACGAATGGGTACGAAAACAGATCGGTGCTGCCCGCTTCCACAATGTCTTCTTCAGGGAAAATGGCCATTTTGAGTTGCTGATTGGCAAACCGAATCAGGTTGGGCAACGATGTTTTGTTGGCGTACCAATCGCCGCCGCCGTTATATTTCAGTTTGGCAATGCGGTAGGCGTAGGGCTGCGCCCGCGCTTCGCCAGACAGGAAAAACAAGGCGAATAGCAGTAAAATCAGGGTAGTTGATGCGGGTTTCATAGGGTCAGGTACGTTGGTTTTTCGGCATAACCCCCAACCCCCTGAAGGGGGCTTAGGTTGATAATAGTCAAGCTTTAGCCCCCTTTAGGGGGTTGGGGGTTACGCTAAATACGATAAACTAATTCGGCTTGACTACTTACAGGTACGTTGTTTTTTCGGTCTGAATCAAGCGTGTAACAAATTTAAACCCACACAGGCCGTGAGGGCGGCGGTTTCGGTGCGGAGGCGGTTGGGGCCGAGGCCCGCCAGCCGGAAGCCCGCCGCCTGAGCCTGCTGCAATTCGAGTGCCGAAAAATCGCCTTCGGGGCCAATCAGCACGGCAAAGCTTCCGCCCGGCTGAGCCAACTGGTGCAGGGCGGGCGGCGGGCCGGTGGCGGGCAGGTGCGCCACAAACCGCTGGGCCTCCCCCACTGTGGTCAGAAACCTGTCGAACGGTAGCAACTCGTCCAGTTGCGGCAACCAACATTGTAGCGATTGTTTCATGGCTGCGACGGCAATTTTTTCGATTCGGTCCAGCTTCAGCACCCGGCGTTCGGAGTGCTGCCCGGCAAAAAAGCTGATTCGCTCTACCCCGATTTCCACCGCTTTTTCCACAAACCACTCCACCCGGTCCAGGTTTTTGGTGGGGGCCAGGCAAATTCGCACCGAGAACGGGCGGCGCGGCGCAGGTACGTTACCCACCACCCGAAACGCGCAGTGTTTGTCGGCTTTGGTGATAACGCTGTCGTAGCGATTTCCGCGCCCATCGGTCACGGCAATGGGGTCGCCTTCGGTCAGGCGCAGGGTACGGGTGGCGTGGCGGGCATCGTCGTCGGTGAGCAGGCCCGCCGCATCTGCCGGGGTCAGGCTGGGTTGGTAAAAAAGGTGCATGAACTGCAAATCTAGCGAAACCAGCCACAGCCTGGGGCGGCGTGTAGGAAAACGGCGTAACTTCATTGCTTTAACCCCCAACGTATGCGTCTCAGACTGCCTGTACTGTTCCTTTTCGGCCTGTTGGCCACTCAAGTTTCCCATGCCCAATTCCGGTCCCGCGCCCTGCGGTGGTCGGCAGACGGGCAGTTCATCAGCAACGCCGCCAACGGAGGCATCAGCCGTACCGATGCCGTCAGCGGGCGGGAAACCGAGTTGGTTTCCGCCGCTGACCTAACGCCCACAGGCGAAAAAACGCCTATCGTGGTGGCCGATTATGCGTTCAGCCAGGATTCAAGTCAGGTGCTCATCTTCACCAACACGGCCCGCGTGTGGCGGTACAACACCCGTGGCGACTATTACCTCCTGAACCGACGGGCCACAACTGGCCAGGCCAAATTGCGGCGCGTGGGGGCTAATTTGCCCGCCCAGTCCTTACTTTATGCCAAACTTTCGCCCGACGGGCGGCGGGTGGCTTACGTCAGCAAAAATAATTTGTATGCCGAAGACGTAAGTACCGGCAAACGTACCCAACTCACCACCGACGGCACCCGCAACCGCATCAACGGCACCTTCGACTGGGCCTACGAAGAAGAATTTGGCTGCCGCGACGGGTTTCGCTGGAGTCCCGACAGCAAGCAGATTCTGTACTGGCAAGTAGACGCGAGCCAGATTCGCGATTTTCTGATGATCGACAACACCGATTCGATTTATTCGTATACCATTCCGGTCGAATACCCCAAAGTGGGCGAGTCACCCTCGCCCACGCGGCTGGGGGTGGTGGCGGCAAGCGGTGGCCCCACCCGGTGGTTGACCCTCCCCGGCGACCCGGCGCAACATTACCTGGTACGTGCCGAATGGTTTCCGGCCACCGGCACGGCCCCCAACGAACTGATTGTACAGCAGTTAAACCGCAAACAAAACCGCAGCACCTTGTACGTATGCCAGCCCACCCGCCAGACCGTTACGCCCATTTTCGAGGAAACCGACGCGGCCTGGATCGATATTAAAGCCCGCTGGGACCGCGACGACCCCACGGGCTGGGAGTGGGTGAAGGGCGGAAAAGCGTTTTTGTGGGTGTCGGAAAAAGACGGCTGGCGGCACATTTACCAGATCAGCCGCGACGGAAAAAGCCAGACATTGCTCACCCCCGGCCCCTACGACATGGGCGAACTGGAACGGATTGACGAGCAGGCCGACAACGGCTCCGGGTACGTCTATTTCACGGCTTCACCCCAAAACGCCACCCAACGCTACCTCTACCGCGCCTCCCTCAGCCGCCCCGCCCCCGCCGAGCGCGTGACCCCGGCGGGGCTGGCCGGTACCCACGGCTACGATATTTCGCCCAACGGACGGGTAGCCCTGCACAGTTTCAGCAACGCCACCACGCCCCCCACCCAAGCCTGGGTTAGCCTGCCCACCCACGGTCTTTTGCGGGGAAATGCGCCAAAACCGGGGGTAGCCAAAAACAAGAACGTGCGTTTTTTCACCGTTACCACCGCCGACAGCATCACGCTGGATGGCTGGATGGCCCTACCCCCGGCGTTCGACAGCACCAAACGCTACCCCATCGTTTTCTACGTCTACGGCGAACCCGCCAACACCACCACCAACGACGTGTTTTCGGTGGGGAGCAACAACCTGTTTTTGGGCGACATGGTGAAGGAGGGCTACATCTACGCCGCGCTCGATAACCGGGGAACACCTTCCCTGAAAGGGGCAACCTGGCGTAAGAGCATCTACCGGCAAATTGGGCGGCTCAACATCCGCGACCAGGCGCAGGGGGCCACCGCGTTGTTGGCCCGCCACCGGTTTATTGACAGCAGCCGGGTAGCGGTGTGGGGCTGGAGCGGCGGTGGGGCCACCACGCTGAACCTGATGTTTCAGTACCCGCAACTGTACCAGACCGGCATTGCCATTGCGGCCATCACCAACCAGCTCACCTACGACAATATTTATCAGGAACGGTACATGGGCCTTCCGCAGGAAAACCGGGCCGATTTTGTGGCCGGGTCACCCAACACCTACGCCAAAGGGCTGCGCGGCAACCTGCTCTACATCCACGGCACCGGCGACGATAACGTCCACTACGCCAACGCCGAAATGCTGCTCAACGAGTTGATTAAACACAACAAATCGTTTCAGTTTATGGCCTACCCCAACCGGTCGCACGGCATTTTTGAGGGGGCCGGTACCCGGCAACATCTAAGCAGTTTGTATACCGAATTTCTGCGCAAAAACTGCCCGCCCGGTGGCCGCTGAGGTTTGTCAGGTACGTTGAACGCTGTTCAGGATTTGCAATCCTGAACCGAATAACAGCGCGTTTGCAACGCGTTTTTCTAAATCAAAGGCGTTGCAAACGCCCGGTTATTGCTGTTGAGGATTGCAAATCCTAAACAGCCCAAACGCAAAAAACCCGGCTCAAGTGAGCCGGGTTTTTTTTCGATGGGTGTGAAACGGTGCCGGAAAACTACTGGGGCAACAGCACGGTGTCGATTACGTGAATCACGCCGTTCGACTGGTTCACATCGGCCATGGTAACGGTAGCCTTGCCGCCTTTGGCATCGGTCAGCATAACTTTTTTGCCTTTCTGGGTGGCGGTCAACATGCCACCGGCCACAGTAGTCAGCATGGCTTTGCCACCACTGGCCTTAATTTTCTTCACCAAATCAGCCGCGCTCACTTTACCAGCTACCACATGGTAGGTCAGAATGCCCGACAGGGTGGCTTTGTTTTCGGGCTTCACCAGCGTCTCTACCGTACCGGCGGGCAGTTTGCCAAACGCTTTGTCGGTAGGGGCAAACACCGTGAATGGGCCGGGACCCGACAGTGTCTCAACCAGACCAGCGGCCTTAACGGCAGCAACCAACGTGGTGTGGTCTTTTGAGTTCACGGCATTTTCGATGATGTTTTTCGAAGGGTACATGGGCGCACCGCCTACCATTACTGTTTTCTCCTGGGCTATTGCCGAGGTGCCAATGGCAGCAACAGCGATCATTGAGAGCAAAAGTTTAATCGTTTTCATGGTACTGGTTTGTGTGTTTTACTCGTGAGTGAATTGTGTTTGTCCTTGCAGAACTGAACCATCTACGCAGGAATCAACCGCATCGGATTTGCTGATTCCTTGATTTATTTAAAACTCACGAAACGGCAAATAGTTATCGGTACCGAAAACTTTAGGTTGGCACGTACCAGGCACAAAAAAACGCTGCCCTTCGGGGCAACGTCTTAAAGACACTAAGAGCGTGTTGGGAAATTAACTACTTGATTTTGAAGACATTCTATTTAACATGATCTGACTATTAGCCAGATAGAGCCAGTTTATGGATGAACTTGGGGTGTACTCGTAGTCTTTTACCAACCGCCGGAAGAAGTTCGTCCAACTGATACTCCGCTCCACAACCCACCGCTTGGCGACCGGAACGAAGCCCTTAGCAGACTCACTACGAGACGCTTTTTCAAACTCAATACTCCACTGGGCCAACGCCGTTTTAAAAACTCCATTGTAAGCCTGATCACCGTAAATCTTCTCCAACCGTTCACCTGCCCCCCATAAGATTGGCACAATCAGCGCAATCGCTGCTGGCCCGTCACCCTCGTTGGCGGCATGAACATCTGCCGCCCACAGCCGCCCCTGGGTGTCCACCACCAGTTGCCGTTTACGGCCATTGACGCGCTTGTTGGCATCAATTCCCCGGTACTCAAAGATAAAAGGAGCCAGCTTAACACTCTGTGAATCAATGCATAAAGCCGATGGGTTCGGCTCTCGTTTCTGCTGCTGACGATCCAACTGATTTAAACAAATGTTCATTCGCTCAAATGTTCCGTCCAGTTTCCACTGGTCAAAATAGTAGTAAACCGCCTGCCAGTGAGGCCAACCTGGGGGCAGGTTACGCCATTGCGTTCCCGTTTTTAACAGCCACAGGATGGCATCCATCACATGGCGAAGATCGTGCTTACGTTTGCGTTTCAGATCAAAAAAGGGCGAAATTGCGGTCCACTGGTAGTCGGTCAGTGGCATCCACTGTTTGGTCATGGCTTCGTAGTTTGGCGACCACAAAGTTGACCCCGCTACCAGTACTTTTCAATTCCCCAACACGCTCTTAAGGTTGGGCGTTCTGGCCACAACATTAACATTCAAAAGTGGTGAAGCCTATTTAACATAGTTCGCGTAGATGAAGTACTCTCTCATATCAAAACCTGAATTAAGAAATTTCTGCTTAAAAATAGGTCAATTTTTATTGAAAAATAAACGTGTAGAATTAGAGAGTTTAGAAAATCTGAACCTGTTTTTTGCGGGAGATTCACTTGTTCTAAAACATCCATTAGTACTACATTGCTATTCTAAAAATGCCAAACCAGATGGAACCATAGTAAAGTTGTCAGAAAAAATTATATTCCAGCCGAAAGATTATTTTATCAAAACCTTCTCGCAAGAAGATTATTTTGGAGAGTATTACACAAATAACGAATACAGAATCGGAGATAATGAAGAAGAAGGACATATTGAAGACTACCTAAAAGATGCTTTTATATCAATAGTTGCGATTCTACAAGATGACAATGGGCGTTTAAGAATTAGTATTAATGATGGATAGATTTTAAATTAATGTGCTTAACTGTTAAGCCGTAAAAATTAGGCGTTTTGCTTGTTCGGCAGGGTGCGGTTGACAGGCCAACCGCCCCAACAGTCGAAGTTCAGGCTTGCAGGGAAACGTTCTGGCGACAAGCAGCATGTCCCGGCAGTCGGGCTTGACAAGGCTCGGTACAAGAGGTTGAAGGTGTGTTGTTTAGCTTCGCCCGTTGGCGTAGAAATCGGAAAGTGCGTTGTGGTTCGCTCCGCGTGGGCGGGGTTCGGGCGACAGGAAGCGCGTCCCCGAAGGCAAGGCATTCAGCCCAACGGACAGGGGGTGTAAATGTCTCGCTACGCTCGTCATCAGCCCCTGGGGCGTTGGGTGGAGTCAATGTCGGGTTTCCATTTTCAAGTTCCGGTTGACAGGTTGCACGGCTCTGAGGTTAGGCTTTGGGTCTTCATTTCTGGGTTTCGTGCGACAATTTGAACGCCCCGGTTAGGCAGGTTTGGGTTTCCATTTCGGGGTTCTGGGTGAGAAGCCAATCTCCCCGACAAGGCAAGTGAAGCAGATTTAGGGCATATTAAACAAGGCTAACGAACTATGAAATACCTAATTATATTTTCACTACTTGCTCTATTCGCCAGTTGCAAACAACAAAAAGTTGATTTTAAGGAAGAAGAGGAGAAAATCACCCATGCTTGGACAGATTGGTCAAAGAAAGCATCAACGGGAAAACCTGAGCAAATTGCATATTACTTCGCTGATGATGCCTTGATTGTAGATCAAGCACCTGAACCTGTGAAGGGAAAAGCTGAAATGATTAAAATCTATGCAGCCGCCCCTACCAACTTTGAGATGGACATTAAGTGGGAAGACGAGGCAAAGCCGCACCTGATACAATTTTCGGAAGATGGTGATATGGCGTATTCTTTAGATAAGATGCAAGCACCGGTACAAGACTCAACCGGAGTAGCCAAAATGGTACGCAACAAAGTTTTGCATATTTGGAAGAAGGACAAGGAAGGAAATTGGAAGGTTTCCTTGTTAATGGTAAGCCCTGAAAAATAAACACTGTCAAATTGATTCGCTCCGCGTGGGCCAGCTTCCCGTCGACAGGCAGCACGTCCCGAAGGCAGAGATTTAGCCCAACGAAAACAGGGGTGTAAAGGCCGGAAGTACGTGCGTTTTTTTGACTAACTTGCTCGCCATCAACCCCTGTGGGCGTTGGGTGTTTGCCTAAAATGTGCTTGCAAGGCAGCGTTCGGGCGACAGGAAGCAGACCGCAGTAGGCAGGCTTTTTGCTGGCTCGTCGGTTTCGGCTGACACGGGAAACACCCTAATTTGGTGAATAAAAACTCAGGTGTCAGTTTGACTACGACTACAAAAACAACAATAAAGTTTTTAAACTAATTTTTGTGAAGTATTAAAAAATGAATGGCGATGAAGAAACAAAAAATGCTTACTTGCTGCAATTATGAAATTGATAGAAAGCATTTAAGCCCCTTGCGTTTATTTGCTTTTTCAATTATTACATTCTTGGCATTACTAACGCAAATAGGTTTTGCACAAGATTGTAAAACCCAAGCTGCCAATAAGCCTTCCACTTTGGCTACGGTAAAGAATGTAGTTTCTGCCTCAATAGGCGAAATGAGTGCCTCGCAAATTGCCAAAAGGAAACCTCACCTTGCCAAAGCAGAAAAATGGGTAAAGAATATAGTTACCAATTTTACGGGTGCCAAGTTGGTTTACTACGATAATTTTTATCCTGATTTTGTAGGTAACGGTGAAACCCACAGAATTTTATACCAAGCAACGGGGATAAAGACTTTTTACAGTTCCCAAATGCAGTTTTTTGCTTATTACTGTTACGACGATAGAAATACCATCTTCACCGAAGGCGAGAGTGGTTCAAATATTCAGGTGGTTTTTAATAATGTTTTTACGGTTGGATTTACCGACAGTGAGGGGGTTCATACCGTCAACGCAAAGCCTGCGTTCACAATCATACAAAAGAAACGCAGTGAAGGCAGGATAGATTTTTATGAACAACGGACTAAAAATAATGCTGATGCAAAAATGTACACCGTAAACGATTTTATCATTTTACGCAACAGTGATAAGCCAGTTTTTCTTCCTATCACGCGGAAAGAATACTTGGAACAAATACTAAAAGATTTAGAAGATTTTAAAGCAAAAGAAATTGCCTCGGCAAAACTGGCATATACACCAGCTAATGAAACTCAAAACAAAGCGCGGTTTGATGAAGACTTAAAACGCATTGATAATTCAAAAAATTACACGAAAGAGCAAATGGCTTCTTACCGTCGAAGGTTTATTGAAACTTGGGAAACAGAAAAACAAAAATATGATAAACGTATAGTCCAGGTAGAAAAAGGCAGTTATGAAGCCAGAAAAGTAATGTTAGAATACTTAAAAAAGCCAACCGAATGGCTAAACCGCAATGTCAGTGATTTCTATCCTTTTTTTCCAAACTATACTGCCGAGGGAGTTAGGCAATATTTCGAGGGCATGGATAAACCCACTTTGAACGGAGTAGGGGAGGTAGAGGAAGTAACCCAAACAGAAATTGTTTCCGTCAATCCTGCTTATTTTAACAAGACACTCAGCGACGATGTGCCGCAACTGTTAATGGTTCATTTAGAAAACGGTAGTTACGCTCATATGCTGAAAGTGGGTAGCCGCGTTAAACAGCCCAATGCTTTGACACCGTTGGAAGCCATATTAAATTCCCAGTAAATGTGCGTCTATCAGCGGATAAATTATCATGCGTTATGTTCTACTTTTTTCCACATTTTCCACATTCGTCGGTATTGCGGTTTCATTAATTCAAAAGGCAAAGCCGTTTCGCCGCAAATTTCAAAACCGTATTTTTTATAGAACGCTTGCGCGGGCGAACTGTCCATGCAATGCAGCCAAACGTAGTCTTTGCCCTTTTTTTGTGCCAAATCAAAGACCCAATCCAGCGTTCTTTGGCCCAGACCTTTGCCAGTGTGCTCATTCAAAAAATAGATTCTTTCTACTTCTAAACCTGCTTTCGATTCAATTTCTTCCGCTGTTTTTTGGTCATAAATCAACGTGCTGCTGTTGCCATAGGTACTGGTGTTGGCTACGATTGCGTCCGAATCAAGGTTTAATTTTAAGTGTCCCGCTAAGTTATTATCTTGATAAACAAAACTATAAATAGCGTTTGGGTTTTCGATTTCGGCTAATAACTTGGGAACATTGTAGCGGGTTTCCATGTACCATTTGCCCGCGTCGTCCCACAAGTAGGGGTAACTTTCTTGGTAAATTTGTCGGCACAAATCGGCTAATGTTTCGACTTGTTGGGGTTTTATTTTTTCGATTTTCATGCGTTATTTTCTGCAATTTGTAATCTACAAACCTCTAAGACAGAAACTAAGGCTGAAAACAATGCGTCTAATTCGTTAATATCGAATCGTTGGCGAAATAGCGTAAACTGGTTGTGGTTCAATTGGGCAAATTCCCAAGTTTCACCGTTTGACACAACGCCAAAAACGGGAACATTCACTTTTTTATTAATTTTCTGAATAGCCACCATTTCTAAACCACATTGCGCCCAACCCGCCGTAAAATCGTCTTTTTTGGCTTCAATAACTGCAATGTGAGGCTCTTCAAAAACGATTACACCGCGTTCTGACCGTTTTGA
>JAYUKZ010000111.1:0-4307 GCA_043763995.1 Fibrella sp.
ATTTTTTTCATCAGGCGGTAGAACGCCGCGTAGGCGGTTCGTTTCAGCAGTCCCTCTTTGCGTTTTCGCCGGATGGCATACACCACATCATACCCCGCCTGGATGTGCTCGTAAAACTCGGTCAGCAGTTCGGGCGGGTCTTGCAGGTCGCCATCGATGATGAGCACGGCTTCGGTGCCGGTGGCGGCGGCCATACCGGCCGTTACGGCGGTTTGGTGGCCAAAATTGCGGGCCAGCAACACGCCGTGGTAGCGGGGGTCGGCCAGGGCCAGGGTGCGTATCAGTTCGGCGGTATTGTCGCGGGAGCCATCGTCTACCAGCACCACCTCAATGCGGTAGGGCGAGGTGTTGAGCAGGGCCGTGAGGCGGCTCACCAGCGGGCCAAACGATTCGCGTTCGTTGTAGAGCGGGGCAATAATGGAAAGCTGAGGGAGGTCCAAAACGGGTTGCGTGGGGGCTATGTGGAGCAAAAGTACGCCAAAAAACCCCTCAGTCCTGTTTGTTGGCGTACCGGGCGGGGCAGAGTACGGCGGGCACAAGCAGTAAACAAAAAAACTGTTGCCCTGTTATCTTTGGGCGCGTTTCAGGGGCTAGCAGGGTTTGTTGGTGCCTGTGGGCCTTTATGGACGATAAAAAACACTTGGATACCGTTACCGCTGCCGGCTTGCTGGTAGCATTCGGTATTATTTATGGCGACATTGGTACCTCGCCGCTCTACACACTCCGGGCCATTGTTGGTCCCCGCAATGTAATTGATGCCGACGTGGTGCGGGGGGCACTCTCCTGCATTTTCTGGACACTGACCCTCCAAACTACCGTCAAGTACGTTATTCTGATTTTGCGGGCCGACAACCGGGGCGAAGGCGGCATTTTTGCACTCTATGCCCTGGTACGTCGCCACGCCCGTTGGCTCACGCTCCCGGCCATTATTGGCGGCGCGGCCCTACTGGCCGACGGCATCATCACGCCGCCCATCTCCGTGACCTCTGCCGTGGAAGGGGTGCGGCAGCTTTACCCCGCTATTACCGAAACCGAAATTATGACCATCGTGATCGGGATTCTCACGGTGCTGTTCCTGATTCAGGTGTTTGGCACCAGCGTGGTGGGCACGGCGTTTGGCCCCGTGATGCTGGTTTGGTTCGGGATGCTTTCGGTGCTGGGCATCATGAACATTGCCCAGGACCCCACCATTTTCGCCGCCATAAACCCCTACTACGGCTACCAACTGCTGGTCGAATATCCGGGTGGTTTCTGGCTCCTGGGTTCGGTGTTTCTGTGTACCACCGGGGCCGAGGCCCTGTATTCCGACATGGGTCACTGCGGGCGAAAAAACATTCGGGTAAGCTGGGTATTTGTGAAAAGTGCGCTGATTCTCAACTACTTCGGGCAGGGCGTGTGGCTCACTAAACACGCCGGGGAAAACCTCAACGAACGGATTCCGTTTTTCCAGGTGATGCCCGCCGGTTTTCTCACCATCGGCATTGTCATTGCCACCGCCGCCACCGTTATTGCGTCGCAGGCCCTCATAAGCGGCTCGTTTACGCTCATCAGCGAGGCCATTCGGCTCAATTTCTGGCCAAAGGTACGGTTGCGCTACCCCTCGGCGCAAAAGGGTCAATTATACGTGCCCAGCATCAATTTATTGCTCTGGATGGGCTGCGTGGGCGTGGTGCTCTATTTCCGCGAGTCGAGCAACATGGAAGGGGCCTATGGGCTGGCCATCACCCTCACCATGCTCATGACCACCATGCTTTTTGCCTACTACCTCTACAGCAGAAAATACCAGGCGTGGGGCGTGGTGCTGTTTCTGACGGTGTATTTGGCCATCGAAGGGTCGTTTTTGGTGGCCAACCTCATCAAATTCCAGCATGGTGGGTACGTGTCCCTGATTATCGGCGCGGCCATTGCCGGGGTGATGTACATCTGGCTCCAGGCGTTCCAGATCAAGCTCCGCCTCACCGAATACGTCCGCATTGATCACTACCTGCAATCACTGAAAGAACTAAGCCGCGATATCAGCATTCCTAAATATGCCACGCACATTGTCTTTATGAGCAACGCAGCGCGGCAGTCGGAGATCGAGTCGAAAATTATTTATTCGATCTTCCAGAAACGCCCCAAACGCGCCGATATCTACTGGTTTGTGCACGTAGACACCACCGACGACCCCTACACGATGGAGTACAAAGTGAACACCATTGCGCCCGACGATGCCTACAAGATCACATTCCGGCTGGGTTTCCGGGTGGAGCAGCGCATTAATTTGTTCCTTCGGAAAGTGATTGAAGACATGGTGCGCAACAAAGAAGTAGATATCACAAGCCGTTACGAATCGCTGAACCGGCAGAACGTAATCGGTGATTTCCGGTTTGTGGTGCTCGAAAAATTTCTTTCGTTCGAAAACGACTTACCCGCTTTCGAGCGAATCATTATGAACGCCTATTTTTCCATCAAAGGCTTCACCACGCCCGAAGACCGCTGGTTTGGGCTGGACAGTAGTTCGGTCAAAATAGAAAAAGTACCCCTGGTGATCCGCCCGGTCGAAAACGTCAAATTAAAACGAATTGTCACGTAAATGAAAATCCTCATCACCGGCGGGGCCGGTTTCGTTGGCTCGTCGCTGGCCATTGCCATCAAGGCCAATTACCCCCAGTATACCCTCTACGCGCTCGATAACCTGAAACGGCGCGGATCGGAGTTGAACATTTCGCGCTTGAAAAAAGCGGGGGTCGAGTTTATGCACGGCGATATTCGGAGCAAAGAAGATTTCGATGCCCTGCCCGGCGTGGATGTCGTGATCGAAGCCTCGGCAGAACCCTCCGTCTTGGCGGGCCTCGACGGTACGCCCGACTACCTCATCAATACCAATTTGTTTGGCACCGTCAACTGCCTCAACTACGCCCTGAAGCACAAAGCGGCGTTTATTTTCCTTTCCACCAGCCGGATTTACCCCATCAAGGCCCTCGAAACGCTCAATTTCCGGGAGGCCGACACCCGTTTTGAGTTGACCGACGACCAACACGTACCTGGCGTAAGCAGCCGGGGCATTGCCGAAGATTTTCCGCTCGGCGGGGCGCGGTCGCTCTACGGCACCACCAAACTGGCTTCGGAACTGCTGATTCAGGAATACAACGAATTTTACGGCCTGAAAACGGTCATCAACCGGTGCGGGGTCATTACCGGCCCCTGGCAGATGGGCAAAATAGATCAGGGCGTGATGGTGCTGTGGGTGGCCAAACACTATTTCGAGCAACAACTGGCCTACATCGGCTACGGCGGCACCGGCAAGCAAACCCGCGATATGCTCCACGTAGACGACCTCTACCGTTTAATTGATTTTCAACTGCACAACCTCGACGTAGTAAACGGCGAGATTCTGAACGCGGGTGGCGGCAACGAAAGCAGCGCGTCGTTGCAGGAGTTGACCAAAATCTGTCAGGAGGTAACGGGCAAAACCATCCCGATCCGGGAGGTGGCCGAAAACCGCACCGCCGACATTCGCCTCTACATCACCGACAACACGAAGGTAACGGCCCTAACCGGCTGGAAACCCGAAAAAGGGATGCGCGAAATCGTGACTGACATCCACACCTGGCTCCACGCCAACCGCGCCGCATTAGAGCCGATTCTGAAATGAATGGGCCGCATGTAGAGACGCAATACTTGCGTCTTACGCTCGCGAAAGCAATACGCCGAATACATTGCTTTCGCACGGGTAAGACGCAAGTGTCGCGTCTCTACACACGACCTAATCAACTGATAACCAAACAATTACCCCCCTGTACAAGTAACCAAAGTTCTCTTTAAAAAAATTCTATTTATACTAACTTTCTCCTACATTGCGGCATGTACCTGTTTTCGGTAAACAACTACTGTACCCGCCGCTATGTCATTTGTTATACTATGTACCCGCCGTTCCGTTGCCCTGTCAATCAGGGCTGTGGCGGCTGAGGTTGGCCTGCAATGGCAGGCATCGGAGGTAGAGCCTGACCGGTTTATTCGGCATCTAGAAGCCAATAAACCCCTGTTTGCAGTCATCACCGAGCATCATCTGGACAATCTTGCGCTGTTTGAGGCGTTGGATAAAGTCAGCCCGCAGACGGTGGTGCTTGTTTGCGTAACAGATACCGATAGCGACCCAACGCAGTTGTTGGCCACGATAGACAAACTGGATATTGACGAACTATGCACCCTGCCTGAGTTGATGTCCTGTTTGGCCGCACTGACTAAGGGGAGCTATTTCCGGTCGGGTTTGTTACCCGCCATAGCCACCGGCAAGCGCACAGGAACGTTGCCCGGCTTTGCCG
>JAYUKZ010000112.1:0-4306 GCA_043763995.1 Fibrella sp.
GCTTTGCTCAGTTCGGCCTCATAGAGCTTGGGCATGATCTGGAACATCATCTGCCCTTGATTGATGCGCTGCCCTTCGTCCACAAAAATTTTCTGGATATAGCCCCGTTGCTGCGCCCGCAGTTCAATGTGGCGGATGGCCTGAATCTGGCAGACGTAATCTTTGGTGACGGTGGTATCTTGCAATAATGGGCTGGTAATCAGATAGCTAACCGCTTCCTTTTTTTCTTCTGCCTGTTTGGTGCAGCCCGTTATGAAAAGCAGGGCGCAACAGCCGAATATGACGTGAATGTGTTTCATGTGGCTTGTCTTTGCCACCAGCATGGGGAGTAAATAGCCGGGTTGTTGCAGATAACCGGCGGGTGGTGGACGGGTACAAACCTCGCGCACCCACATTAAAACTACGTTATAAGGAAATTATAAGGACGTAAAAAAGTTAAAATAAACCAGCCCCTATGCACCCAAGCAGGTACTTCCCAGAAGAATAGTACAATTTTTTGGTCTGAAATTTTTATTCAGTACCAAGTGGCCGTTGTGCGTTGCCCAGGTACGTTGCCGGGGCGGGCTAGTCGCTCAGAATTTGGTCGCGGCGGATGGTTTCGGGGGGGGCGTTGTTGAGGCCCTGCCGGTATTCTTTGGTCTTGAAATCGCCCCGCTTCACAGACTGGATAAAGTTAGCCCACGCAAACGGATTCAGGAACGGGAACGTGGTCACGCCGCTACGTCCGGCGAACGATTCGCGCCCCAAAAACTGCTGATTCATAAAGTACTGGTGGTTCGACAATGCGCCCATAGGCGTGGCGGCCATGGCCCGGAGCAGGGCCTGCGGGTCGGTATTTTTGGCCAGTGCATCGCGGTCGCGCTGGTCGGGCAGTTTCATGTTGACCAGGGCCTGTTTGAACAGTTCTTCGGTGGGGTAAGGATAGACCTTTACTTCCGAAAGCATTTTCACGTCTTCCTGCAAGGCCACCACCGCCGAGTAGGTGGTTTCGGGTAGGCGGCGCGGAATAATGTGATACTGCGTTTTGTAGCCCACGTAGCTGAAAATCACGCTGTCGCCCGGAATCACGGGCAGGGCAAAGTAGCCGTTCATGGCCGAGAGCACCCCTTTTCCGGCGCGGGGAATAAAAATGCGGGCCAACGGCAGCGGCTCATTCGATTTGCCCCCGGTAATGATACCCGTAAACGTAACCTGGTTGTCCTGCCCCTGCGCGTGCCCGGTAGTGGGTTGCAACAGCGCAAACAGAAGGAGAATGGGCAATAAAAAGAAACTAAACGGGTGTTGTGTCATGGGACTGCGGGGGCGGGGTAACGTACCTGGCCTGACCCCAACGAAGGCCGAACCGTTGGCAGGGCTGCGCCCGGTTTAAACAAAGAAAACGGCCAGCAGGTTGCAAGCGGGCCACTAGGCAAATAATTTAAGGAACGTTAAGATAAACGGAGCGGCCAGCAGCAGCCCGTCGAACCGGTCCAGAAAACCACCGTGACCGGGAATGCTGGTGCCCGAATCTTTGATGGCAATGCTGCGCTTAAACAACGACTCGACCAGGTCGCCATACGTACCTGTGACTACAATGATGGCCCCGATGCAGTACCACTGCCAGGGGCGCAGGTCGGGGGCGTAGAAGGTGAGACCCAACGCCACCACCCCCGCCGCCAGGGCACCGCCAATGCTGCCTTCCCACGATTTTTTGGGCGACACCCGCTCGAAGAGTTTACGTTTGCCGAATTTGGTACCGGCAAAATAGGCCCCCACGTCGCTAGCCCACAGCAGCAACAAACACCCCAGCACCACGCGGGGCTGGTAGGTGCCCGTGCGCAGGGCCAACACGTTGAGCAGCGCAAAGGGCACTCCCACATAGATGATGCCCAAAAACGTGAACCCGATGTTGGTAAAGGGCTTCATGTCTTTCTTTTTGTAAAGTTTGATCAGAAAAACCATTGAAGCCGCCGGGCTGATGAGGTAATACGTTGATTCGGCCACCAGCCCCATTTCGACCAAAAACGTCAGAATGCTGATGATACAGCCCACTACGGTGCCGTAGTAAGTCAGGGGTTGGTTGCCGTCCAGACCCAGCAAGCGGTAGAACTCAATCTGAGCTAAGGCACTGATAACCAGAAACAACGCGGCAAAGGTATACACGCTGTAATCGATGCAGAACAGAATAACGGCCACGCCCACGGCCCCCGCAATGACGCGCTGTTGCAGGTTGGAAAGGTTAGCGAGTAGTTGGTTCATCGTCCAGAAGTAGTCGGGCAAGTATAGCATCTTTCACGGGCACATACAGTTCATAACTCCCAAACAAGGCCGGGTACGAACTGCTTTGCTTGTTGATAATCACCGCGTCGATGTCATTTTCAACCAGTTTGGCTTTGGCCAAATCGGCCAGGTGCGGCTGTTTCGCCGTCAGGATTTTCTCCCAGTTGGTGGTCATATGGTGTTATCTGTTGTCTGTTGCCCGTTTTTCTCGGCGTAACCCCCAACCCCCTGAAGGGGGCTACGCCTGGTCTTGGCTACGCCGAGTCTGAAGCCCCCTTCAGGGGGTGCGGGGGTTACGCCGAGAAAAAAACTTACGCCGCACCCATTCTTTTTCAACTGTTTACGAAATAACTTCTCTTCTGTTTAACCGGTAAAACGCCACCAGCAAAGCCGCCGTGAGCAACGTACCTGCCACCACGGCGGGCACCGGCACTGCGTCGGTGCTCTCAATGTCGAGGGTAGTGAGTTTGCGTTGGTATAGAAAGAGCATCAGCACTGTGAAGCCATTGTTGACAAAATGCGCCACCATGGGCACCCACAAATTACCCGACCACACCAGCAAATACCCAAACAACGCACCCAGCAGCATCCGGGGGAAAAAGCCGTAGAACTGAAGGTGGATAGCACTGAACAACGCCGCCGCCAGCCAGATGCCCGCATGAACGTTGCCCGTCCAGGCCGTGAATTTGCGTTGTAGTATTCCCCGAAACAGCACCTCTTCGCCCACCGCCGCCACCACGCCAATGGTAAACACGGCCATAAACAGGGCCGGAACGGTGCCAAACGTAGTCAGAAAGCGGGTCAGAACGGCTAGCTCGTCTTCTTTGTGGCGCATCCATTGTTCCAGCGGGGCCAGGGCGGCGGGCAACCGCAAGGCTTGGTTCCATTCAATGATGAGGCCGTTGACGGGGATGAACGTCAGCGTGAGCAGCACCACCAAACTCCAGCCCGCCACCGCGCCCGTGGGCACCCGGTTCAGGGTGTGCAGGGGTTTGCGCTCGATGTAGTGCCAAAACAGCAATGCAGGAGCCAGGTACGTGCTGAGATGGCTCAGGGCCTGAACACCCATCAGCCACCACCACCCACCCGGAAATTGCGCCGGCTCACGCAGCAGCGTGGTCAGGGCCAGGTCGGGGTTGCCGGTGAGGGTTGCGCCCACGGCCACCAGCAACAACGCCAGCACGGCCCCTACGTTCATGCCCACCAGCACAAAGCCCACCAGCAACAGCATGGCCCGCAAACGGGCAAAGGGCCGGGCGGGCGCAGAAGGTAGGGGCGAGTCGGTCATTCGTCCAACAAAAATAAGGTAGCTTTCCCATACATTTACGCTGCGTTCGTTTCCCGCCCGTAACTCCATAGCCCGTTTTGATTCCGTTCTGGCAACTACTCACCAACCGGCTCCGCCCCTCGGCCACCGGCACGCCACCCGCCCAAAACGAACCGGCGTACGTATTGGACATGCACAGCCACCTGCTGCCGGGCGTTGATGACGGCCTCCAAACCGCCGAGGATACGCTGACCTGCCTCCGCCAGTTTGTGGCCTGGGGCATCCGGCACGTCGTCACCACGCCGCATATCAGCCAGGATATGCACCCCAACACCACGGCCCACCTGCGGGCGGTAGGCACCACCATTCAGAACCTGATTCGGGCCGAAAACCTGCCCATCACGTTTACCGTGGCTGCCGAATACATGCTGGACGAACTGTTTCTGGAACGAATGGCCCAAAACGACCTGATGAGCTTTGGGCAGGAGCGGTTTGTGCTCATCGAAACGGGCTGGGTCAGTGCGCCGCTGCACCTGCACCACTGGCTCTTTCAGTTACAAACCAACGGCTACCGCCCCGTGCTGGCCCACCCCGAACGATACCGCTATTTTCGGGGAAAAACCGAGGCCCTGGAAACCCTGCGGCAACAAGGGTGTCTGCTACAACTGAACCTGATGTCGCTCACCAACCGCTACGGCCCCGACACGCGCCGCGCTGCACAGGAACTGATTAAACGCCGCCTGGTAGATTTTGTGGCCTCCGACCTGCACCGCCCCCAGG
>JAYUKZ010000113.1:0-16300 GCA_043763995.1 Fibrella sp.
CCCCTGAAGGGGGCTTTTGCTCCGAGAGAGGTACGCTTGCGTAAGCAAAAGCCCCCTTCAGGGGCGGTCCCGCGTCCGGGTTTGGGGGTCACGCCGCTCCAATCCGATTAGTTTTCTCCTTCAAACGGCTTTACCATTCATCACATGATACACAACCCAATGCTTCATCTCCTTTTTCACCCATACCGGTCTGTTTCGGGCCGCGTCCTTGTGCTGGTTGCCGGGTTGCTGGCAGCAACGTACCTGGGTGCACTGGCGCAGAACGCCCCCGCCCCTGCGCCCCGGCTGCTGGTTTTTTCCAAAACAAAGGGCTTCCGGCACCAGTCCATTCCGGCGGGGCAACGCGCCCTGATGGCCTTGGGGCAGCAACAGGGGTTTGCCATAGACACCACCGAAGACGCGGCCCGGTTTGCCGAAGCCAACCTAAAACGGTACAGCGCGGTGATCTTCCTGAGCACCACCGGCGATGTGCTGAACGACGCGCAACAAGCTGATTTTGAGCGATATATTCAGGCCGGTGGGGGGTATGTGGGTATCCACGCCGCCACCGACACCGAGTACGACTGGCCCTGGTACACCAAACTGGCGGGCGCACAGTTTGCCTCGCACCCCGGCAACCCCAACGTGCAGACGGGAGAGGCGTATGCGGTGAATAAAACCCACCCGGCTATGTTCGGTTTCCCCGACCGGTGGACGATTAGAGACGAGTTTTACGACTTTAAAAACGTCAATAAAGCCGTAAATGTGCTGGTCAAAATCGACGAAAAGACCTACAAAGACGGCAAAATGGGCGACGACCACCCCATGGCCTGGTTCCACGACTATGACGGCGGCAAGGCATTTTACACCAACTTTGGCCACCCCGACGAGACCTTCGCTAACCCCGTTTTCCTGAAACATCTGTTGGGCGGCATCCAGTCGGTGATGGCCGCGAAACTGGATTATTCAAAAGCCAAGACCCAACCCTATCCCGAAGAAAACCGCTTCGAGCGTACCGTGCTCACGGCGGGCCTCGACGAGCCGACCGAACTGGTGGTGTTGCCGGGCGGAAAGGTGCTGTTTGCCGAACGAAAAGGGCTGCTGAAGTGCTATAACCCGGCCACAAAAGTCGTGAAAATTGTGGCTCGGATGCCGGTCCACACCAAGTTTGAATATGGCCTGATGGGCCTCAACGCTGACCCCAATTTCGCGGCCAACAAACGGCTGTTCCTCTACTACGCCCCCGATGCTGCCGTTTTTGGGGCAGATACCGCCCAGCACCTCTCGCAGTTTACGTATGACGACGTGCGGGACACACTGCTGTTGAATACCGAAAAAATTGTGTTGCGCGTACCCGTCAAACGTACCGACTGCTGCCACACCGGCGGCTCCATTGCCTGGGACCGGGCCGGAAACTTGTATCTCTCCACCGGCGATGATACCAACCCGTTCAAATCAGACGGGTATTCACCATCGGACAATCGGCCCGGACGGGCGGGGTGGGATGCCCGGAGCACGTCGAGCAATACCAACGATTTGCGGGGTAAAATCCTGCGCATCACGCCTGACGGAAAAGGGCAGTATACCGTGCCGACGGGTAATCTGTTTGCGGCGGGTACGGCCAACACCCGGCCCGAAATTTATGTCATGGGCAACCGCAACCCCTACCGCATTGCCGTTGACCAACGTACCGGGTACCTGTATTGGGGCGAAGTAGGCCCCGACGCGGGCGAAAACCGGGCGGCGCGTGGCCCGCGTGGGCATGACGAAATGAACCAGGCCCGGCAGGCGGGTTACTACGGATGGCCCCTGTTTGTGGCTGATAACCGACCCTACATTGGCTTCAATTTCACCGACAGCACCTCTACCGGCGTGGCCTTCGATGCAGCCAAACCCATCAACGATTCGCCCCACAACACGGGCTTGCGCGAGTTGCCCCCGGCCCAGAAAGCGTTCATCTATTATCCCTACGCCCCTTCGCCGGAGTTTGGCCAAATGGTGGGTAAAGGAGGCCGCAATGCGATGGCTGGCCCAGTGTATTATTATGACGATTACGCCCCGTCGGCCGTAAAATTCCCCCGCGCCTACGACGGCAAATTCTTTGCCTACGACTGGATGCGCGACTGGATTAACCCCGTTTCCATGGCCCCCAACGGCGATTTTGTGAGCATGGAACGCCTGATGCCAAACACCAAATTCTCGCACCCCATCGATATGCAGTTTGCGCCCGATGGCAGCCTGTATACCCTCGAATATGGGCAGCGGTGGTTTGCCGCCAACGACGATGCCCGCCTGAGCCGCATCACCTACAACGCCGCCAACCGCAAACCCGTGTTGGTGGCTTCGGCCAGCAAACTGGTGGGCGCGGCCCCCCTCACGGTCACGTTCGACAGCAAGGGGACGATGGATTTTGATGGCGATGCCCTGCGCTACACCTGGGATTTTGGCAAAGGCATGGCTAAACAAACTACCGCCCGCCCCACGGCCACCTTCACCCGGCCAGGTACGTACCCCGTGACGCTGACCGTGACCGATGCCGCCGGGAGTACCGCCACCAAGACCATCGAGATTCGGGTGGGCAACGACGAGCCACGGGTGAACTTGGCCGTGAAGGGCAATAAATCGTTCTATTTCCCGAATAAAGCTGTTCAATATGCCGTGAATGTGACCGACAAAGAAGACGGTACCCTCCAGAAAGGCATCAACGCCGACGATGTGACCGTGACGATTGATTATCTGGAAGGCTTCGACAAAACGATCCTGGCGCAGGGGCACCAGGCCAATCTGGGCTTTTCGGCAGGAAAACGGCTGATTGAACAAAGTGACTGCCGGGCCTGCCACGCCATCGACAAAAAATCGGTCGGCCCGGCCTATATCGACATTGCCAAAAAGTACAAGGGGGCGTTTATGATTGAGGGCAAACTGGCCAACAAGATCATTAAAGGCGGTGGCGGCGTGTGGGGCGAACAGGCCATGAGTGCCCACCCGCAACTCAAGGACAGCGAAGCGTCGGATATGGTCAAATACATTCTTTCGCTGGCCGACGAAAAACAGCTTAACCGCCAGCCCCTCGCCGGAAGCTACGTACCAGAGGCCCGCCCCAAAGTCGGTTCTTACGTGCTCACGGCCACCTACACCGACCGGGGCCACAGGCAGGTTGGTCCCCTCACCACGGTGCAGAGCCTGGCCCTGCGCAGCCCCCGGATCAGTGCCGTTTCGTATGATGAAAAAAAGGATATCCTCGACTACAAACTTCCTAACGGCAACAGCGCGGCGGTGGGGCTGTATTCGGGCAGTTTCATGGCCTACCATACCCTCGACCTCACGGGCGTGGGCGGGGTCAGTGCGCAGGTAATAGCCTCGGTTGAACGCTCGGCGGGGGGTAAACTGGAGCTACGGATCGACTCGCCCACGGGGCTGCTGCTGGGCGAAGCCACGGTGGTACCGGGTACGGCGGGACCAGTCAGGATTCCGTTCCGCAAGTCTGAAACAGGTGTTCACAACCTGTATCTGGTTTTTGTGAATCCCAATCAGGGGCAGAAGCCCATCATGGCCGTGGAGAGCCTGCTCATTGAGCCGGAGGCGTTGTAAACGTAGCGTTTGCCACGGAAAAAGCCATTCTTAGCGCGGTCCTTACGAAATATTGAGCACTAACACCCCCAACGGCGGGAGGCTGACCGGCACAGAAAGGCCCGCCTTGAAGCGGGTGTTGGTCAGGAAAATATCCCGGTACAGGTACGTGGCGGCGGGTTTCAGGGTCATGCTTTTCACCGCCTCCGGTGGCAGGGTTGCGGCCATACGGAGGCTATTTTTCGGGTCGAAATTGCAGACAATCAGCAGCCGTTGCCGGTTGGTGTGGCGCAGGTAGCAAAAGGCTTGTTCGGTGGGGCCATACTGTTGCAGGTCTATGAATTCGCCCGTACGGATGGCCTCGGAGGTGCGAACCAGTTGCCCCAGTTTCGCGTAAAACGTGCGCAGATTTTTTTGCGCGGCGGTCAGCTTTCCCCCGTCGAAACGCCCGCCGTTGACCCAGGCTTGAAATTCGGGCACGCCCCAATAATCGAAAATGGTGGTGCGCCCGTCGTCGCCCTGAAAGCCTTCAGCCTGTGTGGGAGTTACGCCCACTTCCTGCCCAAAATAGAGCATTATCGGCCCGGTATGGAGCGTGGCCGAGAGGGTCATGGCCGGGATGCCCGCCCGTGGGTTACCCGCAAACTGTCGCGAAGCCAGGCGTTGCTCGTCGTGGTTTTCCAGGAACCGAAGCATGTGCCGCGCCAACGTACCTGACTCGCCCCGGCACACGGCGGAGAGGGTTTTGGTGCCGATTTTTCCCTCCAAAACGCCCCGCACGGCATCGTAGAGGCCCACTTTGTCGTAGAGGTAGTCGAACTGACCCACCCGGATGTAGTTCTCGTATTGGGCCGGGTTGTAGATTTCGGCAATAAAAATCGGGCTGGCATTGGCCGCGCCCCGGCTGGCTTTGATCTGCGGAATGACCCAGCCCCAGAACTCAACCGGCACCATCTCGGCCATGTCGCACCGGAACCCGTCAACGCCTTTTGCCGCCCAAAACAGCAAAATGTCGCGCATTTTGTTCCAGGTGTCAGGCCGATGCGTCGGACCGTCCGGCTCGAAGTGGGTCTTTTTGCCCGCCGAATAGTCCACGCCGTAGTTTAGTTTGATGGTTTCGTACCAGTCGTCGGGCGAAGGTTTGGCCGTAAAAACATCGTTGCCGGTGGCTTTGGCGGGGCTTTCGGTGTAGATGCCGGTGGGCATTCCGGGCGGGAGCGCGGTGGTGGCGGGGGGCTGAAACGTTTCGCCGGGCAGGTAGTAGAAGTTGTTGTTGGGGTCGAACGGCTTGGTGGTGTCGTCGGTTTGGCCCAGGTCGGCCACGCCCGTTGGTTTGGCATCGGAGTGGTATTGCCGGGCCAGGTGGTTGGGTACAAAATCGATGATGACCCGCAGCCCGTTGGCGTGGGTGCGGGCCACCAGGGCCTCGAATTCGGCCATGCGGGTACGCACGTCAACGGCCAAATCGGGGGCCACGTCGTAATAATCTTTGATGGCGTAGGGCGACCCGGCGCGGCCTTTCACCACCAGCGGGTTATCGGGCGGAATACCCAGCGCGGTGTAGCCCGTCATGGTGGCGTGTTCAATGATGCCGGTGTACCATATGTGTGACGTACCCAGCTTCTTGATTTCCTGTAGGGCCTTGTCGGTGACATCGTTGAACTTGCCCACCCCGTTTTCCGCCAGGCTACCCCAGGGTTTGTTGGCCGTTTGCTGGTTGCCAAACAGCCGCGTAAATATTTGATACACAATCAATTTGTCGGTCAGCGCGGGTGGGGCAAACCACCGCGATTGCAGGTCTTGCGCGTACCCCAGCCGCCCGGACAACAGAGCGGTAGCGGCCAACCCGGCGGTAAACGTGCGCCGGGTTATAGGCAAAGAAACGGGATCGGAATCGGACATGAAGAATGAACGTCGGGGTCAGGAAAGCTATGTTTACGAGAAGGCAATATACCAAACTGGGGGCAAAGTGGGCCAAATTTTACGGTCTTTGGCGATTCGTTATGTGGGCCGGTTTTTGTGAAAAAGGGGGATTCACGTATCGGCGTTCCGGGTTCGGCGGCTTCGCGAATCGGCGTAGGGCGGAGGCAAGCCCGGACGCGGGACCGCCCGCCCCTACAAAGGGACCGTTTCACAAATTCCCTACTCGTTTCAGAGGTTCCTGTGTAGGGGCGGGCGGTCCCGCGTTCGGGCTTGCCTCCGCCCTACGCCGATTCGCGAAGGTACGCCGATACCAGTTTACACGATTTGAATAGAATGTCAGGATGCGTCATTCGTTCATATAACCAATTGATAATTAGCAGGTTAAAATTTTTACCGTTCGCTCAATACCTCAACCGGAGTGCCAAATCAGTACGCCACCTTTGGGCCGGTCTTTGCGCCGGATGTTCCGGTGGCCGGGGCTTTTTCTAATCCAATTTACCCTTAAACAAACAGTATCATGGCAGATGTAATGACAAGGCCCGCCCACGTTCGCAACGGACGGACGGGCGGCACAGGTACCGAATTGGAGCCGGAAAACGGGTTCACGGGAAGCGACGTTTTTGGCCGGAATGAAACGGAGCAGGAACTGGTCGAAAATTACCTGAAGCCCGCCGATTTTGGCGCGGCAACAGCCAGCCCCCAAATCGAAACGGGCGGCGACCAACTGGAAGACCCCGGCAGTGAGGCCGGGCAGGACGAAGTGCTGCGCGAAGCCTATTTCGCCAGCTACGAGGCAACCAACCAGGAACTGAGCGAGGTCATCATTGGCACCGACGACCGGGTTCGGATTGCCAACACCACGGTGTATCCCTACCGGGCCATTTGTGCCCTGCGCATCACCGCCGCCGACGGGTCGCGCTGGATTGGCACGGGCTGGCTCGTGGGGCCACGGACGGTGATTACGGCGGGGCACTGCGTGTTCATGCACAACAACGGCGGCTGGGCCAGGTCTATCGAGGTGATTCCCGGCCTCAACGATGCAACCCGGCCCTACGGCTCGGCTACGGGTACTACGTTTCGCAGCGTGAAAGGCTGGACGGAAAGTAAAAAACGCGACTTCGACTACGGAGCCATCATTTTGCCCCCCAACAGCCGACCCGGCGATCAGGTCGGATTTTTCGGCTACGCCGTGCGCGACAACAATTTCCTGATGAACTCGGTGCTGAACTTGTCGGGTTATCCGGGCGACAAAGGCGGGGCGCAGCAGTGGTTCATGGCCCGTCGGCCAAAAAACCTGACAGACCGGGTCATCACGTATGAAATCGACACGATGGGGGGCCAAAGCGGTGCGCCGGTTTGGATCAAGGTGGGTGAGCAACGCTATTGTGTGGGCATTCACACCAACGGCCACGGTAGCGGCAATTCTGCTACCCGCATTATCCAGGAGGTGTTCAACAACATCAGAAACTGGAAAGCCGAAGGTGCCTGAGGGCTTGGTACGTGCCAAACAACCCGTTGCTATGACCATCATCGTCATCAATGAGCAAGGCCAACCGCTTGAGGGCGTGGTGATTATGGTCACGGATGGCCCCGCGAGCGTGCCCGATTTGGCCCTACTTACTGACGGGGCGGGGCGGGGTTCGCTCAGCCACCTCACCGTGCCGGGCCGTTATACGCTGCTGCTCCATTACCAACAACGGCAGGTCTCGCGAACTATCGAGTTCATTCCCGGTAGTTCGGTCACTGTGCATTTGTAGCCAGGTAGCTGCCAACAAAAAATCCCCCGTGCCTCAACAGCGCAGGGGATTTTTTTGGCTTTTTCACGGGTTAAAACGGCGTTTCCTGGCTGGGGTCGGCATTGCCGAAATTGGAGAGGTCGTTGGCGCGGCTGCGCAACGTACCAGGCGTGGGCGGCAGGGGTGAGAGCGTTCCCGGTGGCAACGTACCTGACCCGTCGAAACTGCTCATCCCCGAAATGCCTTCCGGGAACGCCCCCGACGCAGCGTTTGTATAGCCGTCCAGATCGCAGAATTTGGTGAACCGGTTTATAAACCGAAGTTGAATGGTGTCGAGGGAGCCGGAGCGGTTTTTGGCCACAATCACCTCGCCCACGCCCAGCGTCGAATTGCCGCTTTCGTCCTGCGTAATGTTGTAATACTCAGGCCGGTACAAGAACATCACCATATCCGCATCTTGCTCGATACTTCCACTCTCTCGTAGATCGGATAACTGGGGTTTCTTATCGCCGCCGCGTGTTTCCACGGCCCGGCTCAACTGCGAGAGGGCAATGACGGGTACGTTCAGTTCTTTGGCCAGGTTTTTCAGTGCCCTGGAAATAGACGCAATTTCCTGCTCGCGGTTGCTGCCTTTGGTGCTGTCGCCGGTCATCAGTTGCAGGTAATCAATCACCACCAGTTGAATGTCGTGCTGGGCTTTCAGGCGGCGGCACTTGGCTCGCAGTTCCAGAATCGACAGCGCGGGCGTGTCGTCAATATAGATCGGGGCTTCGGTGAGGCGTTGAATTTTGTGGTGCAGTTGCTGCCACTCGTGCGGGGCAAGCTGCCCTTTCCTGATTTTTTCGGAATCAATTTCGGCCTCGGCAGAAATAAGCCGGTTGACGAGCTGCACCGACGACATTTCGAGCGAAAAAATGGCCACCGGTCGCCCATGATCCACCGCCGCATTTCGTAGTGCTGATACTACAAACGCAGTTTTGCCCATTGCGGGCCGGGCGGCTAAAATGACCAGTTCGGTGGGTTGCCAGCCGGAGGTGAGCCGGTCCAGGGCCGTGAAGCCGGAGGGCACCCCCGTGAGGCCGTCCTGATTCTTCTTGGTCTCCATCTCCTTCAGGGCCTCGCCCACAATGGAGCGCATATCCGAGACGGTCTTGCGGATGTTCGATTCGGTCAACTGAAACAAATCGCGCTCGGTACGGTCCAGGAGGGTAAACACGTCGATGGTGTCTTCGTATGCATCCCGCTGAATTTCCGACGACATGGCAATCAGGCCGCGTTTGAGGGCCTGTTCGGTAATGATCCGGGCGTGGTATTCGATGTTTGCCGCCGAGTTTACCCGCAACGTCAGTTGGGATACGTACCCACCGCCGCCCACAATTTCGATCTCGCCGGTTTTGCGCAGTTGTTGCGTAACCGTCAGCAAATCAATGGGTTCTGAATTGGAAAAGAGTGTCAGGATGGCTTTGTATACCCGCTGATGTGCCTCTTTGTAGAACGTTTCGGGTTTGAGCAGATCCACCACCGCCGAGAGCGCGTCTTTCTCGATCATGAGCGCACCCAACACCGCCTCTTCCAGGTCTAATGCCTGTGGCGGCAGCTTGCCCAACCCCGATTCGAGGAACCGGTTTGCGCCCGACTGCTGCCGGTTGCCCGCCGCGCCGGTGCCTTTTTTGCGAAATTCATTATTGGGCCGGGGGGCTTCGTCGTTGGTGTCCATAGTCAAACAAAAATAGGCGGAAAAGCCGGTGAATGACAAACGCAGTTGGCAAAACTTACCCAAAAATCAGGTGACATCGGGGGCCTAACTGCCTGACAGAAAACAGCCTGGAACCGGACAGTAAATCGAACGGCTTCGTAAAAAAACCTGAATAGCTCTGAAAAAAGGATTTCCCAACCAAACGGTCAATAGGGTGAAATCCTGAAAACGGGCTTGACGGTCAGGAAGATAAACCACATGGCGCAACGCGGTGCTTGTTTGGCCTCTTGCCGGTAAATAAGCCGGGACGGCCAATATTTTTCGGGCCTTGTTATTTGCGTATACTGATGCGGTATATTCAACCTATCATCACACGTTACTCATCTCTAAATCCATTTATCAGCTTGGTCGAAAAAATCATTACCCTCGACGGCGATGTTTCCCTGATTGACTTTCTGGGTGTCGAAAACAGCCACATTAATGAGGTCGCGGCGGCCTTCCCCATGAGCAAAATCATCTCCAGGGGCAACGAAATCCGTATTAAGGGCACCACGCCCGAAATTTCGCGCATTACCGACATTCTGGCCTCGCTGATGCAGCACTACCAACGCTACGGCAAGCTGACGCACGAAAACGTGCAGACGTACCTGAGCGGCGGCAACGAAAAAGACCAGAACAACGTACCCGCTGCCAACGACGAGGTGCTGGTCTACGGCACCAAAGGCGTGGTGGTGCGGGCCAGAACCGCCAACCAGAAAAAGCTGGTGGAAGCCGCCGCCGAAAGCGATCTGGTGTTTGCCATCGGCCCGGCGGGTACGGGCAAGACCTACACGGCGGTGGCGTTGGCGGTGCGGGCGTTGCGCAACAAAGAGGTTCGGAAAATTATTATCACCCGCCCCGCCGTGGAAGCAGGCGAGAACCTGGGTTTCCTGCCCGGCGACCTCAAAGAAAAAATCGACCCCTACCTGCGCCCCATCTACGACGCACTGGACGACATGATTCCGGCAGAGAAACTGAAATTCTACCTCGAAAACCGCACCATCGAAATTGCCCCCCTGGCCTATATGCGCGGCAGAACGTTGAACCATGCCTTCATTTTGCTCGACGAAGCCCAAAACACCACCGCCATGCAGATGAAGATGTTCCTGACCCGCATGGGGCCAACCTCCAAAGCCATCATCACCGGCGACCGGTCGCAGGTCGATTTGCCCAAACACCAAAAATCAGGTTTGTCCGAATCTATTGGTATTCTGCGCGACATTCCGGGTATTGCGTTTGTGGAGTTGGACGGGCGCGACGTGGTGCGCCACCGGCTGGTTAAAGCCATCATTAGTGCTTATGAAAAAGCAGGACAATAGCCGCGCTGGCCGGTTGGGCTGGCGCACGTGGGCGGTGTTGGGGCTGGTAATGCTGGCCCGGCAGGGGGCCACGGCCCAGACGGTGCCTGACCGGGAGCCGCTGCGCCAGTGCGGCAGCGTAGCTATTGAACAGCAACTTCAAAGCCGGTTTTCGGCCCGTGGCCCGCAACGGGAGCAACTCAACAACCAGATACGTACCTGGCTCGAACAGCCACCCGCTGCCCAGGCACGCGCACGGGCCGACGTGATTTACCGCATTCCGGTGGTGGTGCATGTGGTGCACAACACGGCCAACAGCACCATTGGCGGCAGTAACAACCCCAACATCAGCGACGCGCAGATTCAGTCGCAGATTCAGGTGTTGAACGAAGATTACCGCCGCGTAGCCGGTACGCCCGGTGGCACCTCGACCAACCCGCTGGCGGCAGATATGAAGATCGAATTTTTCCTGGCCACCACCGACCCCACCGGCCAACCCAGCACGGGCATCACGCGGCATTTCACCCAAAAAGCCACGTATGACCTGTTTAATGACCTTTTTCTGCTCTCGTCCATTGCCTACTGGCCCTCCAACCGGTACCTCAACATCTGGACGGTGACGCTCTCGAACCGGAATTTTCTGGGCTTTGGGCAGTTCCCCACGGCGGCAGACACCTTGCAGGGGCTGGGCCAAACCGACGAACGGATTGACGGTGTGGTGATCGACCACCGGTATTTTGGCCGTCGAACCGGCACCGTAACCAGCACGCTCTACTGCTGCGGGCGCACCACCACCCACGAAATTGGCCATTGGCTGGGCCTGATTCACCCCACCGGCGACACCTTTTGCGGCACCGACTACGTGGCCGATACGCCCCCCACCGAGGCTCTGAACGAGACCGACCGCTGCGACCCCATCTTCTCGCGCTGCCGCACCAGCGTGGTGACCCGCAACCAGATCGAAAATTACATGGACTACACGCCCGATGCCTGCATGAACCTGTTCACCAACGGCCAACGCGACCGCGTACAGGCGGTGTTGGCCCTCAGCCCGCGCCGGGTGCAGTTGATCCAGTCCCTCACGGCCCTGCCCGAAACCGAGCGGCTTACGGTGTTGGTGTCGCCCAACCCGGCCAACGCCGAAACCACGGCGCGGGTGCAGTTCAAGGGGCAACAATCGTTTCAGGCGGTGCTGTATAATTCGGCGGGAAGGCTGATGAACTCGCAGTCGTTTGCCGCCACGTTGAGCCGACAAATTACCCTGGCCTTGACCGGATTTCAGGCCGGTGTGTATATCTTACGGGTCAATACCCCCGGCGAGACCGTGAGCCAGCGCATTGTGGTGCGGTAGGCGGTTGGCCCTATCCCACCCATGATTCACGTAACGACCATCCAGGCCAAATCAGATCTGGACACCGCTTTTCAGATTCGCCGTGAGGTGTTTGTGGACGAACAGCAGGTACCCGCCGAAGACGAGTATGACGAATTTGAGGCCACCAGCCACCATTTTTTGGCTCTGATGGATGGCCTTCCTGCCGGCACAGCCCGGTGGCGACGTACCAGCCACGGCATGAAATTGGAGCGGTTTGCCGTGCGGTTGGCGGCGCGGCGGCAAGGGGTGGGTCATGCGCTGGTGCGGGCCGTGTTGGCCGACGTGTTCGCCCAGCAACCCGAACCCATCGAGCGTATTTACCTTCACGCTCAGGTGACGGCCATGCCGCTCTACGCCGCCTTCGGGTTTGTGGCCGTGGGCGCACCGTTCGACGAGTGCGGCATTCAGCATTACCGGATGGTGCTGCCCGCCAAGCGCATGGTAGACGAGTTTTCGCCCGCCCCGCAGCCCCGCTGATCATGCCGGGCTACCCGTTCTTCAGGTACGTTGCTGCGTTGTTGGCGGGCATTGTTTTGGCTGAAAAAACGCCTCTGCCCGCCCTGTGGCCCTTTACCGCAGGGGCGGTTTGTCTGGTTTTTTTTGTGGGAAGTCTGCTGAAAACGGCCAGAAACCCGGTGCGTCCGCTCAGTGTGGTGCAGGGAATTTGTTTGCCCGTTGTGCTGCTGGCCGTGGGCTACGGGTTGGTGTGGGGGCGTTTGCCCGTCCACGACCCCACCCACCTGCTCAATCAACCCACGCTGCCCACTGCCTACGAAGCCGTGGTGTCGGCCCTGCCCGAAGCCCGCGCCAGCACCTACAAGGTGGAATTGACCCTGCGCCGGGGCCAATTAGCCGACAGCACCGCCCCGTTTCGCCCCCTCACGGGCCGCATCCTGGTCTACCTCGACAAAACCGATTCGGCGGTAGCCGCGCCCGTCTACGGCGACGTGTGGTTGGTGGTGGGTGCGCCCCGGCCAGTAGACCCGCCCCTAAACCCCGGCGAGTTTGACTATCGGGCGTTTCTGGCCCACCGGGGCATCTTCCACCAGCAATACCTACGTACCTGGCAACGCCGCATTGTGGGCCACCAACCCCCCAGCCAGGTGTTGGCTCTGGCTTACCGGGTCAACCGCTGGGCCGAGCAGGTACTGACCAGCCGCGTGGGTACCAAAGCCGAATACGGCATCGTAAACGCTATGTTGCTCGGTAGCCGCGACGATCTGGAACCGGCTCAGTACCAGACTTATGCGGCGGCGGGGGCCATTCATATCCTGTCGGTGTCGGGCATGCACGTAGGCATTTTGTTTGTGGTAATGAACTGGCTTTTGGCGCGGCTGGCACCGGGGCGGGCGGGTAGCTGGTGGGTGGTGGGTGTGAAGTTGGGCGCGTTGTGGTTTTTCGCGCTCATGACCGGCTTGCCCGTGGCGGTGCTGCGGTCGGCCCTGATGTTCTCGTTTTTGTTGTTGGCCGAAGGGTTGGGACGTACCCAGAGTTTGTTGAACACGCTGGCGGCTTCGGCTTTTTTGCTCCTTTGCTATGACCCTTTTGCCGCTTTTTCCATCAGTTTCCAGTTGTCGTATTTGGCCGTGGGCGGCATTGCCGTGGCCGTGCCTTACCTGCGGCAACTGGTTCGGCCCCGGCACTGGATTTTGGTCAAATTATGGGACATATCCGTGGTGGCGTTTGCGGCCCAACTGTTCACGTTTCCATTGGCGCTGTACTATTTCCACACCTTTCCGACTTATTTTCTGCTGGCCAACCCCGTGGTCATGGTACTCTCGGCGGCCCTCATTCCCCTCGCCGTGGCCACCCTGGTGTGTAGCTTGGTGCCGGGGCTGGGCGCGGCGTTGGGGTGGTTGTTGCAACAAACGGCCTGGCTCCTGAACGCCATGGTGGCGGGCGTGGGGCGGTTGCCCGGCGCAGTACTAACCAATATCTGGCTCTCCGAAACGGGCCTTTTCCTGACCTTCGCCTTGTTGCTGCTGGGTTACGCCCTGGCCATTACTCCCCGCCGAACGTACCTGGCCGGGTTCACCGCGTTGGCCGTAGCCTTGGCGGTGGTATTGGTTTTTGAGCGAAACCGGCAAAACCGACAGTACCGGTTGGCGGTACATTTTTTACCCCGAAAAACCGCCATCAGCCTCACCAGCGGCCACCAAAGCCTTGTTTTAACCGACGACGACTGGAAACAAAACCCCCGCAACTTCGATTTTTACCTCAAAAACGCGCTGGGCGGCTGGGGTATCGACAGCCTGACGGTGCATAATTTCCGAACCGATTCCGTGCTCACCACCCCCGCGTTGGCCCGCTTCCCCGACCTGGTGATGACCGTCTGGCGCGGGCGGAGTTTGTTGCTCGTAAACCGCCTCCCGGCTTATCGCCCCTGGTACGTGCCCCGCGTGGTAGACTACGCCGTGGTGCGCCGCAACGCCGCCACCAACTGGCCCGCCCTGACCCGCCGCGTGGTAGCCCGCCACGTCATTCTCGACGATTCGAACCGTCCCGAAACCCTGGACAGCCTCTTGGCCCAGCCCCCGCCACCGGGCACGGTAGTACACGCCCTCCGCCGCGACGGAGTGTTTGTGGCCGAATGGGAGTAGGATTTGGGATTTGGGATGGGTCGCCTCGGCCTAACCCCCAACCCCCTGAAGGGGGCTCTTGCTCGGCATAGCTCCAGACCAGGCGTAACCCCCTTCAGGGGGTTGGGGGTTAGGCCGATCCCAAATCCACAATTCAATTATCGTATCCGCCAGAGCGAGACCAGCCCCGCTAGCCCTGGCACGCCGATGTTGACGAGCCAAACCGTGAGCGTAGCGGCCAGCAGAGGCGGGGCGGGCAGGGTAAACGGTGCAAAAACCCACAGCGCGGCGGCTTCGCGAACGCCCAGATCGCTGAGCCAGTTGAGGGCCGGGGCCATGGTTTTGACCAGATAAATAACGCCCACGCCAGCCGCCAGGGGTTCGTTGGCCAAATTGACGGCATAAAGCCGGAAAGCGGCAAAAAGCTGCACTGAAAACGTGAAATGCCGCAGCAGCGCCAACCCAAACACCCCGGCCATGCGGGCGTGAGAATACTGACCAATGACCTGCCAATAACTGCGGTAGCGGGCTGCAAACGCCCATTTCTCTAGCCAGACAAGCCCGTTGGGGCGCAAAAAATTGAGCACCACCCCCACCCCCGACAAGCCCGCCAACAGAGCCAGTAACAACGTACCGGAAGTCGTTTGGCGGCCAGGTACGTGGGGTAAATACACCGCCCAGGCCACCGCCCCCGCCACCACGGCCACGTAAAACTGCATCCCGCCCGCCACCGCCGCCGCGCCCAATGCCCCGGCCCGGTGCGGCGCACGTACCCACAGCACGCGCCCCGCTGTGTCGCCCAGGGGGCCGGGCAGGGCCATACTCAGCGACAGGCCCGCCAGCACGCCGTTCAGGGCTTCGCCGAAACGCATAGGCCACACCTGCCGGGCCAAAGCCTGCCATTTCAGAGCCTCCAGCGACCAGTTGAGCGGCACCAGCCCCACTACCAACACCGCCCAGCCCGACAGCCAGTGGGGCCGCAGCAGGGTTTGGCGCAGGTCGGCCCAGCGCAGGGTTTGTTGGTGCAGGGTGTGGGCCACAAAGCCAACGAGCACACAGAATGTGGCTATTTTGGCCCAAAAAGCTATTTTTTTGACTACGTTGGGCATAGAAACCGGCACGAAAGCGTTACTTTGCCGTATGACCCTGAAGCCACCCGTTAGCGAAAAAATTATCCTCGGCGTAGACCCCGGCACCCGCATTGCGGGCTACGGCGTGATTGTGGTGCGGGCGGGCGTGATGCGGATGCTTCAATATGGGGTCATTAACCTCAGCAAGTATACGACCCACCAACTGAAACTCCAGAAACTCCACGAAACCATGCAACGCCTCATCGAAGAGCATCAGCCCGACGAAATGGCGATTGAAGACCCGTTCTTTGGAAAAAACGTGCAGGTGATGCTCAAATTGGGCCGGGCGCAGGGCGTGGTCATGGCCGCCGCCCTCTCGCGCGGTATTCCCATTGTGGAATACGCCCCGCGCCGGGTGAAACAATCCGTGACGGGCAACGGCAACGCCTCGAAAGAACAAGTGTCGCACATGGTGGCCCACCTGCTGGAGGTGGAATTGAACCCCGAATTTTTCGATGCGACCGATGCCCTGGCCATCGCCATCTGCCATCATTTTCACGAAAACGCGCTGCCTGTTCGGTCATCGAAATCGAACAAAAAAGGAGCCTGGGGTGCCTTCGCCAGCGAAAACAGCGACCGTATTATGCAGTAGGGGATTTTCTTAGTGTCGCTACATCAACACAAAAAAGGGGCAACCAATAGCTGGTTACCCCTTTTTTCGTGTCTAACTAACGTACCTGACCGGCCTACCGTTTGGTGACGCGCACCGAAATACGCCGGTTTTGGGCGCGGCCTGCTTCGGTATCGTTCGAGGCTACGGGGTTTTCCTGCCCGTACCCTTCGGCTTCCAGGCGCGAGGCCGCAATGCCCAATCCAATCAGTTCTTTCATGACCGAAGCCGCCCGGTCGCCGGAGAGTTTCAGGTTGGTTTTGGCCGAACCCACATTGTCGGTGTAACCGCCCAACTTGAGGTTAGTTTCGGGGTATGCCTTCAAAATTTCGGCAATGTTGGTCAGTTGCTCCCGCGAGTCGGGTTTC
>JAYUKZ010000114.1:0-1230 GCA_043763995.1 Fibrella sp.
GATGGCCGCGTACCTCCGCACCAACTACTCGCAGGTGGAACAGGCGGCATTTCTGACGGAAGCGCGCCAAACGACGGTGGCCGTTCGGCAATTTGGCCGTGCTAAACCCACGCGCTTTCTGGAATACGACGGCGTAAGCTTTGTGGAACCCGAATGGTTCGATGTGCTGACCTACACCTGGCTGCACGGCGACCCCAAAAAAGCCCTGCGCGGCCCCAATCAGGCCGTGCTGACTGCTTCGTGGGCCAACCGCTACTTCGGCACGGCTAACCCACTCGGCCAAACGCTGACGCTGAATGCCAAAGCCACCGTAACGGTCGTGGGCGTGGTGGCCGACCCGCCCGGCCCCACGGATACTGAAGTGGGCTTGTTTGTCTCGTGGCCTACCATGCGCCAGTTCGAGATGCCTGCTGGCTTCGACACAGATTGGGCCTTTATCAACAGTACCAGCCGGGTTTATGCCCGCCTGAAAGACCCGGAGAGCCTGGCATCCTTACAGGCGGCTATGCCCTCCCTCTCGAAACGGCAGTTTGGCAAATCGGCGCACATCTACCACTTCGTCGTTCAGCCCTTCGCCGACCTGCATTTCGACGTGGTTCGCGACGGCGTTAAGGCAATACGACCTACGTTGCTGTGGGTGCTGGGCCTGATTGGGTTGCTGCTTGTGGGTACGGCTTGTATCAACGTGGTGAACTTGGCCACGGCGCAGGCCCTGCGGCGGAGCAAAGAAGTGGGCATACGCAAAACGATGGGCAGTTCGCGGGGGCAACTGATGGGCCAATTTCTGCTCGAAACCGCCCTGATCGTCGGTACTGCCCTTCTCCTGGCGGCGTTGCTCACGGGGGCAGCACTACCAGTCTTCGCCAACTGGACGCGCCTCCCGCTCTCACTCCGGCCCGACGGCTGGCTGCTGGGTTTCGTGGGTACGTTGGCCGTAGGCGTGGTGGTGTTGGCCGGTGGTTATCCGGCGTTTGTACTGGCAGGTTTCTCGCCCTTTGCGGCTCTGCGCGGGCAATTGCGGATGGCGAAAAGCAGCTTTACAGTGCGGCAGGTGCTGGTGGTGGCGCAGTTTGTGGTCTGTAACGCGCTGATTGTGGGGGCGTTGGTGATAATTTGGCAGACGCAGTATATCCAGGAAGCCGATTTGGGCTATCACCACCAGAATGTGGTGTTGGTGAAACTACCCTACGGCCAGAAAGCGGCCCACGATGCCTTCAAACAGCAACTGCT
>JAYUKZ010000115.1:0-4289 GCA_043763995.1 Fibrella sp.
GGTCTGAGACGCAAGTATTGCGTCTCTACGTGTGATCGGCCTGCGTGTAGAGACGCAACACTTGCGTCTCAGACCCGCGCGAAGCCAGTAGACGATGTACAAACCGGCAAGTCATTCCTCTGTACCGCCCACGCTAACCCGCACGGTGTCGATGCGGGTGCCTTGTACAGATTCGACGAAGAACGCGTAGGGCGGGATGCTGAATTGGTCGCCGACGTTGGGCAGGTCTTCGTTGATGGACAGAATGAGGCCGCCCAGGGTGTCGTAATCGCCTTCGGGGAGGGACCAGCCGTATTTTTCGTTCAGGGCATCAATTTCGTGGCGGGCCGAGAGGCGGTAGGTGTTGGTATCGAGTTGTTGCTCCACCCAGTCTTCGTTTACGTCGTATTCGTCCTGAATTTCGCCGAAAATCTGCTCCACAATGTCTTCCACGGTAATCATGCCCGCCGTGCCGCCAAACTCGTCTACCACCAGGGCAATGCTTTTTCGTTCCGACAAAAACCGCAGCAGCATATCTTGGGCGGGCATGGTTTCGGGCACGGTCAGAATCGGAATCAGGATGTCGGCAATGTGGGCGGGCTTGCGGAACAAGCCCAGGGCGTGGCAGTAGCCCACCACATCGTCGAGATTTTGGTCATAAACCAGTATTTTGGAGTGGCCGCTTTGCTGAAAAATCAGCCGCAGGTCTTCAACGGTATCATCGGTAGCCACGGCGGCAATTTCGGTGCGGGGCACCAGGCAGTCGCGCACGCGCACGTCGCGGAATTCGATGGCGTTGCTGAAAATTTTGGCATCCACCTGCACGTCCTCTTCGGTGTCGGCGGGGCGTTGGTGCAGGTGTTGGAGGTAGTTATTAAGGTCGGTAAGGCCAAAAACGGGGCGAATCTCGTTCAGATTCTGGCGCAGTACGTAGCGGTTGACCAGGCGGGCCATGCCCACCAGCACCCGCACCAGAGGCGCAATGGCCTGGTAGATAACCCAGAGCGGCACGGCCAGTTTTTCCAGAAAAGCATCGGGATGAATTAGGGCGAGGCTTTTGGGCAGGTAGTCGGCAAAGGGCAGGAAGATCAGGGTGAGAATGAGCGTTTCAATGGCGAGCAGGGCCACGGGGTTGTCGAAATTGTTGGGCAACAGCCTCTCCAGCAAGGGGTTAAGTACCGTTACGCCCAGCACGGCGTAGAGCACCAGAAACAGCGTGTTGCCCGTGAGGGTGGTGCCCACAAACAGGATAGGGTGTTTCAGAAAGCGCGACACCAGCTTTTCGCCCAGCGGCCCCTGCTTGCTGTGCAGATCAAAATAGAGGCGGTTGACGGAGGTGTAGGCCGTTTCGACGGCCGCAAAAAAGCCCGTAGCCACCAGGGCCAACAACGCTCCCAACAAAAGAGAATACTCCATGCAGAGGCTAACGGCCCCGGCCCCCGGCCCGTTCCCGGTGTGGTCCGGCCAGGTACGTTGCATTGCCCTTGCGGATGCTTATATTTGGTACACCTATGCGTCTTGTTTACGTACTCAACAATCTTTTCTGCTGCCGGTGGCCGGTGGCTCTGCGGCTGGGGCCGGTACTGTTGCTGGCCCTGAGCCTGAGCGGTTGCCTGCCCGACGGCCCCACCGCCGTTATCACGCCCGATACCCCGCCCATTTCCGTCACTGTTTCGCCGCCCGTGCCCAGCACGGTGGTGCCGCCGTTTGTGTACGTGGGCAGTCTGGACGGGTCGCTCTACGCGCTGGATACGGCCACGGGTGCGCCGCGCTGGGTGTTTCGGGCCGACACCGCCATTCAGTCTAGCCCCGCGCTGGCCAACGGGCTGGTGTATGTGGGCAGCAACGGCGGCAGTTTGTACGCGCTGGACGCGCTGACGGGGGCCATGCGGTGGCGGTTTGCGGGCGAAGGCTCGTTCTACGCCAGTCCCGCCGTGGCCGACGGGCTGGTGTATATTGGCAGTCAGGAGGGGCAATTCTACGCCGTTGATGCCTACACCGGGGCCATCCGGTGGTTGTATAAACGGGGGCTTGGCTTTTTTTCCAGCCCCACCGTGGCGGGTGGGCTGGTCTACGTAGGCAGTCAGGATAACACCCTTACGGCCCTCCAGGCCACCACGGGCGTAGTGCGCTGGCAATTCCGGGCGGGGTTGTTCATTCTTTCCAGCCCCCTTGTGGCGGGCGGTTTGATCTACGTGGGCAGTGCCGACCGCAATCTGTATGCGCTTGATGCGCTGACGGGGGCGCAGCGGTGGGCCGCCCCCACGGGTGGGGCCGTAGAGTCCAGCCCGGTCGTGGTGGGGGCGGTGGTTTACGTGGGTAGCAATGATGGGTACGTCTACGCCTTCGATGCCGTATCCGGGGCGCGGCGGTGGCGGTTCCAGACCGGTGATGTGGTGCGGTCCAGCCCGGTGGTGGCGGGAAATACGCTCTACATCGGCGGGCGCGACAAAGTGCTTTACGCCCTGGATGCCACCACGGGTCAACGCCGTTGGGCTTTTTCTACCCGCTACGATATTTATGCTACGCCCGCCCTGGCCAACGGCACCGTATATGTGGGCAGCACCGACGAAACGTTCTATGCCCTGGTGGCCAGCACGGGCCGGTTGCGCTGGCAATACCGCACCCAGGGGTTCATTGTGGGCAGCGCGGCGGTGGTGCAACGGCCGGGTACACCCGTGTTTTACCCCGCCCTGAGCGGCATGACCAACTAACCAACGTACCTGACGCACTCAACCCCGATATGACCCGATTTCTTCACCTCTTCAGGGCACTTTTCCCCCGAACCGTAACCGCCAACGGTCTGGTGGCCAGCCTGTTGCTGGGTTTGTTTGCCTGCGTGGAAGCCTACGAACCCGTCCTGAACCTGGATGCCGACCTGGTGGTGGTAGACGGCATTCTGACCAACCAGGACCGCCCCCAGACCGTGGCCCTCAGCCGTGCTCTCTCGCGGGGCGACACCGTGGGGTCAAGTCCCATTCAGGGAGCATTGGTGGAGGTGCTGGTGAATGGCCGAACCCTGGTGCCGATGCTGGAAGTGCTGCCGGGGCTGTACCAACTGCCCGCCAGCTTCCGGGCCGCCCCCGGCAACACGTACCAGTTGCGGTTTCGCACCAAAACCGGGGCCACCTACCAGTCTACGGTGGAAACGATGGTGGGGGTGCCGCCCATCCTGAAAGCCTATGACCAGATTAACCCCCGCTGGGCAGGGAAAACCATCAACGGCCAGGTGGCGGCGGCGCATGACGTGTACGTCGATTTTGCCGAACCGGCCAATGAGCGCAATTTTTACCTCTGGCGGTGGCGGCTCTACGAAGAACAATCTATTTGCACTACCTGCCAGCAGGGGCGGTATGTGGTGGTCGACGTGGGGCCAATTGGCTCCGGGCCAATCAACGTGCTGGGCTGCGTGCGCGATGCTGATATTGGCGTGAATACGCTCTATGATTACCCCTGCCGAGGGAAATGCTGGGACATTACCTACAGCAGCGAGATCAATATTTTTACCGACGTGTATACCAACGGCCAGCCGCAGATAGGGCGCAAGGTGGCCAGTGTTCCCATTTTTCAGCGCGATTTTGGTCTGCTCACCATCGAACAACTATCGCTCTCGCCGGGGGCCTACCGCTACTACAAACTCCTGGCCGACCAAACCCAAAACACTGGTACGTTAGCCGACTCGCCGCCCGCGCCCACGGCGGGCAACGTGCGCAACACGGCCAACCCCGCCGAGAACGTGGTGGGCTATTTTTCGGCGGCGGCGGTGGCCGTAAACCCGTTCAAACTTGACCGGAACGCGGCACGTACCGGGCCGTTGCGGGGCCTGTTCTACTCGCAAACGGGCCGCGATGCCAACTACGAACTCGACCGGCCACGCGGCGGGCCTTTTGGCAATAATCTACCCTCGGCGGTGTGTGTGCCCAACCGAAACCGTACCGACGTGCTGCCCGTGTCGCTCTAACCTACCCCCGTTCTGATGGTTTCAAGACTACTTTTCGTGTTGCTGATGCTGCCCGGCCTGGGGCTGGCGCAACAAAACCGCCTCAGCGGCACGGTGCGTGACGCGCTTACGGGGTTGCCCTTGCCCGGCGCGGCCATTGTGGTCGATTTTCAAAAGCAAATCACCGGCACCACCGCCAACGAGCAGGGGCAGTACAGCATCGACCTCAAGCCCGGCGAACACGTAGTGATTGCCCGGCTGGTGGGCTACACGCCATTGCGCAAATTTATTCGGCTCAACAACGTACCTGTCACGCTCGATATGCCCATGGTCAGCGTGGCCAGCCAGCTAGAGCAGGTCGTTATTTCTA
>JAYUKZ010000116.1:0-16197 GCA_043763995.1 Fibrella sp.
AATGGACGTAGCCCCCTTTCACTACACCGCCTACGGCCTTAGCATCGAAGCCGACTGCCCGTTGCCGCCGCTGGTAGCCCGCCCCGCCCCCACCGCCGCCCCCCACCTGCTGGTGCAGCACGGACACGTACCTGAGCCGCCCGCCTGGCACCCCACCAAAATCAGCCGGGCCGGTATGGACGCACAGTTTGCCGCCCCCGGCCCCAACAACCTCCTGCTCAACTGGCCCCCGTTGGGCCGGTTTGCTGCCCTGAACGGTACTCGAATTTTACTCGACACTAACCCAAAGGCCGATGCCGGGCTGGTGGCCCTTTTTGCCCTCAGCGAAACCCTGGGGCTTATTTTGTTCCAACGGGGCTATTTTTTGCTGCATGGTAGTGCCGTTGACGTGGGCGGGCGGGCACTGGTTTTTGTGGGCGAACCCGGCGCGGGCAAGTCCACCACCGCCGCTGCTTTTGCCCGGCAGGGCGCACCCCTCCTCAGCGACGACATGGTGTGTATCCAACTCGACGGGGCGGGCGGCGCGGCGGTCATTCCGGCGTTTCCGCAGCTAAAACTCTGGCAAAGTGCTGTGACCGGGCTGGGTTTGGCCCCCAACCAACTGCTACCTGTGCGCGAGGGCGTGACCAAATTTTCGTGGCAACACGCCCTGCCCGTGGCCGAAACGGCGGTGCCACTGGCGCAAATTTTTGTGCTGCAACCCGCTGCCAACCGGCCAGGTACGTTGTTGCCGCCGAGCCGGGTGCCGGTGGCCTTGCTGGGCCATTTCCCGCTGGCCGAACAACTACTGCAAGGGCTTCAGCTACGCCATTTTTTCGAGCAAAGCGCGGCGTTGGCCCAGTCTGTGCCGGTATACGAACAGCCCCGCCCCGCCAATTTTACTGACCTGACTGCTTTTGTAAGCCACCATTTCGCCGCCTGAATGACCGACTCGCACACCCCGGAAATCGGCCTCTTGCGGCTGGCCTGTACCCAACACCCACCCCCCGCCCACACCGCTAAACTGGCGGCTCTAGTGGCCCAACAGCCCGACTGGGAGCGCGTGTACCACCTGGCCGACCGCCACCGGCTGTTGCCGTTTTTGTACCAAACGCTGCGCGAAACCCCCGGCACACCGCCCGCTTTTCTGGAACGGCTGCGCCTGGAATGCCGCGCCATTGCGACGGATAATTTGCTGAAAGTGAATCATTATCAGAACGTTAGCGCGTTGCTGACCGGCGCGAATATACCCTTCCGGGCCATGAAGGGCGTGCTGTGGGCCACCACCCGCTACCCCGCCGCCCACCTCCGGCCCATCGGCGATCTGGACCTGCTCATCAGCCCCGACAACGTACCTGCGGCCCTGACGGTTTTTCGGGCCAACGGCTTCGGCGTGAGTGCCACCCACCAACTTTATATCGACCACGGCATTGACACTATGTTGGGCGATTTGTGGGAAATTAGCCTCTACAAACCCTTCGGCAACGGCGGGCGGTTCGACGTTGACCTGCATTGGGGCGTGGAATGTTTCAACCGCGACTACAAACTTTTCGGCCTGGCCAATTTCACCACCCACCCCGACCTGGAACTGGAAAACCAGGTGCTGTTGCTGACCGTACACCACGGCGTGAACAACGTTTGGCAGCATATTTCGTACCTGAACGACCTGTATTTTCTGCTTCGCGGAAACACCCTGAACTGGCCGTGGCTGTTGGGCGAACTGGACCGGCACGGGCTGCGAAACGTGTTTTTGGCGGGCCTGCACCTCTGCCAGCAACAGCACGACCTGCCCCTGCCCCCCGCCCTGAACGATGCCCAAAACGACCCCAAAATCGCGGCGTTGGCACGGACGTACACGGCACACTGGGAGGCCGACCATTCCCGCGAGCACGGTGCCCTGATCTACGCCAAAGTGCGGTTTTTACTGGCCGCCCAACCGCGTTTCGGGCAAAAACTGTACCTCTGGCGCACGTTCCTCACCAGCCGCCTCCAGCGAATCAGTTTGTTTAAACTGGGCAACCGGTTGGTGTATATTCCGCGCCGGTTTGGCTTTCTGACCATCTTCGCCCGCGCCATCCGGTCGGCGTGGCGGCTGGCGCACTTGCCGCGCTGAAACAACGTACCTACGGCATTGGGCGGAGCCACAGGGCCAGGTAGAGGGTGCGGCTCAGGAGCCAGTTATAGCGCGTTTTGCGCAACGCCGGGTAGCGGGGGTTGAACACCACAGCGGCAATCTGGTCGAAAATGGGGCGGTCTATTACGCGCCAAATGGGGTGATCGGCTGATTTAACATCCTCAAAAACAGCCGTATATAGACTCTGGGCGGCTTCGGTGCCATACTCCACAAAATTGGCTTTGGTGAGCCGCGCCACAATGGCGGGGGGCAGCACCTGCGCCAGTCCGTGGCGCAACAACCCCCGCCCCCGCCCCCCGTCGAAATGCACCGCGAGGGGAGTCAGCAGCCCCAGTTCGACCAGTTTTTTGTCGAAAAAAGGAAACGAATAGTCGTGGCCGTAGTGCCCGCCAATGTGGTTCAGTTGCTCGTTCGACATAACGTTGGTGGCGTTCAGCACCTGACTCACCGGAATGCCGTGTTCGCGGCTCAACTGGTTGGCCAACGGGGCCGTGCTCACAACCACCCGCCGGGCCACGCGCCCCCTGAATTCGGCAGAAAACGCACTGCCGATGAGCACGTTACGGGTTAGTTTCTGCCGAACACGTTGGGCTGCATCGGCCAGGATAGCCGCCGTGGGCAGGCTCAGTTGCCGTTTCAGGCCGTAGGCCGCGCCCAAAAACTGACCAGCGGGCCGCTCTTTCCAAAGCCGTTTCAACGCCGCCCCCACCACCGACAGCACGTAGGCTTCGTACTTGGCCTGGCTGGAAAGGCACGGCCATTGGGGGTTGATGGTGAACAAGTTACGTGCCGGAAACGACACGTATTGGCGGCAGGCTTGTTGCAGTTCCGCCCACTCCCCGGCATCCAGAAGTTGGTCAATATAATCGAACCCGGTCGGAATCACACTGTCACCGTCGTGGCCGGTCAGCAGCAGATCGCAGCCTAATTGCCGGGCGCGTTCCGAGACGCTGAGGTGGAAACTGGACGGGATGATGAACTGCTCTGGCTGGCCAAACAGGGCATGAATGTCTTGCACCGCCCGGCGCACGTCGGGCAGAGGGTGCACGGTGTGTTGGCGGGTTTGGTAGTGCGCCGCCGCCGCCTGGTAAAAAGCCCGTTCGTCGGCGGCGGGGTAGCCGGTGTCGATGCTAAACGTGTGGAGGGAATCCTGCTGCCGCGCCCGCAACAACCCCTGCGCCACGCCGCTCACCGCCGACGAATCAAGCCCGCCGCTCAGGTGCGCCCCCGGCTGGTACCGCCCGCCCATACGGCGGTCAATGACCTGCGTAAACTGCTCGGCAAACAGGTCGGCGTAGGCGCGGGGCGGGGCTTGCCAGGGTACCGCGCCCGGCGTAATTTCCCAGTAGGACCGATGTTCGACGGTGTGAGCCGAGAGGTGAACCGAATAGCCGGGCAACACGCTAAAAATCTGCTCGTAGAACGTCTCCGTGGGGTAAGGCACATAGTCGGTGGGCCAGGTCAGGTACGTATAAAAGTGGTGCTCGTTGGGTGCCGACGGAACGCTTTCCAAAGCCAGCAACGCCCCGATTTCGGTAGCAAAGGCCATAAACCGGCCCGGCTGATGCGTGAAATACAACGGTTTGGTGCCCACTACGTCCCGCGCCAGCACCAGCGTTCGGCGGGTTTCGTCCCAGCAAGCCAGGGCAAAATCGCCGGTAAGCGTGTTCAGAAAAGAATAATCGTCGGGTACATAATCGCTTCGCAAACAGTCACTTAGCTCCGATTCAGTAATTGCGTCGGCATCCAGCACCACGGCATACGTACCTGGAACCGGTTGCCCAGCCACCGGGCCAAACCGAGCCAGCAGCCCGTGGGGCAACTCCTGCACCGTGGCCGCGCCCCGGTGGGCCAGCCGCGCCAGCAACGCTGTTTGGGTTCCGGGCGGCACGGGTTGTTGGTCGAAACGAAGTATTCCGGCGAGGGCACTCATGTGTACGGAGCAGTCAGGTACAGAGCCATGCTGGGGGCAATTATCAGACCGCCGTGGCGGGGTTGCCGAACACGGTGGCATTGGCCGCTACATTCTCCACCACCACCGACCCCGCGCCGATGCGGGCGTTTTTACCCACCGTGACCCCCGAAATAATGACGGCTCCGGTGCCCACGTAGACCCCTTCTTCCAGCACTGCCCCGGCGTTGATGACTGCCCCCGGCCCCACCAGCACATAGTCGGCCAGGATGGCGCGGGTGTCCAGAATGGCCCCGGCCAGCAGCAGGCAATGTTGGCCCACCGTGACCATTGGGTTGATAATAACCCGCGCCGCCACCAGGTTGCCGTGGCCCAGCGTGGCTAGTTCCGACACTGTGGCCGTATCGTGAATGGCGTTGACGGGCTGCGTCTTGCGGCGTTCGTTCAGGAGCTTAACCAGTTTGCGGCGCACCCGCGCATCGCCAATGGCCACGAACGATTCGGTTTTGGGGCCAATCAGTTTCAGGAAACCGTCGTCGTCGGTATCGCCCAGAACAGACACCGCGCCAAACTCCTGGCCGTGCAGGGTTTTGTCATCATCGAGTAGGCCGTAGACCACCACGTTGTTGCGCTGGAAAATGTCCAGGGCGGTAAGGCCCAGCGTACCGGCACCAAAAATCAAAACAGGATTTTCCATTGAATCATTTTTTTCGCCGAAACCGGCGCGAAGCAGTTGTAGGCTGTAGGGTATGCGTCTATGTCACTTTCGCGGCTAAGACGGGCAAACAGACTTATTTGTTAACAGGCAGACAACATTAGTCAATATATGGTGTCAATTTGATAATGCACCCATAAAATCCAGGTCATGTGTAAAAGGCAACTTTGGCGGTATGAAACAGGCAACGTTGTTCAGAACTATCGTGCTCTCCGATCTGCACCTCGGCACCGCCGGATCGAAAGCGAAAGAGGCTACTGACTTCCTTAAGTACCATTCGTGCCAAAAACTGATTCTCAACGGCGACATTATTGACGGCTGGCAACTGCGGCAGCACGGGGCCTGGAAGAAAAAACATACCGCCTTTTTTAAGGTCGTTCTGAAACAAATCGTTCACCACGACACGAAGGTCATCTACCTGCGGGGCAACCACGACGACTTTCTGGATCAGGTGTTGCCGCTGATGATCGGCAAAAATTTCCGCATTCAGCGCGATTACCTGCTCAAATCGCCCACGGCAACGGCCCCCGAACGGAGCTTCTACGTCACCCACGGCGATGTGTTTGATTCCATCACGTCGAACATGAAATGGCTGGCCTACCTGGGCGACATGGGCTATACGTTTTTGCTTTGGGTCAACAAATTATTCAACCAATACCGTACCTGGCGGGGGCTACCCTACTATTCGCTCTCGCAAACGGTGAAACAACGCATAAAATCGGCGGTGAACTACATCTCCGATTTTGAAGAAAAACTGACCGAACTGGCCCGCGCCCGCCACGCTGATGGCATCATTTGCGGGCACATTCACCAGCCCGCTATCCGGCAAATCAATGGCCTGACCTACATGAACTCCGGCGACTGGGTGGAGACGATGAGTGCGCTGGTGGAAGATTTTCAGGGCAACTGGAATTTGCTCTACTATTCTACCGATATGGCCACTACCCCGCCCGATGCCGACGAGGAGGACACCCTTCCGCTGGGCGACGACGAACCGATTCAGGACGTACTGCTGACCGAAATTTTTTCTAAACGCTAGGAAATCATGCGCTTTTTATTTGTCATTCAGGGCGAGGGTCGCGGGCACCTGACCCAAGCCATTTCGCTGGCCCAACTGCTTCAGGCCGCCGGGCACGAGGTAATCCGGGCCATGGTGGGCCTGGCCGACCGCCGCCCTATTCCGGCGTTTTTTGCCGAACAGTTTCCGGCCCCCCATACCACCCTCACCACGCCCGAACTGGTCTATTCTCCTGAAAATAACCGCCTTAAGGTGGGCACTACCATCTGGCGCGGGCTGAAACAGGTGGGTACGTTCCGGAAGAGCATGCGGCAACTGCACCAGACCATTGAGGCCGAACATCCCGACGTGGTAGTCAATTTTTTTGAACTGCTTTGCGGCCTTACCTACGCCCTGCACCGCCCCACGGCCCCGGTGGTGAGCGTGGGCCACCAGTTTATGGCCTTCCACCCGGATTTTATCTTTCCAAAAGGTAAACGGCTCGACCGGCTGGTATTCATAGCCCTGGTACGTCTCAACGCCGTTGGTTCGGCAGAACTACTGGGCCTTTCGTTCGACGAGCAGCCCCACGCCCCGGACCAACGCCTGCGGGTGGTGCCGCCGCTGCTGCGCCGCGAAATTCAGTCCCTCAGCCCCACCACCGAGCCGTTTTTTCTGGCCTACACCACTCAGCCTGGTCTCAGGAGCGTGGTGCTGGAAGCCCACCGCCAACTGCCCCAACAAGCCCTGCGCTACTACCACGCCGGAGCCACCGCGCCCGAAACCCAACTGGATGCCACCCTGACGGAGTGCCAACTGGACGGCCAACGCTACCTGACCGACATGGCCCGTTGCACGGCGGTGGTGAGCACGGCGGGGTTCGAGTCGGTCTGCGAGGCCATGTGGCTGGGTAAGCCCGTGCTGATGATGCCCCAGCCCAACCACTACGAGCAAGCCTGTAACGCTTTGGATGGCCAACGCGCCGGGGCGGGCCGCGCCACCGACACCTTTGATTTGGCCGGTTTCAGCCAGTACCTATCCCAGCACGATGCCGCCGTTAGTCCCCGGTTCCGGGCGTGGCAAAGCCGGGTAGGCGGCGCGTTTCTGGCAGCCCTGAGCCGGGTGGCCACCGCCAAAAAAACCGCCACCCTCCCCACCGAACCGGCACGGTCGGCAGAACACGCCCACACCGCCTGACCAGGTACGTTGGCGGGCCGCGCCCAACGTTGGCACGGCCTTTGCAAACAGGCTTTGCGTTGAACCAAACACACACAACGCAATGAAAAAAGAAACCCGCTCAATGGCCCACTTGCTGGGCACGGGCCTGTTGGCCACCTCCCTGATGCTGCTGCAAGCCTGCGGCTCGGATGGCAAAAAAGAATCTAGGACAGAAGATGCCCTGGAGCGCACCGGCGATGCCGTGGCCACCGACACCAAAGAGGCTACTGCCGAAGCCAAAGACGACCTGAACCGCACCGGCGATAAGCTGGATGCCGCCGGAGACAACGCCGCCGCCGATTTTCGGCGTGAGCGCGATGAGGCCGTGGCTGGTATGCGCAAGCAACGAAACAAGCTCGACACCCGCATAGACAAGCTACAGGCCGACATTAAACGGGCAGGAGCCAACGCCAAAGCCGACTCGAAGCGGGAACTGGCCGAACTGGAAGCCGAGCGCAAAGACCTGGGCAATGACATCGACAAGGCACAAAACGCCACCTCCGCCGCCTGGAAAGACATTAAATCGGGTTTTAAACAGGCGGGCAAATCCATCGGTAACGCCTTCGACAAAGCCGAAGACAAAGTAGACCCCGACGGCAAAGACGACTAAGCTGAAGGCCCGGCCCCACAAAAAGGGGCCGGGCTTTTTTTCTACAACGGTTGTAGCGTTAAGACCTCACCCGGTTTGCATTCACGGGTCAGCAAGGGGTTTTCCTGGGGGGTTCCGTTTACCAAAAAACGCTTGCCGAACGGGTGTGCCAACCGCAGCGTTCCTCCGGCCAGGCTCTTGACCCGCACCTCGGTCACGGCCCCTTCTTTCACCGTGGCTCCAATCAGAAATGAACCATCGGCCCGGATATCGTCGAAGCGCAGATTCTGCCAGGTACGTGGTCGGTCGGGCAGGACGTAGATGGCCTCGTCGCGGCTTTGTACCAGCAATTCCAGCACCGCCGTCAGGGCACCGAACCCGGCATCGAGTTGCATAACCTCGTGGTTTTGGGTTTCCTTCTCCCAATCCGGCGACCCCAACAGGCTGGTGCCGTTGGTGTTGGCGTTGTGGAGGGTGCCGCGCCCTTCGTTCACGTAGTTTTCGTGCCAATAGTGCAGCCATTTAATGGCCGCGTCGGTTTGGCCGGTGCGGCTCAGCAGCACCGAGGCCCACGGCACAGACCAGCCCGACCAGCCGCCCGCGCCTTTGAACCGCCAGGCCGCCAGCGTGTTGTTGACCATCTTGCGTTGAGCGGGGTCGTTGAGATTGATGGTGGCAAAGGGGTACACGCCGCCCAGGTGCGAGTGGTGGCGGTGGCTCTCAATCAGGTCCATGCCTTCCCAGAGGGCAATACGTTCGTTGCTCAGGCTCCACTCCTGCATGTACTTACCCTTGAACGTGGTGTAGGGCGGGAGGCGGTTGTCTACGTCGGCCCAGCGGGGGTCAACGGGTTTGCCCAGGGCGGCGGCGGCTTGTGGCAGAATGCGGCAAATGCGGTGCAAAGCCGCCAACTGAAACGAGGCATCGCGTCCCCAGGCGTTCATCTCCGACCCCCGGTATTCGGGGCTGACCGACACCGGCAAACTGAACCGTTTGCCCCCCTTTTCATTGTCTGTTTCTTCAAGCATGGCAAAATATCCTTCAAACGCGCCGTTGAGGAGGGGCCAGGCCGTTTGGCTCAGGAGCGCGGCGGCATCGGGCTGTTCCAGGCCGTAACGGTAGTTTTGCCAGGCCATCATGGCCATCCAGGCCGTGCAGGCGTGGTCGATGGTGCCGGTCCAGAACGTACCTACCACATGGCAACGGTCGTCTACGGCGTGGGGCAACATCAGTGCCCCTTTTCGACCAAAAAACGCTTCGCCGTTCTTCTTCAACTGCGGCATCCAGCCGTTCACCATCCGCCAGAGGGGCCGGAAATTGGCCAGGCGGCTGGTGGCCAGCGCGGGCGTGTAAATCTGCTGGATGTTAATGTTAAAATGGTAATCGTTGCTCCAGGGCGGTAGCTGATAGTCTTCCATAAACGGCCCCTGAAGCGTACAGGCCAGCCCGTTTGGCGAGGTGGCAATGGCTTGTTTGTAGAGGCCATAGTCGATGATTTCCTGGAGGAGCGGGTCGGGCAGGGCAATTTGGGGCACCACTTTGTAATAGTTGATCCAAAACGTGTCGGCGGCGGCAATGGCCGAGGGGGCTTTGTCGAGCAACGCCTGCATGGCGGGGTAGTCGAACCGGCGGGATTTGCGGTTGTAGTACAGGTTGCTGGTTTGTATGTACAGGTGTTGGTCGTTTACCAGGTCGTAGCCCACCAGCAGGGGGTCGTCTTCGGGTAGGGGCTGGATGAACGCGCCCTTGCCGTTGGCCTCTTTCACCACCCAGGTGGGTTCTTCAATGCTGGCCGCCCGCAGGGTTTCGCCCACAAACGAATAGTGCGGTAACAGCTTGAAAACCAGCTTACCGCGCAACGCTTTGGGAATCTCCAGATCGGTCACTTCCAGGCTGGCCGCTTGCCGGATGTTCAGCACGTGGCTCACCTGCTGCGGGTCGCGCACCACCAGTTGCAGCAGCCCCCGGTCGGTAAACAGGTTGCCGTACTGGATGAGCCAGCCAAAAGGCAGGGTCACATCCAGCCGCCCGCCGCCCAATTGCTGGGGGTGGCCCAACGACGGTTTTTCAGATTTGGGTACGGCGAAGGCGGCTTTGATGGCGGCTTCGTTACCTGCCACAAGGTTGGCTTTCAGGTCGGTAAAGGTGGTTTTGGTGTCGAAATCAACCCCGCCCCGGTGGTCCCAGAAGCCCGTTCGGCTGATGGTGAGATGCAGCGTTCGGCCCCCGCCCCAGACCATGATACCCTGGGTACCGTTGCCCAGCAGCACACCGGTGTGGGGGCGCGGCAACGGAAATTGCCAGGTGAGGGTGCGGGGCGGCGTTTGGGCCTGAGCCACCCCAAACAGGAGCAGCAGGGCAAGGGCAGGTACGTATTGGCGCATAGAAAAAGAAGTGGGCAGTACCCCGCCGGGTGCCAACGGGGCGTTAGTAGGTAAAAAGCGCGTACTTTGGGTAAAACAGCACTCTCTCAGTAACCAAAGGTAGCCGATTCCCTTTTTTACGTATGCGCGTCATTGCAAAGAAAGACGGGGCCAACCCCACCAAGCCCGCCCTGGGCTACATAAAAGTGATTCGGTACCGAAACACCGGCCACGACTGGCAGGTGGCCACCCCGCCCGATTTTCCCAACCAGGGGCGGGTGTTTGTTACGGCAGAATACGGCCAGATAGACGACCAATACCAACCCAACGAACTGTTTTTTGCCGACTGTAGCCTGAACCAGTTTGGCTACGACCCGGCCATTTATTTCAGTTGCAAATACATCACCACGTTCCAGCAACTGCGCCAGCCCGAACCCCACGAGTTGTGCCGGGTGGTGCAACGGTCGTTTTTGGCCACCGAAAACGCGCTTTTTCTGTCCGAAGCCGTGGTGCCGTTCACCTACCTGTTCCTGGCCACCAACGCCGACATTATTGGCCCGTTTCAGGCTGTTTTTGAGCGCGACCTGCCCGATGGGCGGCGCGACCTGAAACTGCTGCCGGTGTCGGCCTCGGAACTGGACCAACCCAGCGAGTATGACGGGTGCGTGTATAAATTCCGCCGTGCCGACCTCACTACCGCCCACCTCTTCCGGGCCGATGCCGACGATTATATTGCCGATGCCCGCCAACTGCTGGAAAGCCACCTCTCGCGCGAGGCCATTTATTTTGGCGATGCCGACGAGTTGCTGCGCTGGGCCAAAGACGCGGTGCGGCCCACCGAGAAAAAAGAATTCTGGGACAAACTCCAGCAACTGCTGCGCACCCTGCCCCCGCCCGCCGGGCCGCTGGAGGCCCAACGCATGGCCCGCCTCAAAGACCGCCTCGACCGCAGCCAAAGCTGGTTCAACGCCCGGTTGCCCACCTTCATCACCGATTTTCTGGAAAACCACCCCCAGGGCCAGCAAGCCCTGGCCGACTACCTGAAAGCCAACGAGGGGCGGCTGTTCAGTAGGCCCGAAACACCGGCCACGCCCGGCAACCGCCCCGCCACCCCCACCACCAACAACACCCTCACCGCCGGTACGTACCTGGCCCAGGTGCAGGAACGAATGGAGCAGATGGGCCGCCCCCTGCCCCCCACCGATTTGGCCCATTACCTGGTGACGTTGCACCAAAATTTTCTGACCGTGGTGGCGGGCCTACCCGGCGTGGGCAAAACGTCGCTGGTGACGCTGTTGGCGCAGGCATCGGGCCTTCAGGAGCGGTTTCTGCCCATTTCGGTGGCTCGGGGCTGGGTTTCTTCCCGCGACCTGATCGGCTATTTCAACCCCCTCAGCGGAGCCTACCAACCCGCCACCACCGGGCTTTTCGAGGTCATCAGGCAGTGCGCTCAGGAGCACCAATCCCAGGTCGATGCCGCCTATTGGGTCATGCTCGACGAGGCCAACCTCAGCCCACTGGAACACTATTGGTCGGATTTTATTCGCCTCTGCGACCCCGAATCGGAGCGGGCGTTGCGGTTCAACGAGCCAGTAGGCACACTGCATTTTGGGCAGGGGCTGCGGTTTGTGGCCACCATCAACTACGACCATACCACCGAACCGCTGTCGCCCCGCCTCATCGACCGCGCCGCCGTGATTCGGCTCCGCCCCACCGACGGCGACCTGCCCGCCCCCCAAACCCTACAAACCGACCTGCCCCCACTGCTGACCCTGGCCCAACGCGAAGCCTGGCTTTCGACCCCGTTGGCCGAGCGGAAACTACTCTCGGACGAACAACATTTGGTGACGGAAATGAACCGTATTCTGGACGACGAACGCCCCGACTGGGGCTTGCCTGTGCTGCTCAGCCCACGCAAACAACGCGCCCTAGTGAACCACACGGCGGCCCTGCGGCGGCTCCTTACCGACGACGGGCTGGCCTACCCGCTTCAGGCCCTGGACTATGCCGTGGGTATCCACGTGTTGCCGTTGCTGTCGGGGCGGGGCGAAGGGTTCGGCAAGCGGCTGGAAGCCCTGCAAGACCGCCTGGTACGTGCCCTGCCCCAGTCGGCGCAGGTGTTGCAACGGCTCATCCGAATGGGGCAGCAGCAGTACCACCAATATCATTTTTTTGCCTGATACCGCCCCCCGTGTGGACGCATTTTCGTGACACCGATGCACCTTTCGACAACCGTTCTTAAACATTACCGCCGCCGCCTGACCAACCTCAGCAGCCGTAACCGTTCCCTTCTGCTCAGCAGCTTGCCCGTGGGCCAGTTCGTTGACTTTCACGAGGCGGATTTTCGGCTCAATAAATCGTCGTTCGAGTTGTTGGCGGGGCTGATGGCCCGTAAGGCGTTTGTGGCCCTGTGCCCCGTGGCCGACCCCCGCGACGAGCGCAGCAACACCCTCAGCAAACACCTCCGCCGCCTGGCCCGCACCGACCGGTTCATTGAAGAAGAACGCGGCACCACCGACCTTTATGTGGGCTGGCCGTTTGTGCGGGGCCGCTTCCTGGACGGTACGCCCGTGCACGGCCCTCTGCTGTTTTTCCCCGTCGGCCTTACCACCGAAGGCAACGAGTGGCGGCTGGTGCGGCGCGGCGACGCAGGGGTGCAACTCAACCAGTCGATGGCCCTGGCCTACAGCCATTTCAGTGGCATAAAACTCGCCGACGAGTGGGTTGACCCCGATTTTGGCGACTTCGACAAGGACCCGCTCACGTTCCGAACCCAGCTTTACGACTGGCTCAAGAGCAGCCCGCTGGAAATCAACTTCAACACCCGCAATTTCACCAACCTGCTACAACCCTTTGATAAACAGACCGCTAAAGCACTATTGACGACGGAAAAAGTGGGTGAACTGCTGCTGATGCCAGAAGCCGTGCTGGGCATTTTTCCCCAGGCCGGTTCGTTTCTGGTGCCCGATTATGACACGCTGATCGACAACCCGCCGCCTACCGAAGCGGCCCCTGACCCCGCCTCATTGCTGCCCGAAAGCAGCCAGAAAGAAGCCTCACTCCTGCTACCCCTGCCGGTTGATGCCCCCCAGGAAGCGGCCATCCGGGCCGTGAAAGCGGGGCAGTCGGTGGTGGTGCAGGGGCCGCCGGGCACGGGCAAATCGCAGATGATTGCCAACCTCATGGCCGATGCCGCCGCGCAGGGCAAACGGGTGCTGCTGGTGTGCCAAAAACGCGCCGCCCTCGATGTGGTTTACCAACGCCTGGCGGGCTTGGGCATGGCTCCGTTTGCCGCCCTGGTTCACGATTTTCAGGACGACCGCAAACCCCTCTACGCCCAGCTAACGGCCCAAATTGACGCGCTGGACACGTACCGGCAAGAAAACAACGGCCTGGATGCCGTGCTCCTCGACCGGCAGTTTGCCCAGGAAAGCCGCCGAATCGACGCGCTGGTGGCCGAGTTGCAAACCGTAAAAGACGCGCTGTTCGACACCAGCCTGGCCGGAGTATCGGTGAAAGAACTCTACCTCAGCAGCCACCCCAACGTACCTGGCCCCAACGTGTCGGACTTGTTTCGCCAGTTCCGGCTCGATACCCTCGGCCCCTTCCGCGACCGGCTGGCCAACTACCTGGCCTTCCGGCAGCACACCGGCCCCAACCACCCGTTTGCCCACCGCGTCAGCTTCGCCGCGTTCGGGAATCAGGAGGTGGCCGCGCTGCGCGAAACCATCCGGGCCGTGGCCCACCACGTACCTGACGGCCTGAACCGGGCCACCGCGTTGCTGGGCGAACCCACCGGCTGGGCCGACCTCACCGACCGCTATTTACCGCGCCGGGCCAACCTGGAACCCCTGCCCCAAACCGTGGCCGACCCGCTGGTGTGGGCCGTGCTGGGGCGCGTGGCGGCGGGGTCGGTGCCCGAAGCCGTGGGCGCAGCCCTGGCTACCGATCAGGCCGATCTGGACGCGCTGGCAGCGCGGGGACTCCTGCAAACCGACGACCTGACCGGCCTCCCCGCCCGCCTAAACGCCGGACTCACGGCCCGCCAATCGACGTTTAAGTGGCTGTTTTACAGCGACAAAGCGTTTTTGACTGACTTGGCGCGGGCGCACGGGCTGGGTACGTCGGTGGCCGATTTATACCGGCTGGAGACGTACCTGGTGAACCGGCAGTCGTGGGAGGCGCGAGCCAACGAAACCGGTCAGCAGTTTGCTGGTCTGGCCGTAGTAGGGGCCTCGCTGGCGCAAACCAACGCCGCGCTGGCTACGCTGACCGGGGCCGTTCAGGGTGCCGAACACACCTGGCAAACCCTGAAAACCGGCTTCCCCCCGCTGCTGTCTCAACTGGCCACGGCTCCTTCCGGCGGGATGTTTGGCCAGCACCTGACCGAGCTTATTTTTCTGCTGAACGACCTCGCCACGCGCCAACGCGACTGGGTAGCGTACCTGACCGTCAGCCAGATAGCCACATTAGCCAACGACCCCGCCGCCCAGGCCACCGCCTTCCTGACGGCCCTAAACACCGACCTGGACAACCTGATGGAAATGGATAGAATTCGGGCCGGGTTCACCACGCCCGAAACCCAATTGGCCGACCGCGTAACGAGTTTGGCCGAACTGGACAACGCCCTGCGCCTGGCCTGGATTGATGCCATTGAGCAGCAGCACCCGGCCTTGCGGGCCGTTTCGTCGTTGAAAATGGGGCAGGACGAAGCCGCGCTGCAAACCAGCATTCGGCAAAAACAGCCCCTCACCCGCGCCATTCTGGGCCTCAAACTCCGCGAGCAAACGTACCAGTCGCTGGTGGTGAACCGGCTCAACAACGTGGTGAGCTACCGCGAACTGCGCCACCAGACCACCAAAAAACGCAGCATCTGGCCCATCCGCAAACTGATGGAACACTACGCCGCCGACGTGTTCCGGCTGGTGCCCTGCTGGATGGCCTCGCCCGAAGCCGTGTCGGCCCTGTTCCCCATGCAACCGGGCCTGTTCGACCTGGTTATTTTCGACGAAGCGTCGCAGTGTTTTGCCGAAAACGGGTTGCCCGCCATGTTTCGCGGCAAACAGGTGGTGGTCACGGGCGACAGCCAGCAACTGCGCCCCAGCGACCTCTACCGCGCCCGTTTCGACACCGATGTACCCGACGACGACACCGAACCCGACACGGCGGTGGCCCTGGAAGTGGAATCGTTGCTGGAACTGGCGGGGCAGTTTTTGCCGCAGGTGTCGCTTACGGGCCACTACCGCAGCCGCAGCCTGGATTTGATTGCGTTTTCCAACCAGCATTTCTACGCCAATACGCTCTCATTACTACCCGATTTTGCCGACATCAACGACCCGGAACCGGGCATTCGCTACCAAAACGCAGGGGGGCAGTGGGTCAACAATACCAACCCCATTGAGGCGGCGGCGGTGCTGGTGCTGGTGGCGCAACTTCAGACCCAGTTGCCGGGCCGGTCGGTGGGGGTGGTTACGTTCAATTTCCAACAACAACAACTGATTCAGGAACTGCTGGAAGAAACCCCGCTACCGGTAGCGTTTGTGAAAAACATCGAAAATGTGCAGGGCGACGAGTGCGACGTGCTGATTTTTTCGGTGGGCTACGCGCCCGATGCCAACGGGCGGGTGGCGGCGCAGTTTGGCAGCCTGAGTATGCCCGGTGGCGAAAACCGCCTCAACGTGGCCATCACGCGGGCGCGGGAACGCATCTACCTGATTACCAGTCTGGAACCCCACCAACTGAGTGTAGAAAACGCCACCAACAACGGGCCAAAACTACTGAAAGCCTATTTGGCCTACGCCCAGCAGGTGGCGCAGGGGCGGTTTCGGGCGGTGCCGCAACCGGTGGCGGGCGTGAGGGCCGGGGGGCTGCTGAAACAGGCATTGGCCATGCAAAACCCCGCCTGGCAACCCGAATTGCCCTTTGCCGACCTCACCATTCGGGAAAACGACACGTACCTGGGGCTGATTTTAACCGACGACGACCAGTATTTCCACCAAACACCCAAAGAGGCCCACGCCTACCGTCCCTTTGCCCTGGCCAGCCGCCAATGGCCCTTCCAACGCGCCTGGAGCCGCGAATTCTGGCGGGCCGGCGGGGTTACGACTGCCCCCGCAGAAACGCCTCCAGGGCGTTGAGGTGGTCGGTGAAAGCGGTTTTGCCCCCCTCGGTGGCCAGGTACGTGGTGTTGGGCTTGCGGCCCACAAACTGCTTCTGCACCAGCACGTAGCCCTGCTCTTCCAGTGCCCGCAGGTGCGTGGCCAGGTTGCCGTCGGTGAGGGTCAGGAGTT
>JAYUKZ010000117.1:0-63872 GCA_043763995.1 Fibrella sp.
TCAATTCCAGTACTTCGGCTTCCAGCAACACTTTCTCCAGCAGTTCATCAATACCCAAACCCGATTTCGATGAGATCTCCTGCGACTGGTATTTACCACCCCAGTCTTCGACGAGCAGGTTCATCTGCGCCAGTTCATTGCGGATCTTCTCGGAGTCGGCACCCGCTTTGTCTACCTTCGAGAAGGCAAACACGATGGGTACATTCGCCACCTGGGCGTGGTTGATGGCCTCGCGCGTCTGGGGCATGATGCTGTCATCAGCGGCAATCACGATGACAACTACGTCGGTTACTTTGGCACCCCGCGCCCGCATGGCCGTGAAGGCTTCGTGACCAGGCGTATCGAGGAAGGTAACCATACGGCCATCCTGCGTTTTCACGCTGTAGGCACCAATGTGCTGGGTAATACCCCCGGCCTCACCGGCGGCCACTTTGGCGCGGCGGATGTAGTCAAGGAGCGACGTTTTACCGTGGTCAACGTGGCCCATGATGGTCACGATGGGCGCACGAAGGTGCAGGTCTTCGGCAGCGTCGGGCGTATCGTCCAGGCTGGCCTCGGTTTCTTCCTCCGCAGACACAAATTGAACGTCATACCCAAATTCGTCGGCAATGAAGCTGATCGCCTCCGCGTCGAGCCGTTGGTTGATGGATACGAACATACCGGCACTGAGACACACCGAAATCACCTCGTTGATCGACACGTCCATCATCGAAGACAGGTCGTTGGCCGACACGAACTCGGTCACTTTCAGCGTCTTGGCCTCCAGTTCTTCTTGCTCGGTGAGCAGGCGGCGGTCTTCTTCGCGTTGGCTGCGACGGTCGCGGCGGCGGTCGGCACCCCGCGCTCCACGGGTGTTGCCGCCGGTCATGCGGGCATTGGTAGCCCGAATGCTGGCCGATACCTCCTGCTTCGTAGGTACGTCGCGGCGGTCGCCCCCGCGCTTCTTATCATTGCCACCACCAGGGCGAGGGCCATTGCTATTGCGACCCGGCCCACTACCGGCTCCTGCACCCGGTGCGGGGCGGTTCTGGTTGGTGCCTGGTGCTGCCGGTGCGCCAGTGCCGGTCCGGTTTTGGGCGGTGCTGTTGGTATTCTGCCCCATTGGAGGCCGGTTCTGTGGCCGGTCGCTGCCGGGATACGGCGGTCGGTCGGTGCGGGGTTGCCCGTCGCGGGGGGCGTTTAGCTGCCCACCAGCCTGTGGCCCGCCAACACCCGGAGCCGGTTGACCCGGACGGCGGTCGTTGCCGGTGGTGATTCGTTTGCGTTTGCCTTTTTTGTCGCGCCCGGCAGCACCTCCACCGCCTTGCGGGCGGTTGAACTGCGTCAGGTCGATGGTTCCTTTAACCGTTAAACCTTTCAGTTGCACACTGCCTTCGGCCCGGATGGTTTCCACTGGTTTGTCGGGGTCGGGGGCTGTATTGGGTTCTGCCGGAGTTGGTGCCACAACGGCAACGGGCGCGGGTGCCTCGATTTTGGGGGCGGATTCAGCCGGTTTTGGAGTTACTGCCGCAGCAACAGGTGGCTTGGCTGTTGGTGCCGAAGTTGCCTCAGCGATTGCCGGTACAGGTTTGCTCTCGACCACCGGAGCAACTGGCTGTACGGGTTTGACCACCGCAACGGGCGCGGGCGGTAATACAACGGCCACCGGCGCAGGTACGTCGACGGGGGCAGCAGCAGGCGGTGCAGGTACATTGGCGGGGACCTTGTTCTCAACAACCGGAACAGGCACAGGCTTTGGCGTTTCGGGTGCTTTGGCCACAACCGGTTTAGGCGTTGCCACCGGTTTGGGCGGGTTCAGGTCTATTTTACCCAAAATAGTCAGACCGGCCAAGCCAGACGCAGGTGCCGCCTCGCGTGCTTCCACAGGCGTAACTACCCGCTCTGTTACGGCAGGTGCGGCCTGGGATCTTCCTTGCTGCTCACGCGAATAGTGAGGCAGGTAATCGTCGTCCCGACGGGCCGAAACCTCCCGGTTTGCCTCAGCAGGGGTGGCCGTAACCGCTTCGGCGGGCTTGCGAAAACCGCCCATCAGGTCACTATCCTTGAATTCTTTCGCCAACATCTCCAACTGCTCAGTGTTGATCTTGGTGTTGGGGTTTACTTCCACCTTAAACCCTTTGGCAGAAAGCGTACTCGCAACAGAGGCAAGCCCTTTGTTGAGAATTTTTGCCACTTGGCTCAGGCGCATTGATTTATCTTCTGCCATACGTTCGGTTCAGACCCGACAAAATTAATGGTTGCTTATAGGGGCATAACAACCGTTGATGTATTATAAATCCCAAAAACCGGGCGTTATGCAAACTGCCGGGCTTGAAAAGCCTAGTGAACAACAGTACCACGCAGGTACGTTCCCCACCCACTTTGCAGGCAGTTTGCCAGAGCAACCGGCACTATTTATTCAAACTCCTGCCGAAGAATGGTCAGAATCTCTTCCACCGTATCTTCCTCCAGGTCAGTGCGACGCACCAGTTCTTCGCGGCTCAGGGCCAGCACACTCCGGGCCGTATCCAGCCCAACGCGGCGGAATTCCTCCACAATCCATTCGTCAATTTCGTCTTTAAACTCCATCAGGTCAACGTCTTCGTCGTCTTCCTGCCCATCTGTCTCGCGGAACACGTCGAGTTCCAGATTCACCAACCGCCCGGCGAGTTTGATATTCTGCCCGCCTTTACCAATGGCCAACGACACCTGATCGGGTTTGAGGTACACCGCTACCCGTCCGGTTTCTTTGTCGATGGTCATCGACGTGACCTTTGCCGGGCTGAGTGCCCGGCTGATGAGCAGTTCCAGGTTTTCGGTATAGTTGATGACATCGATGTTTTCGTTGCCCAGTTCCCGCACGATAGAGTGAATTCTGACCCCTTTCATGCCCACACACGCGCCCACGGGGTCAATGCGGTCGTCGTAGCTTTCCACGGCTACTTTGGCCCGCTCACCCGGCTCCCGAACAATGCGGCGGATGGAAATAACGCCGTCGTAAATTTCAGGAATTTCGGTCTCGAACAACCGCTCCAAAAAAACGGGCGACGTGCGGGACAAAATAATTTTGGGCGTACCGTTGTTCATGTCTACCCGGTGAATGACGGCCTTCACGGCATCGCCCTTGCGGTAACGGTCGCGCGGAATTTGTTCAGTACGGGGCAGGCTCAACTCATTGCCTTCGCTGTCTACCAGAATAATTTCACCCTTCAGCAGTTGGTACACTTCTGCCGAAATCAGGTCGCCCACCTGATCCTTGTATTTCAGGAAAAGCAGTTCTTTCTCTAAGTCTTTAACTCGCTGAATGAGCGTTTGGCGGGCGGTTTGCACCACGCGGCGACCAAAATCTTCCAGTTTAATTTCTTCAGCCACCTGCTCACCCACCTCAAAGTCGGTCTGAATGGCGCGGGCTTCGGTGAGGGGAATTTTGTCGTGATCCCAGATGTCTTCCGAGTTGTCGTCCACAATTTCGCGGGTGCGCCACATTTCCAGGTCGCCGCTTTCGGCGTTGATAATCACGTCGAAGTTGGCATCGGTCTCATATTTCTTCCGAATCATGGTTCTGAAAACCTCTTCCAGAATGGTAATCATCGTGGGCCGGTCAATATTTTTTGACCGGGCAAACTCGGAAAATGACTCGATTAATTGTCCGCTATTCATGGTGTAAAAGGCAGCGTATTTGTTTAGGAATGAACCAGCTACGCTATTTTTAAAAGGTTATCTCGACCGTTGCTTGTTGAATGGCCGTGTAGGGTATGGTTTGTATCCCTTCGGGCGGTAATTCCGTCAGGGTTTTACGTTTTGTTTTACTCATTTTCGCCGCAGGTACGTCCAACACAATCCCGGTTTCGTCTACGGTGGTTAACAAGCCAATCAGGCCGGAGCCGTTGGCGAGTTTCACGTTCAGCGAGCGGCCTATGTTTCGGGCAAATTGGCGTTGGCTGGTGAGCGGAAAATCGACCCCCGGCGAGGAAACTTCCAGGGTGAACGGTGTTTCGCCAAAAAAATCCTGTTCATCCAGGTCGTTGCCTAGCTGGCGGCTGATACTGGCGCAGGCATCGATGGTAATTCCCGCGTCGGCATCCACCAGCACGGTGACTTTTAGGGGCAACCCCGTTTGGGTTTTTTCCAGCCCAGTGACCTGAATATCAACAACATAGTATTCGCCCTGGTTCAAATAGGGTTCCACCAGTTGATGCAGTTGGGCGGTGTCTGTCACGGGGTTATCCAAAGAAAAAAGGGAGCCAAACTCCCTTCGCTGATCCTGTATGATGTTGCTAAGTGGCGCAAAGATAGGGTGTTCCGGCGCGAAAAGCAACCCGTGTGTGGGGGTGGGGCGGGGCCGCTGTTGTACTTTTGGCAAGCTATTTCCTCAACCGGTATGTCAATACAGTCGCGTCTGGGCCATTTTTTGGCGTTCATTGGCCGGTCGGTAGTCTGGTCGGTTCATCTGGGTACGTTTGGCTACACAGTGCTGATCTACTACCTGCTGGCCCGCCTGCCGCTGGAACACTGGACAGCCAGTATGCTCATGATTACGCTGCCCGTGGCCTGGCTGGTGCTGATTTTGTTGGGCATTTTCTGGCTTTTTTCGCGCCCCTGGCGAAGTCTGCTGTCGGTGGTGGGGCTGGTGCTGGGGTTTTGGTTATGGCCCCGCACGGTTGGGTTCCACACGCCGCAACCCAACCAACAGGGCCTGAACGGGTTTACGCTCCTGAGCTACAACGTGTCTGTGTTTGGGTTGGAACTGTATTACGAAGATCCCAAACAGCCCAACACGCGGCAGTCGAGGGGCGTAACTGACTTCGTTGTGAGCCACCCCGCTGCCGTGAAATGTTTTCAGGAATTTTATACCGGCAACGAGCAGCCATTGTTTCAAATGCGGCGGCGGCTGGAAGCAAAAGGCTACGGCTACCACGCGTTTTTGCCCCCCAACACCAACGGCTACATTGGCGTGGCTACGTTTTCGCGCTACCCCATTCTGCGGCAGGGAAGCCGGGCGTTCAGTTCGTTCAACGGCATGGTCTGGACCGATATTAAAATTGGCCCCGACACCGTGCGCATCATCAACGTCCATATGCAGTCGATGGGGATTCGGGTGCGGCGGCTGTTTCGGGAGCGGGCCATGGCGGGCGTAAAATCGGAAACGCGGTCGGTGTTGGGGGCGTTGAAAGCCGGTTTCAAAGCCCGGCAGGGCGAAGTGCGCATAGTAGAGGAGCGAATTGCCAACAGCCCTTACCCCGTGGTTGTCACCGGCGATTTCAACGACACGCCGTATAGCGTGGTCTACGAACGGCTGCGACGGCGGCTCACCAACGCCTTCGAGGCCGGGGGGCATGGCTTTGGCTTCACCCTCAACCGCGCCCCCCGCACGATCCGAATCGACAACCAGTTTTTCGACAATTCCCGGCTCGAATTGCTCGATTTCATCACCCACCGCGACCAACCCTACTCCGACCATTTCCCCATTGAAGGCCGGTACGTTTTCAGAAAATAAAAAGGATTTGGGATTGTGGATTGTGGATTTGGGATTGACTAGCCCGCTGAAAGCCAATCCCAAATCCCAAATCCACAATCCCAAATCATCAGGGTGTGGCGTTGACCCATACTTCGCCGTTGGCAAAGGCTTCCCGTTTCCAAATGGGCACGGTTTCTTTAATGGTGTCGATGATGTATCGCGTGGCCGCGAAGGCATCCTGACGGTGGGGCGTGGCCACACCAACGAGCACGGCCATGTCGCCAACGTACAACAACCCCGTCCGGTGAATAATAACGTACCTGAGCACCGGCCAACGGCGGCAGGTTTCGTCAGCAATTTTCTGCATTTCCCGCAAGGCCATCGGGCTGTAGGCTTCGTAGTCGAGGTAAGTAATGGCCTGATTATTCGTGTTGTTACGTACTGTTCCCAAAAACAAATCAATAGCCCCGGCTTCCCCGGTGTTCAAGTGTTGGTAGGCCAAGGCCAGGTCGATGGGGGCGGTGGTGAGAGCAATCATTAGCAAGTGTCAGGTAAATTTGAGATAGCCGCCTGAGTGCAGTCAGCATCACGAAAATAGGCAAAAGAATGGTGTACAGGCTCTCGTTACCACCGGGCGAACCAAACGCGGGGTAGGGTTGTCCTTTTTGTGTATGCCCAACGCTCCCGTTCCTGCCCCTTCTGCCGCCCCTGCCGATACCCTTTCCTGGCGCGAACGGTTTGCGGCCCTGGGCAACTTACCCGCGTTCTTTCGGCTGGTGTGGCAAACGTCTCCCCCCTTGTTTTTGGGCAATGCGGTTTTGCGGCTAGTGCAGGCGGCCATTCCGGCGGCAGTGTTATTTGTGGGTAAAATCATTATCGATCAGGTAGTTACGCTGACTAAAGCGGGTGCTGCGGGCCAGACAACGTACCTGTGGCAACTGGTGGCGGCTGAATTTGGGCTGGCCATTCTATCCACGGCTATTGGCCGGGCGGTGTCCTTGCTGGACGGGTTGCTGGGCGATAAATTTGCCAATGCTACCTCCATTCGGCTCATGGAACACGCCGCCCAACTGGATTTGGAGCAGTTTGAAGATGCCACGTTTTACGACAAACTGGAACGCGCCCGCCGCCAAACCAATGGCCGTACGGTGCTGCTGTCGGGCGTGTTGGGGCAGGTGCAGCAACTGATTTCGGTGGGGTTTCTGGGCGTGGGGCTGGCCGTATATAACCCCTGGTTGCTGGTGCTCATTGCCGTGGCCGTTACGCCGTCGTTCATCGGCGATAATTATTTCAACCGAAAGAGCTACTCGCTGTCAAGGAGTTGGACACCCGAACGCCGCGAACTGGACTACCTCAGGTATGTTGGCGCAAGCGACGAAACGGCCAAAGAGGTCAAAATTTTTGGACTGTCGGGCTTTCTGGTGGAACGGTTCCGAACGCTTTCCAACCAGTACCTGCAAAAGAATCAGGCCATTGCCATCAGCCGGGCGGGGTGGGGCACGTTGCTCACGGTGCTGGGCACGGCGGGCTACTACGGGGCCTACGTCTGGATTGTGCAACGCGCCGTGACGGGCCAAATCTCGCTGGGCGACCTGACGTTCCTGGCCGGTTCGTTCCGCCAGGTACGTGGGTCGCTGGAAAGTATTCTGTTGCAGTTCAGCAGCCTGACGCAGGAGGCCATTTACCTTCAGGATTTGTTCGACTATTTCGCCATCCGGCCCGCCATTCATTCGCCCCAAATGCCGCGCCCGTTTCCGGCCCCCATCCAGACTGGCTTTACGTTCGAGAATGTGGGCTTTCGCTATGCCAACTCGGCGCGGTGGGCGTTGCGGGGGTTGTCATTCACGCTCACGATGGGCGAAAAATTGGCGTTGGTTGGCGAAAACGGGGCGGGTAAAACCACACTGGTGAAACTCCTGGCCCGCCTCTACGACCCCACCGAAGGCCGCATTTTGCTGGATGGCCACGACCTGCGCGAGTATGACCTGGCCGAAGTGCGGCAAAACATCGGCGTAATTTTTCAGGATTATATCCGCTTCAAGCTCACCGCCGGTACCAACATTGCCGTGGGCGACATTGACCAACGCACCAACCAACCCCGCATTGAAACGTCGGCCCAGCGCAGCCTGGCCGATTCGGTCATTGCCAAACTGGCCGACGGGTACGACCAACAATTGGGCAAAAGTTTCAATAAAGGCGTAGAACTATCGGGTGGTGAGTGGCAGAAAATTGCCTTGGGCCGGGCCTATATGCGTGACGCTCAACTTATTATCCTGGACGAACCCACCGCCGCCCTCGATGCCCGCGCCGAGTACGACGTTTTCCAACGCTTTGCCGCCCTGACGGAAGGGAAAGCGTCGGTCATCATCTCGCACCGGTTCAGCACCGTTCGTATGGCCGACCGGATTTTGGTTTTGGGAGGTGGGCAACTGCTCGAATTAGGGTCGCACGAAGCGTTGTTGGCCCAGCAGGGTCGGTACGCTGAACTGTTTGCGTTGCAGGCACGGGGGTATCAGTAGCTAGCCCCCGACCCCCGAAGGGGGAGGGCTTCGCGCATCGGCAGTGCTTCGCGTACGGCCCAGGGCAGGGGCAAGCCCAGCCCCTACAATGCCGTCATCACCCAAAATGCCATTCTGTGCGAAGGTTCCTGTGTGGGGGCGGAGCGCGAAGCCCTCCCCCTTTGCGGGCCGGGGGGCCTAGCCTTACTTAATATACCGAAAATCTTCGTTGCCTTTCAGGTTCATCAGCACCTCATACATGAGCCGAATTACGGCCTGCACGTCTTCCTGATGCACGGTTTCCACGGTGGTGTGCATGTATTTGAGGGGCAATGAAATCAGGGCCGAGGCTACCCCTTCGGCGGCGTAGGCAAACGAGTCGGTGTCGGTGCCGGTTGAGCGGCTCACGGCCTGCCGCTGGAACGGAATAGTCTGTTTATCAGCCACATCGATCATGAAATCGAGCAGATTGTTTTGCACGGCGGGACCGTAGCACAGTACCGGGCCGCTGCCGCACTTGAGGTCGCCCTGCTCTTTTTTGTCGTACTTCGGCGACTGCGTGTCGTGGGTTACGTCGGTGCAAATGGCCAGGTCGGGCCGGAGGCGGCGGGAAATCATTTCGGCTCCGCGCAGACCAATTTCTTCCTGCACCGAGTTCACCACGTAGAGCGTGTAGGGCAACCGAACGTTGTTTTCCTTTAACTGCCGGGCCACTTCGGCAATCATGAATCCGCCCATGCGGTTGTCAAGGGCGCGGCCCACAAAAAAGCGGCCGTTCATCTCCGTCAGGCCATCCACAAAGGTGCAGACTGTGCCCACGTGGATGCCCAGGGCCAGCACTTCGTCTTTGGTGGCCGCGCCCACGTCGATAAACAGGTCGCTCACTTTGGGGGCGGTGTCTTTAGTCAGGTCACGCACATGGATGGCGGGCCAGCCAAACACGCCCTGCCGAATGGTGGTGCCGTCGATTTCCTTTTTGGTGTGCAGATTCACCCGCATGGACGGGGCAATGAGCGCGTCAGAGCCGCCGTTGCGGCGCACGTAGAGGTAGCCATCGTCGGAGATGTAATTCACAAACCACGAAATCTCATCGGAATGGGCTTCGATGACAACTTTGTAATTTTTGTGGGGCGAATCGTCGGCTCCATGAATTACACCCACCGCCGTGCCGTAGGTGTCCACGATGTATTCGTCGATGTAGGGCTTGAGGTAATCGAGCCAGAGTTGTTGGCCGGATGCCTCGAAACCGGTGGGCGAGGCATTGTTGAGGTACTGGTACAGAAACGACTTACTGTGCTCGGTCATGGTTGGTTGGTGTCAATCTTTTTGTCGAAAAAACAAGGTTGGCGGGTGGCCAGGTACGTTGGTGGGGCGGGCGAGGCCGAAACCGGCCACAAACTTATCACATCGGGCGGTGTACCTTTGCCTCTACCCTGCGTTTGGGTTCAATTTACGGCCTAGCCCCGCCCAAACCGCCACAGGGCGGCTTTTTTATGAAAAAAATTCTGTTCTTCACGCCCTACGGTGGCCGCACCGGGTCAGAAATGTTGCTCTGGAATATCCTGCAACACCTCGACACAAGCCGCTACCAGGCCATGCTCTACGCCGACCGCAACGGGTCGTTGCGCGAAGCCCTGCCGCCGCATATTCCCTACCACACCTCGCCCTACAACGGTGGATTTCTGCGCCGCAGCCTGAGCCGACTGCAAACGGCGGCGGGGTTCGCGGCCTACGAAGGGCATATTCTGGCCTTGCACCGGCAGTTCAAACCCGACTATTGGTACCTCAACACCACGGCAATGGCCCACCTGGCACCGTTGGCAAACCGGCTTGGTATCCCGGTCATTGCCCACGTGTCGGAAATGCCGTACCTGTTGTTCGAGACCGTGAAGCGCGACGACCTGGTGGCGTTGTTGTGGGCGGGGCTGGTGCTGGGTTTGTCGGAAAACGCCTGCGCGGCCTTGCGCGTGATGGGCGTGGCCAACCCCCGGCTGCTACCCCCGTCTATCGATTTGCGCCAAATCAGTGTGGCCCCGGCGCGGGTGGCGGCGTTGCGGGCCGAGCTGGGCATTCCGCCGGGCGCGTTTGTGTGGGGGGCATCGGGCAGTTTAATTTACCGCAAAGGCATCGACTACCTCCCGGCATTGGCCCGCCGCATGAAAGCCGAAGGGCGCGACTGTTATTTTTTGTGGATGGGTGGCCAGACCACCAACGCCTCCGAGCATTATCTGCGCTGTTTGCTGACCCACGAAGGCCACACTAACGTCATGTTCACCGGTGCCCTCAGCGACACCTATTACGACCACATGGCCCTGATTGATGCGTTTCTGATGCTGTCGCACGAAGAGACCTTCGGCATGGTCAACGTCGAGGCGGCGTATCTGGGCAAACCCATTCTCTCCTTCGATAGCGGCGGCATCCGGGACATACTCTTGCCCGGCATGGGCCAGATTGTGGAGAGTTGGAACGTGGCCGATTTTGCCGATGCGATGCTGGCCCTTATGGACGGAAAAATAGTAGTTGACCCAGCTGTTTCGCGGCAACGGGCGCAGGATTTTGCCCCGGCGTTGCTATACCAAAAGTGGGATGAATATGTGAGCGGCTACACGTTGTAGAATATGTGTTTTTTGGTCAGTGTGGGCCAGAAAAAACGCAGAAAGACACGTACCTGCGTCGCAAAAGCGCGTTGATTGGTCAGGTTGCTCAGAGGGGCGCGGCCCGCCCGCAGGTTGACCAGAATTTTCCAGCCAAACACCACCGGCAACAGCAACAGGTAGTGCGCCATGAGCAACAGGTAGGCCCCGGCTCCATACTGCAACCGAATCCAAAGCAGGGTGGAAACCTGCATTTGGGTGGTAAACCGGTTGATGTACGTAACTTTTTTAGCCTGGTACGTAGGGTCGCTGCCGTATTCGAGGTGAACGAAAAATGCCTCGCGCAGTAGCAGCATCCGGCCCTGTTTGCCCAGCCGGCGGCCCCATTCCACATCTTCGCCATACATGAAAAACCGCTCATCGAACCCGCCCGCTGCGGCCACGGTTTGGCGGCGGGTCATCAGAAACGCGCCAATAATCCAGTCTACCTGGTTGGGGTCGGCGTAGGGCGTTGGGAGAAATAGTCGGTCCAACCAACGCTGCACGGTGGGGTGGGGCGGCAAAATGTAGGCGTGACGATGTACCTCGGCAAAGCTTGTGTACAGTTGGGTATGCACGTTGCCAACCCGGTTCACCTGCATGGCCCCCACCGCCGCCACGTCGGGCTGCTGGTCGAGAAGCTGGCTGCACCGGGCAATCAGGTTGTCGAGCAGGAGCGTGTCCGTGTTGAGCAGCAGGTAGTTACGGCCTGTGGCCTGGGCCATCGCGAAATTATTGGCCCGGCCGAAACCGGCGTTGTAGCCCATGTCGAACCAACGTACCTGGGGGTAGCGGGCCACCGGAAACGCATTCCGAAAGATAAACTCGCTCTGATCTTCGGACGCATTGTCAACAATAACGATTTCGAAATCAATGCCTTCGGTAAACGTAAACACCGAGTGCAGGCAATCGATGAGCAGTTGCGGGGTTTTGTAATTGACCAGCAGGATCGAGACATCGGGCGGGGCGGCGGGCATATTCGGCATAAACAACAGCGCGAAAGTACGCCTTATCCGATTTGGGATTGTGGATTTGGGATTTCGGATTTGGTTGCTGCTTGTGGATCAATGAGTTAGAGAACTCAATAATCCAATAGGGTACTCTGCCCGGAAGGTGGCCCGGTTACGGGTTTGGCTGGGGCGGGTCTTGTTGGCTACGGGCCACAATTTGCCGGGCCTCTTCCAGGTCATCGTCTTCGGGGCTGGGTATGTTGACGGCTTGTTTGGCGTTGGGGTAGTAGGCCAGCGAAACCAGCATGGGGAAATGGTCGGAGCCGCAACTGGGCAGGCGGCGCAGGGTTCGGAGTCGGAAATGGTGCGAGACAAACACGTGATCGAGAGGCCAGCGCAGAAAAAAGTACCAGGCATGAAAGGTGCTGTACAGGCCTCGCCCCACGCGGGGGTCCAGAAGGCCGCTGAGCCGCTGAAACAAGCGTGTGGTGTGCGACCAGGCTACGTCGTTGAGGTCGCCCGCCACCAGTACGGGGCCGTCTTTTTGGCGGGCTTCGCGGCCAATCAGCACCAGTTCGGCATCGCGTTCGGTGGAGCGGTAGTGTTCGGTGGGGCTGGGCGGCTGGGGGTGAACGCCGAAAAAATGCACTGATTGACCCGACCGTAGCTCCAGGCAGGCGTAGAGCGACGGAATGGCGGGTTCGACCAAAAAACGTAGTTGCTGCTCCCGAATGGGCAGTTTAGAATAGAACAGCAGCCCGTAGGTGTTGCTTTGGGGGTACAAAACCCGGTGGGGGTAGTCGGTCTCCAGCGGGGCCAGGGCTTGTTGCCAGTGGCTGTCGGCCTCCAGCACCAGCAACACGTCGGGCTGGTGTTTACGAACCAGCCCCATCAACTTGGCGTATTGCGTGTTGGTCATCAGCACGTTGCTGGTCAGCAACGTAAGGGTGTTGGGGTCCTGGTTAGCTCGAACGCGCTTGCCCCGTGGGTAACGGTGGCGCAACACCTGCCGCCGGTGGAGGGGCGTGTAGGGCCAAAAAAGCCACGCCTGGTACGTTAGGGCGGCGGTGAGGCCCAGGGGGGTGAACAACAGCAGGCCGGTGGTTTGTGGCACAAAAAAGGCCCACCCCAACAAGCCCAACGCGGCCAGAAACGCCAGTTGCGTGTGGGGAAAATCCCAGATACGTACCCACCAGTCGTCGATGCGCAATAGGTGAATAAACGAGATGGCCGTGATGAGCAGGCCATACAGCAGCCAGCCCCACTCTGTTGTTGTCATGCAGATGAAACGCCCGGAAGATGCTCCTGGTTTTGGTTAATTCAGCCGGTGGGTGTCGTAAAGATGGTTCAGAAAACAATCAGTACGATCTTAGACTTGCCTGGCAGTGGCTGGTATGGGTTGTTTTCGGGCCTGTTTACGTTAAAATCTTGCGACTTTTAAGCCCAAATGCCCCGAAAGTTACGTTATTTCGCAGCCGATGAACGTAGGAATAATCATGGGCAGCCTCTCTGACCGCCCCGTTATGCAACCCGCCGCCGATATCCTGACCGAACTGGGCGTGGCCTGGGAGATGGCCATTGTTTCGGCCCACCGCACCCCCGACGCGCTGTTCGAGTATGCCCGCACCGCCCGCGACCGGGGCCTACGGGTCATCATTGCCGGGGCGGGGGGCGCGGCCCACCTGCCGGGCATGGTGGCTTCACTCACGGTGCTGCCCGTGATTGGGGTGCCCGTAAAATCGAGTAATTCCATCGATGGTTGGGACTCGGTATTGTCTATCTTGCAGATGCCTGGCGGGGTGCCTGTGGCCACAATGGCCCTCAACGGAGCCAAAAACGCCGGTATTCTGGCCGCCCAAATGCTGGCTATTGCCAACGAACCCCTGGCCCGACGGCTATTGGCCTACAAAGCCGAACTGACCGAGGCTGTGGCTCAGATGAACCGCGACCTGGGCCAGCCAAACAACGTACCCAGCCCCATTCTTTAACGCCACAACCATGCCCGACAGCCCTGACAATCAACGCCCTGCGGCCAACAATTCGCTTCCGCTTATCACCCTGCTGGTGCTGGTAGGGTTAATTGCCGCTCTGCTCTATGTGGGCTACGATAGCCTGAGTGACGACACGGGCAACGCCAGCGAACTCACCAACGTACCCCTGGATACGACTGAGCAAACCAGCGCAGGACTGAATGATAACCCCGAAAACCTGCTGCCCGACACAACCAAAACTCCCGCGCCGGTAGACCTTTCGCAAGCCCCCGCCCCCCCCGACGAAACCCTGGCCCCCGAACCGGAAGCCCTCGCAGAAAAAGAAGCAGAGGCCAAACCCGAACCTGCCGCGCCTACGCCCGTCGCTAAACCCGAACCCACCCCAACCGCGCAACCCGTTCGCGGCCTCACCTCGACCTACACCGTGGGCGACGGCGAAACGTTCTACGGCGTGGCCAACCGCCTCAACATGAAGGTCAGTACGCTGAAGGCCCTGAACCCAGGTGTGGATGAAGGCAGCGTACAGTCGGGCGTGACCAAGTTGCGGGTGCGGGTCACGTCGGTACACACCGTTGGCCCCGGCGACTTGCTGCGGGTGGTGGCTCAGAAATACGGCGTGAGCAAAGAGGCCTTGATGAAGGCCAACCACAAAACCAAAGACCTGGCCGTGCGCGGCGAAAAACTGCTCATCCCCATCCCGGAAAAAGAATAGTGGGATTTGGGATTGGTTGCCTCGGCGGAGCTAAATCCCAAATCCGAGATCCACAATCCCAAATTCCTTGGTTCTGTCAATCTGGCAGAAACAGGCGGGTTGGAACGGCTTTTGGAGCACTCGAAACAAACATTGTCCGGGCGAACGTTATTCGCTCATTCACTCACCGGTACGCCGGACCGTCATAAGTCGCTCATTAACCATGGAAGCCGTCCAAAACGAAAAGGGTCAAATCTCGATCCACACGGAAAATATCTTTCCGATCATCAAAAAATTTCTTTATTCCGACCATGAAATCTTCCTGCGCGAACTGGTCAGCAACGCCGTTGATGCCAGCCAGAAACTGCAAAAATTGGCTTCCTACGGCGAATTCGGTCAGGAAATTGGCGAGTTGAAGATCAGCATTTCGGTGGATGCCGAAGCCAAAACCATCACCATCAGCGACCGGGGCATTGGCATGACCGCCGACGAGGTGAAGAAGTACATCAACCAGATTGCGTTCTCCGGGGCTACTGAGTTCATCGAAAAATACAAGGACAAAAACACCGGCGAGGAGACGAACATCATCGGTCATTTTGGCCTGGGGTTCTATTCGGCATTTATGGTGGCCTCAACCGTGGAGATCATCACCAAATCCTATCGAGAAGATGCACAAGCGGTTCGGTGGGTGTGCGATGGCTCGACGGAATATGAACTGACCGAAGCCGAAAAAGAAGACCGGGGGTCGGATATTATCCTGCACATCGCGCCCGATTCGGAAGAGTTTCTGGACAAATACCGCCTTCAGGGCATCCTGGAAAAGTATGGCCGTTTCCTGCCCATCCCGGTCGAATTCGATGGGAAAATCATCAATGAGGCCACACCCATCTGGACAAAAGCCCCCGCCGACCTCACCGACGAAGACTACAAAACGTTCTACCGCGAGCTGTACCCGATGAGTGCCGAGCCGCTCTTCTGGATTCACCTCAACGTAGACTACCCCTTTAACCTGACGGGTGTGCTTTATTTCCCCAAACTGGAAGGCGATAAATTCCAGATGAAGCGCGAAAAAATCCAGCTCTACAGTCGGCAGGTGTTCATTACCGACGAAGTGAAAGACGTGGTGCCCGATTTCCTGATGATGCTCCACGGCGTAATCGATTCGCCCGATATTCCGCTCAACGTGTCGCGGAGTTTTTTGCAGGCCGATGGCAACGTGAAGAAAATCAACGGCTACATCACCCGCAAAGTGGCCGACAAACTCAACGAGCTTTTCCAGGCCGACCGCGCCGGGTTCGAGGCTAAGTTTGACGACATTGCCCTGTTTGTGAAGTACGGTATTCTGAGCGACGAGAAGTTTTACGACAAAGCCAAAGACTTTGCGCTGTTGAAGAATACGTCAGGTACGTTCTACACCTTCAACGAGTACCGCGAGCACGTTCAGGCCAACCAAACCGACAAAAACGAGCAGGTGGTGATGCTCTACACCACCGACCGCAACCAGCAGGATGCCTATATCGAATCGGCCAAACGGCGGGGCTACGATGTGCTGCTGCTGGACACCGTGATTGACGCGCACTTTATCAACGCCCTGGAATCGAAGCTGGAAAAAACCACCTTCAAGCGCGTGGATGCCGACACGCTGGATAAACTGATCGACACTGGGCTGGCCAACGAAAGTGTGCTTTCCGACGACGAGAAGACAAATCTGAAGGAAGTGTTCGAGCAGATGCTCAACGATAAGTCACTGATGGTCAGCGTAGAATCGTTGCCCACGGACGAACTACCCGTGTCCATCACCATGCCGGAATTCATGCGACGGATGAAAGATATGTCGGCCCTGAGCGGCGAGATGAATATGTTCGGCAATATGCCCGGCGGCTACAACGTGGTCATCAACGCCAACCACGCCCTGGCGCAAAAAGTACTGGCCACCGAGGGCGACGCGCAACAGGCTCTGGCCAAACAACTCTACGACCTGGCGTTGTTGGCCCAAAACCGCCTCACCGGTCCAGCCCTCACGGCCTTCGTGAAACGCACGGTGGAGGGGTTGTAGAAAATAAAATGAACACAGAGGCGCAGAGAACACAGAGAGTAAGGGGCCTACACCCTTAGCTCTGTGTTCTCTGCGCCTCTGTGTTAAATTAACTTCCAGCCGTTCATCCGGTTCAATATCCCTTTGCGTTGTCTTTGCGTCTTTGCGGTGAACCCTTTTTCTTACCTTTATAATCGAAAGCCAACACCCGTTGCATGAAAGCCAAAATACTCGTCGTGGACGATGAACCTGATCTTGAATTATTGATTAAGCAGAAGTTCAGGAAGCAAATTCGCGAACAGAAATACGAGTTTTCGTTTGCCCACAACGGCAACGAGGCCATGACGGTGTTGCAGCAGGAGCCGGACATCGACGTGGTGCTGGCCGACATTAACATGCCCGAAATGGACGGGCTGACCCTGCTGGTGAAGATGGCCGAGTTTAACCCCATCCTGAAAACGGTGATGGTCTCGGCCTATGGCGACATGGACAACATCCGTATGGCCATGAACCGGGGTGCCTACGATTTCGTCACTAAACCAGTCAATTTCGAGGATTTGGAGCTTACCATGCTCAAGACCATCCGGCACGTGCACGACCTGCGCGAGACGGTGAAGGCCGTGAAGGAGAACAATATTTTGCGGATGTACGTGGACGAAAGCGTGCTGAAGTTCATGACCAAATCGGGCTTTGAACAGTCGCTGACGGCCTCCGAAACCACCACCGCCACTATTCTGTTTGTGGACATTTGCGGGTTCACCGCCATTGCCGAGCGCGAAACGCCCACCACCGTGGTGGCCCTGATTAACAAGTACTTCGACGTGATGGTGAAGGAAATTCTGGGGCAGGGCGGCTACGTCGACAAGTTTATGGGCGATGCCGTGATGGCTGTTTTCCAGGGCGAATACCACCTCGACCGGGCCATTGAAACCAGCCTCGCTATACGTACCCAGATCCAGACCATCAAAGAAGAACTGTCGGGCAAGCCCTACCAGCCGGAGGTGTCCATCGGCATCAACACGGGCGAAGTCGTGTCGGGTAACATCGGCTCGGTAGCCCTCCGCCGCCTGGATTACACCGTCATCGGCGACGTGGTCAACACGGCCTCGCGGCTGCAATCAACCGCGCAGGGCGGGCAGATTCTGATCACTGAAACCTGCTTTAATCTGGTCAAAGAATCCTTCCAGTGCGAAAGCGTGGGCGAGCACAAGCTGAAAAACAAACAAGCCCCCGCCCGCCTCTGGAACGTGATGGCGTAGGTACGTTGCCGAGGAGGGGTGGAGCTAACTAAAAGTCCAAACGGCACCACGGATTAATCCGCAAAGGCACCAGCCAGGTCGATGCGCAGGTCAGGGAATACTTGCGAAACCAACTCGTCTTCGTCGGTGAGCGGGTGCATCCCAATAAAAATACCCTTCTCGTTCAACACGTATTGGAACACATTACGGTCGTCGGGCTGAATAAGCCAGTATTCGCGCACACCCGCTTCCTGATACACATCGAACTTCTGCTTCATTTCTTTTTTTGTGTTACCCGGTGAGAGTATCTCCACCACGAGGTCGGGTGCCCCTGCGCATCCCCGGTCATCGAGTTTGCTCAGGTCACAGATCACGCATAGGTCGGGTTGCACCACGGTATCCACGGTTTGGTTGGTTGCCGTTGGGATGCGGGGCAACCGGACATCAAACGGAGCGGCATAAACTTTGCAGGGGCCACCCCGAAAGTAATCGACAAACGAGGTGGTTATATTCCACGAAATCTGCTGATGACGGCGGGCCGGGGCCGACATTGGAAAGATGTAGCCCTTAATCAGTTCCAGCCGTTCCTGAAAAGTCCAGGTCAGGTAATCGGCGTAGCTGTATTGTTTTGTCAGGTCTAACTCGGCGAAACGTGTTACCATTGGCTTCTGAGGTGTTTCAACAAAGGTAGCCAAACCACCGCGCCGATTCTGATTACGGTAGTTTGCTACGAGATCATCAACGAATTCTTCCAGTGCGAAAGCGTGGGCGAGCACAAGCTGAAAAACAAATAAGCCCCCGCCCGCCTCTGGAACGTGATGGCGTAGGTACGTTGCCTGGCATTTTGGGTGGCGTTGGGAAAACTATTCCAGTGCTCGTTTCAGGTCGAAAATCAGGTCGTCGGCGTGTTCTAGCCCAACAGACATGCGGAGCAGGTTTTGCGGCGTGGGGCTGTTGGGCCCTTCCACGCTGGCACGGTGTTCTACCAGGCTTTCTACGCCCCCCAGGCTGGTGGCGCGGGTAAAAATCTGTAAATTAGCCGCTACCCGCATGGCCTCGTTGGCCCCGCCACGTACCTGCATCGATAGCATGGCCCCAAAGCCCGACATCTGCCGCCGGGCCAGTTCGTGGCCGGGGTTGGTGGCTAAGCCGGGGTAATGCACCGCTTCTACCTGGGGGTGGGTGCTCAAGAACTCAGCTACTTTCTGGGCCGTTTCCGACTGGAGGCGCACCCTGGCGGCTAGCGTTTTAATGCCCCGCAACACCAGCCAGCACTCGAACGGCGAGGGCACCGCCCCCCCCACTGATTGCAACCGCCGCACCCGCTGGTACGTTGGCGTGTCGGCCTTGAACACCAGCGCACCGCCCAGCACATCGGAGTGGCCCCCGAAATATTTGGTGGTGGCGTGCATGGCCACGTCGCAACCCAAATCCAGGGGGCGTTGCAGCATGGGCGTGGCCCAGGTGTTGTCGCAGGCGCAGATGGCCCCGCCCGCGTGGGCAATCTCGGCCACGGCCCGGATGTCGGTAATGCTCAGGAGCGGGTTAGAGGGGGTCTCGATCCAGACCAGGCGCGTGTTGGGTTGCATGGCAGCACGTACCTGGGCCAGGTCGGTCATGTTGGCGCGGGTGTAGGTCAGGCCCCAGGGTTGCATCAGTTCGTCCAGCAGGGCGTGGGTGCCATAGTAGGCTTCGGTTGGCAGCAGCACATGGTCGCCGGGGGCCAGGGCCAGCAGCAGGTTCAGCGTGGCGGCTTGCCCGGAGGCAAACGTGATGGCCCCGGTGCCACCTTCCAGCGCGGTCAGGCTGCGTTCCAGCGCGTCGCGGTTGGGGTTGGCGTTGCGGGCGTAGAGGTAGCCGTGCTTGAAACTCCCGTCGGCATCGCGCTCAAAGGTAGTCGAGAGGTAGATGGGCGGAGCCACGGCACCGGCATTTCGGTCGTAATAATGCGTGGAGAGCAGGGCAATGGTTTCTGGTTTCATACCTGCAAACTAACGCAAAAAGCCCGTGCCTCGGCCCGCCCCACAAAAAAGCCCCGTCAGGTTGCTGACGGGGCGAAACACCAGACCTAAAAAGCTTGGTACATTGCTTATTTGTTGGCGGCCAGTTTCATGTCGATGGTGAAATCGTCATAAATGGCTTTGTCGCCGATGTTCTCGAAGAACGATTTCGACCCATAGCGGATGTCGTATTTCGTGCGGTCGAGGGTGGCTTTGCCGTCGGCTACCAGTTGGTTGCCCATCATCTTCACCGTGGCGGGGAAGGTAACGGCGTTGGTGATGCCTTTGATGGTCATGTTGCCGGTAATGTCCACTTTATCGCCGCCTTTGGGGGTCACTTTCGTGATTTTGAAGGTCGATGTCGGGAATTTGGCCGTATTGAAGAAATCTTCTCCTTTCATGTGGCCAATAAACTTGGCGTTGTAGCCCGCGTCGGCCAGGTCGGTGCAGGTAATGCTGTTCATGTCGAAGGTAAACTGGCCACCAGTCAGTTTGGTACCGTCAACGGTGAGGGCACCCTCGCTCACTTTCACGTTGCCGCTGTGTTCGCCGGTCATTTTTTTGCCGTTCCAGGTCAGCACACTTTTGGCGGCATCTACTTTGTAGGTAGCAGGAGCTACTTTTTTAATGGGACCAGTAAACGCGGTGGAGGCGGTGAGGGCCAATGCGGCGAGGCTCACCATAACTAGGTTGATTTTCATTTGGATTGTTTTGTTTGTAAAGGTAAATGTGTACTTAAGCGGTAATGGCGGAGGCCCGGAACTCGTCGAGGAGGTCACTCAACTGGGCGGCATGCGTTTCGTTATAGCCCGTAAACTGCGTTTCCCAGTTTTGCTGGGCCTCGTCAATTTTTTTGAGCAGTGTCAACCCTTTGTCGGCAATAAGTACGTCTACGGCGCGGCGGTCAATGGCACATTCGCTGCGGTGAACCAGTTTTTTGCCCACCAGCTTGTCTACCAGCCGCGAGGCGTTCGACATCTTGTCGAGCATCCGGTCGGTGATGTCGTTGATCCGGACGGGGGTGGGGTGTTGGCCGCGCAAAATGCGCATCACGTTATACTGCGGCAGGGTCAGCCCAAAGGGTTTCAGCAGGTGCATCTGATGGTCGCACAGCCAGTTGTTGGTATACATCAGGTTGACAATAACCCGATTTACCGGCGATTTGAACTGGCTCTGCTTGATCTCTTCTTCAATTTTCATGGTACGTGTTTAGGTGTCAATCAGGTTAGCAAAGTGGGTAAAAGTACTTATCTGGGTACGTTCAGATACAATGTTACTACATTAATTACAAGCGTATTCTAGAAAATTTAGTTCATTTTTCGTTATTGAAACGTGGTTATCTGGGGTGAGTTAATGTCGAAATCCCGGAAGCGAAGCACTGGCACGGCCTCAAAGGCATAGCGCAGACCATCGGCGGTGTTGGGCAAGTTAGGGTAGTAGGCAACCCGAATCTGGATGCTGTTGAAGGTCAGATTCTCGTTTCTTAGTCGCAAACCCAGGCCATAGCCCTGGTAGAGCGGCCCGGCCAACAACGACCGGTCGGGGTAGCTGACCAGCCCCAGGTTCATAAACGTGAGAAACGCCACCCGGAACCCGGCAATGTTTGCACGGGAAAACAGCAGGTTCTCGTAGCCAATCAGCAGCCGTTTGGTACCGAAAAGGCGGTCGCTGTTGGCCCCGAAAAAGTTATTGGCGTTCAGGTTGATGGCCTCGTTGTTGAACCGGTCGGTGCCCAGCGTGAGGCGAGTATTGATAAAATGGCGGGTTTGCCCCCACCGAATGCGTAGCAACCGGCTGAAGTAGTTGGTCTCCAGGTTCAGCACGGTTTGCTCGCGTTGCCCCGCCCTAAAAAAAGACCCCGTGTTGACCAGGCCGTACAAATAGCCCACTTTAGGGATGTATTGACCCCTGGAAAATGACACGCCGTAATACTGCCGCAAGCCCAGTTCGGCTTCCTCAAACCCACTCACCACCGACATCAGCGTCCCGTAGGGCACGTCTTCGGTGCGGCCAAAGCCGTAAATCAGCACGTCGCGAACGTACCTGCGCTGCGAATAGCCAACGCTGAAAATGGTGGTGCGGCGGTTTTGGTATAACTGATTGCTGTCGGCTCGAACCAGTGGCCGGGTCGTAAAATTGAAACTCGTCAGGCGGCCCGCCAGCACAATTCGGGCGCGGTCTTCGGGGTTTTTCACCCGAAACGGCGACGGGAACGACCGCCCCACCCAGGTGTCGGAATAAATGTAGTTGAGGGGAAAACTCAGCAGACTGTCGCGCCGGTCAATGACGCGGTTGGTGGTCCAGTAGCTGCCCAGTTCCAGTTGGCCGGCCCATTTGGTGTCGGGGTTCAGAAATGGGCGAAACACCTTGACCGACAGCACTTTCTGGAACCGGAGGTAGAGCAAATCGGCCTGGCCGGTGAGGAACGTTTTGCCAATGTAGGGAATCAAATAGCGGCCCTGATATTCTAGTTTTTGGTCGGGAATGGTGGCGTTGTACGAGATTTTATTAAGCAACTGATGGCCCAGCCCCCGGAAATTGCGCTGATCCAGCCCGATCTGAAAATTGTTGAATCCGCCAAAACCCCCGTCGGGCAACAACGACCAGACATCCTGCGTGATGACGTACACATCTACAAACTGTTTGCTGCCGGGGCGCGGCACCACCAAGATGCGCACGTCCAGAAACAGCCCGATGTTACGCAGCAGCCGTTCGTTGTCGCGCAGCACGGTGGGGTTCACCACGTCGCCCTCGTTAAAGAGCAAATACGACCGCCGAATGACCCCCTCGCGGGTGTTGACGTGCAACCGATTGGCCACCCGCTCTACCCAGTTGGCGGCGTTGCGGGTGGTGTCGTACACGCTGGCCCCGAACACGCCCAACCGTTTTACGAAAATGGTGCCGATCACCCGCCCGGCGTAGACCTGGTAGGGGTTGACCTCAATCTGACTCACTTCGCCCGACGGGCGGCTGTTATACACATCCCGAAACAGAATGTCGTACAGTTCGCGGGTGAGGCGGCGTTTGCCCATGCTTTTTTTGAGGCGGGTGTAGCGCAGGCTGTCGCGGGTGCGGCTGGCAGAGTCGGCCAGGAGCAGGCCGTAGGGCGTGGTGAGCGAGTCGGGGGGGAGGCGGCGCGGGGCGGTGACGGCGGTTGGGGTGAGGCTGGCGGGGGCGGCGGGTTGGGTAGAGTCGGCCCGGCTTTGCGCCCAGCCGGTGGCCATTCCGCCCAGCCAAAGCAGGAGGGAGCCAATCCAGACAGAATGCCAAGCAGGGAGAAGTCGTATCAACGTGTAGCGGGGTAAGCCCATGCCTAATAGACCGGCGCGGGTGGGTGTGGTTTACTGACTATAACGGTAAAACCAGCCAGATATCGCGCTGTTGCTCACCACCAAACGAAAAATAGTGCCAACCGAAGGGCTGGAAGCCCATTTTTTCGTAGAAAGCGCGGGCCGAAATGTTGTGTTCCCACACGCCCAGCCACACGTACCGGTGGCCCTGCCGCCGGGCTTCTTCCAGGCAAAAGGCCATAAGCCGTGCCCCGTTACCTTGCCCAATGAAGGCTTCGAGCAGGTAGATCCGTTCAATTTCCAGGCCGGTGCCGCGCTGCCGGTAGGCGGCGGGCAGTTGGCGGGGCGCGGCGTGAGGGTGCAGCCGCACAAAGCCCATCGGCTCGCCATCGGGCGTTTGGGCCAGCCAAAACCGGGCGCGGCGGTGGGTTAACTCGTGAGCGTAAGTAGCGGGCGTGACGGCCTGATCCAGATATGCCTGAACGGGATTGCCGGGGTAGTTGGAGGGGCCAAACGCGCTGTACATGGCTTGCCGGGCTACGGCCACCAGCGTACTCAGGTCGTGGGTTGTGGCGGGGCGAATGCTCATGGGTACAGGTACGTTGCCGGGCGGCGGTCTAGAGGTTCCGAATGTACTTCTGCCCGCCCAGGGCACGCATCTGCCGCGAAATTTGCCGGGTACGTCGTTGCACGTAGCCAGACGGACGCTGAACGGAAAACTGGTTAGGATTGGGCAACACGGCGGCAAGGCGGGCGGCTTCTTCGCGCCGCAGCGAGTAGGCCGAATGGCCGTAGAACCGGTTGGCGGCGGCTTCCACGCCGAAGGTCATCGGCCCGGTTTCGGCCACGTTGAGGTACACTTCCAGGATGCGTTTTTTGCCCCAAATTAACTCAATCAGCACCGTGAAATACACTTCCAGCCCCTTACGAACGTAGCTGCGGCCATTCCAGAGAAACACGTTTTTGGCCACCTGCTGCGAGATGGTGCTGGCTCCCCGCGCCCGTTTGCGGGTCTGATTTTCTTTGATGGCATCCTGAATTTCGTCGAAATCGAACCCCCAGTGGTAGGGAAACTGCTGATCTTCGGAAGCCACCACGGCCAGGGCGGCTTCGCGGCTGATTTCTTCGTAAGGTCGCCAGGTTTTGTAGATACTCGACGACTGAGGCGTACCCAGCGTGGCCCATTTTCGGCTGATTGTTAGGGGCGTAACCCAAACCGGTACGTATTTGAGCATCACTACCCAACCCACCGACCCCAGAAATAAAACCAAAAATGCCCGCATGAACCAAGCGGTCAGCGTGGCAAACCAGGGGTGTTGTCGCCCGTAGGTACGTACCCTCGCCCAGGCCGAATGCACCGCCCGCCCCACCGCTGACCGGCCCGCCGCCACCCGCCCAGACCCGGAAGTTACCCGGCGATTTCCGGCAGGTCGGGCACCAAATTCCACGCGGTTTTGGGCCGGTGGGGGCGGGGTAATGGGCGTGCGGAGGCGGTTAACGCGCTTTTCGGGTTGCATGGTGACACAAACTTACTCGACAAACAAATCGCTCGCCACCCGGTCGGCAAAGAGTTTGCCCGTTTCGGTCAGCAATAGGCCCGTTGCGCTCACCATAAGCCAGCCGGTGGCGGTTAGCTTGAGAAGTTCAGTGGCTTGTTTTTTCTGGAACGAATGGCCCAGCAGGTGATCCAGTTCGCTGAATTGGCAGCCCCATTTGGTGCGTAGGCCCGTCAGCAAATACTCATTCACCTGGTCGGCGCAGGAGAGGGTTTCTACTTCGGCAGGGCTATTTTCCTGCGTTATAGCCTTGACATACAGCGCGTTGTTGGCCACGTTGGCTTGCCGGGTGGGGCCGTTGTAGGAATGAGCCGAGGGGCCGATGCCGAGGTAGGGGCGGCGTTGCCAGTAGGCCGTGTTGTGCCGCGAATATCGGTTGTTGCGGGCAAAGCTGGAAATCTCGTACTGGTCGTAGCCCGCCGCCAGCATAGCCGTACCCAATTCGGTAAACTGCTTGGCCGACAGGGCTTCATCAATGGGCGCAAGCGTTCCCTTTGCCAGCCACCGCCCAAACGCCGAATCGAGTTCGATGGTCAGGTTGTAGGCCGACAGGTGAGGTACATTCAGGGCGATGGCCTGTTGAAGATCGGTGGGCCAAATGCGGGCCGAAATGCCGTAGAGAAGGTCGATGCTCAGGTTCTCGAAGCCCGCATCCTGGGCGCGGGGTACACAGGCGGCGGCTTGGGCGGCGTTGTGGGCGCGGTTCATCCAGTGCAGCGTTTCTTCGTCGAAACTCTGAATGCCGATGCTGAGGCGGTTCACATGGCGGCGTAACCGGCGTAAGCTGGCCGCGTCGGTTAGGTCGTCGGGGTTGGCTTCAAGGGTTATTTCGGCATCTGGGGCCACGCTGAACTGGCGGTGTATGGTGTCGAGCAGGTACGTTAGCTCGGTTTCGGTGAGGAGTGAGGGGGTGCCGCCGCCAAAATAGATGGTCTGGAGCGGAGCGTTGGGCAGGTACGTATGCCGTTGGGCTATCTCGCGAGCCATAGCCAGCACCAACTCCCGTTTGCCGCGCTGATTGGTGCTGAAGTGAAAGTCGCAGTAGTGGCAAGCCTGTTTGCAAAACGGCACATGGAGGTACAGGTGCATAGGAACGGCGGGTGCAGAGAGGGTGTGCCCACAAAGGTAACGTACCTGAGGCGGTTGGCCGGAGCAGTGGCTGGCGTATCGTTTGTCGGCGTATTGGGAATCGGCAGCTTTGCGCACGGCCCAGGGCGGAGGCAAGCCCGGACGCGGGACCGCCCGCCCCTACAATGCCGTCAACACCCGAATCACCAATTGGTTTCGGGGGTCAAATTGTAGGGGCGGGCGGTCCCGCGTCCGGGCTTGCCTCCGCCCTACGCCGAATACGATACGCCAAATACTATACACCAAACATGAGATACCGATTCAAAAAAACTTCCTGGCAATTATTCGGTGTTACCGACGGCAACGACACGTCTGGTTGGCGCGTATTTATTTGTAGATTTGTTTACAAAAAACCTATACCCCTCCAACGCATGTCCCTATTTTACCGCTTTACCGGCCTGGCCTTTCTGCTGTCTGGTACGTTGTTGGCCCAACCCCTCCCTCAGTATAGTCTGGCTCAGAAAAAACAGGCACTCATCTTGCAGCAAACATTGGCGCAGGAGCAGGCCGTCAACTACCAGAAAGCCGTGGCCAAAGCCCGGTTGCTGGGCCGGTTGGTGGAAGAACCCACCGGCAACGGTCAGGTACGTGTCTTGCGGGGGCTGGACGAAGAAACCGGCAATTTGCTTTACGATGTGGCCGATTTTAACGCCCGCGCCGCCGCCACCACCCGCACCAGCAGCCTCTATGCCGGTGGTAGTCTGGGCGTTGCCCTCAGCGGGAGCGGTGCTGCCGTGAAAGACCGCCTCGGCGTGTGGGACGGGGGCAGGGTCTACGCCGATCACCCCGAATTCAGAGGGCGGGTGGTGCAGCAGGACAACCCCGCCCAAACCAGCCGTGCCGCCGAAGACGTGTACCACGCCACCCACGTGTCGGGTACGTTGATCTCGCTGGGCATCAACGCGCTGGCGCGGGGCATGGCGTTTGGGGCCAACCTGAAAGCCTGGGATTTTAGCGGCGATGTGGCCGAAATGAGCGTGGCCGCGCCCGACCTTCTTGTTTCCAACCATTCGTATGGCAGCATAGCGGGCTGGCGGTTCAACAGCAGCCGTACTACCACCAACAAATGGGAATGGTGGGGCGACACGACCGTAAATGCCACGCAGGACACTAAATTCGGCCTCTACAGTGCCGATGCCCGCTCCTGGGACCGGATCGCCAACGCATCGCCCTATTACCTGATCGTGAAATCGGCGGGGAACGATCATGCCGAAGGTGGACCTCCCGCCGGGCAACCCTATTTTTTGTCACAGCACAACAACCGGCTCAGCACCACCCCCCGCGATGGGCAGTTTGGCTACGACCAGATTACAACCTACGGCACAGCCAAAAATATTCTCCTCGTGGGGGCCATTCCGGCCATCACGGGGGGCTATCAACGCCCCACCGACGTGAGCCTGGCCGGGTTCAGTAGCTGGGGGCCAACGGATGATGGGCGCATTAAACCCGATTTGCTGGGCGTGGGCGTAAACGTAATTTCCACGGCCTCGTCTACGTCGTCGGCCTACGGGTCGCTCAGTGGCACGTCTATGTCGTCGCCCAACGTGGCGGGGTCGGTGTTGCTCTTGCAGGAATACTACGGGCAGCTAAACCCCGGCAAACTAATGCGGGCAGCCATGCTGAAAGGGCTGGTGATTCATACCGCCGACGAAGCGGGAAAAGCCCCCGGCCCCGATTACCAGGCCGGTTGGGGTTTGTTGAACATGGAACGGGCGGCCCAACTGCTGCGCAACACCGACCGCAGCGGCGTGCTGGACGAACGAACCCTGGCTCAGGGGCAAACGTATTCGCTCACGATGGTGGCCTCCGGGCGCGGCCCCCTTGTGGCTACCATTTGTTGGAGCGACCCCGAAGCCACGGCCAGCAGCGGTACCCAGCTGAACAGCCGCACCCCCAAACTGGTCAACGACCTGGATGCCCGCCTCAACGACGGCAACACAACCCTGCTGCCCTGGATACTTGACCCCGAAACTCCCGACAGCTCGGCGCGGCGGGGCGATAATTTCCGCGACAATGTAGAGCAGGTGCTGGTGGCCAACCCCGTGCCGGGACGTACCTACACCCTCACCATCAGCCACAAAAGCACCCTCAGCGGCGGCAGTCAGGCCTATGCGTTGCTGGTGAGTGGCGCGGGCGGTGCGGCCTACTGCGCCTCGGCCCCCACGGCTTCTGCCGACACCAAAATCAGCCGGGTGCAGTTTGCGGGCATCAACCAGCCCGGTGCCGACGGGTGCACCACCTACACCGATTTCATGAGCACGACCGCCGTGACCGCCGTGCAACCCAGCCAGCCCGTGCCCATCACGGTGGTAACGGGTACCTGCGGGGCCGAAAAGCCGGTGGTGGTCAAGATTTTTGCCGACTGGAACGCCAACGGCAACTTCACCGACGCGGGCGATCTGCTGGCCGCGTCGGGGGTATTGCCCGGCCCCGGTGCTTTTGTGGCCACCATCACGGCCCCCGTGGGCGTAACGGCAGGTACGTTGGTGCGGTTGCGCATTGTGGCCGTTGAAACCCAGGACGCGGCCACGGTGCAGCCCTGCGGGGCCTACGGCAACGGCGAAACACAGGAGTATCTGTTGCGGGTGGTGCCGCCCCAGACCGACGTGGCCACGGTGGGTTTTGTAGAAGCCGCACCATCGTTATGTGTCAACACCCAGACCATTTCGGTTCGTTTTCGGAATAACGGCCCCACAGAACAGCGGAATGTGCCGGTCAGTTTGCAGGTGCTCAACGGCCTCAACGTGCCGGTGGCTTCGTTTACCCGCACCGTGGGGTTGTTGCGTCCTTTCCGCGACGCGCTGGCCACGTTCGAGTTGCCGCAGTCGCTCTCGCTGGTGGCGGGGCAGACCTTCCGGGTGGTGGCGGCCATCACCCTCCCCGGCGACCAGGATTCGACCAATAACCGCTTTGCCGATACGCGCTCGGTGAGTTTCGGCACCACGGGCGGTGTGTTTTCGGCGGCAAGTTGCGGCGGTGCCCCCACCGTCACGTTGCGGGGCAGCGGCGCGGGCACGGCTTTCTGGTACGATTCGCCCACCGGCGGCACCCTGTTGGCGGCGGGCAACCAAACCATTGCCCCAGCCCGCTCCGTATATTACGCCACTGCCAACGACTTTGCCGGGCGGCTGGGACCTGCGGCCAAAACCGATTTCCAGGGCGGCAGCTATTCGGGTAATTTCGGCCCTTCTCCGCTCATCACCACCCGCGTACCCCTGCGGCTGGAACGGGCCAGACTCTACACCGGCGCACCGGGGCGGCTCACGTTCCAGGTACGTAAGTTCGACGAAACCGTTATTGCGAGCGTGACGCTGGACGTGTTGGCCTCGCGCACCCTGCCTGCCTCACAAACCAACGCCAACGGACAGCAATCCGACGACCCGAACGATGTGGGCGCGGTATACCCCCTTAACCTGAACATCCCCGAACCGGGCGAGTACAAAATCACCATCGATTATGAAGAGGGCGTAACCATTTTCAGGAGTAACTCCGTCACGGCGGGGTCGGGGTCGAGTTTTGCGTTTCCGTATTCGCTGAAAGCGCAAAACGGCGACGAGCTGGCCACCAGCAGAGGGTCGCTGTTCAACGCCGCCACCGGCGTAGATACGTTGCGCACGGCCTGGTATTATTTGTACGATATCCAGGTACGTTCGCTGGATTGCCCCGCGCCGCAGCGCACTGCCGTGAGCATATCCACCAGCCCGGCCCCCACCGCCAGCCTGGCACCGGTGGCCAACAACACGGCTTGCCAGGGTGCGGCGGTGGTGTTGCGGTCTACGTCGGCCCCCGCTTCGCTGACCGACGTGCTGACGTACCAGTGGGTTCTGAACGGCCAGCTCATTGCCGGAGCCACCAGCCAGACCTACGCCGCCAGCCAAACCGGCGAATACACTCTCCAGGTGGTAAGCACTTGTGCCCCGGTTTCGTCCAGTGCCGTGGCCATCATTATTCGGGGTGCCGAAGTGCCAATTATCCGGTTGGCGGGAACGCTGCTGACCTCCAGTGCGGCGGGGGGCAACCAGTGGTTCCAGAATGGGGTGCTGTTGCCGGGCGAAACCAGCCCAACCTTCACCGCGCCGCAGAGTGGACGGTATTCGGTGCGGGCTAACGCCAACGGCTGCGGCGAGGCTACTTCCGACGAGCTATACGTGGCTATTTTGGCTATCGACCCCGGCGGGTTGGCGGGCTTGCGGGTGTACCCCAATCCTACCCAGGGCCAGCTTACCGTTGAGGCCGATGCCCCCACCGCCGGGCCAGACCCCACCATCCGCCTCTACGATGCACGGGGCATTTTACAACGGGAAATGCCTATGAGCCGGACAATAAAAGGATTTGTGGCCAAAATAGACCTCAGCGCGATGCCCGCCGGTACGTTTTTTGTACAACTAAAAACAGAAACCCCGCAAGCGGCGGTGGTGAAAGCCGTGATTAAACAGTAAGAATTCCGATGCCGTTGGCCCGTGCTGGTTTTACCCCTTTTCTTACCGAAAAAACCGGGCGTGTCGGGTGCCGGGCATTGCTGCTGGGTAGCCTGCTGATTGGCGGTGGCGCGTTGTCTGGCTGGGCGCAGGTACGTTCCAACCCCTACACCAGCCACCGCCCCACCACCAGTTTCGGCACCGATGCCACGGGCCACCCGTTGGTGTATGGTCTTCATAACACCGAAGCCGCGCAGGGAACACGTACCCAGTCGCTCTACGGGCAAAACGCCACGGGCCTTTTCCTGAACGGTGGCACCAAATTTGTTGCCGGAAAATTGGGCCTCTGGGATGGCGGGCAGGTGCTGACCACCCACCGCGAGTTGGCGGGAAGGGTGCAGATGCGCAATGCCGCCGCCACCCTCAGCGACCATGCTACGCACTTAGCCGGTACGTTGGTGGCGCAGGGCCTTACGCCCGAAGCCAGGGGTATGGCCTACGGGGCCACGCTCTCCGTCTGGGATTATACCAACGATCTGGTCGAAGTGACCGCCGCCGCCCCCTCGTTGCTGGTGTCGGTTCATGCCTACGGGCCGCTGTCGGGGTGGGTGCAGAACCTCACGCGCCCCGGCACCATCCCCGCCGCCAAGTGGGAATGGTGGGGCAACACCACCGTGAACACCACCGAAGATTATCTATTCGGATTTTATACAACGAAAGCCCGCGACATTGACCGGGTGCTCTACGCCAACCCCAACCTGCTCATGGTGCGTTCGGCAGACAATAAACGCACCGAAAACGGGCCACCGGCCAACACGCCCTACTATCTGAACAGCAGTAACCAGCAAAGTACCCTGCCGCGCAGCCTCAACAACAGTTATGACATTATTCCCGGCGAAGCCACGGCCAAAAACGTGCTCACCGTGGGCGCGGGCGAGGTATTGCTCAACGCCGACAACGACCCCACGCGGCTGACGGTATCGCCCTACAGCGGTTGGGGGCCAACCGACGACGGGCGTATAAAACCCGATCTGCTGGGCGTGGGCACCGGCATCTACTCCACGCTTTCGGGCGGAACCAGTGCCTACGGGACCAACACCGGTACGTCGATGGCGGCGGCAAATGTGGGCGGTTCGCTGTTATTGATTCAGGAATTGTTTGCCCGCCAAACCAATGGCCGGTTCCTGCGGTCGGCTACGCTGAAGGGCCTGGCCATCCACACCGCCGACCGCCTCCGGCCCGCCACCGGCCCCGACTACCGGCAGGGCTGGGGCTTGCTCAACACCGAAGCCGCCGCCGACGTGGTGCTAAACCCCAACCAGTCGCACCAGATCAGCGAGGCCACGCTGATACCTAACCAAACCTGGACAGCCACCGTTGTGGCCGATGGCAGCGAACCCCTGATTGCCACCCTCTGCTGGACAGACCCCGAAGGCGCGGTGAGTCCGCTCGTACCTGCTTCGCTCAATAACCGCACGCCCAAACTCGTCAACGATCTGGATATGAGGCTGGTAGGCGGGGGGCAAACCGCGTTTCCGTTTGTGCTCAACCCCGCCCGCCCCGCCGACCCCGCCCTGCGGGCCGATAACCCCCGCGATAACGTAGAACAGATTTATATCGAAAAACCAGTGCCGGGCCAGGCCTACACCGTGCAGGTTACGTACAAAGGCGCGTTGCATCTCAACGCGGCGCAACCGTTTTCAGTCATTGTCACGGGCCGTAAACACAGCAAGTGTATTTTGCCCAATCTCCAGCTCATGGCCAAACCCGATACCCTGATTTGTGCGGGCAGCACCCTCCGGCTTCAGACCGAAGACCGGCCCGGTGTACGCTATGCCTGGCTCCGCGATGGCGTACAGATTCAGCAGGCCGACACGCCCGAATGCCCTGTTTTCGAGGCTGGGGCCTACACCCTGCGCTACACCGACCGTAACGGTTGCACTGGCCTTTCTACCCCTGTGCAGGTACGTTTGTTTACGCCCGCCGTGCAGCTTACGCCCGTCGCGTATCAGTTTTTATGCCCCGACCAGCAGCCCACCCAACTGGTGGCCACGGTCAGCTACGGGGCCAGCGTGTCGTGGTTGCGCGACGGTCAGCCCCTCAGCAGTGGCGTGGTCAGCACCAGCCTCACGCTTTCACAACCTGGCACGTACCAGGCGCAGGTAACACAAAACGGCTGTGAAACAAAATCGAAACCGGTGTTGGTGCAAACCGCCGACCTGGCCAACCTGACCATACTGCCCAACGAGGCCGTGGTGCAACTCCCCGCCGGAGCCACCACGCAGTTGCAGGGGCCGGTGGGTACGCAGTTTGCCTACCAATGGTTTCGGGATAAAGTTGCCCTGAGCGGAGCCACCGCCAGCCGCATCATCATCAACCAGCCAGGTGCCTACCGCCTCCGCGTAAACCAGCAACAATGCCTGGGCTGGGCCGACGAAACTCAGGTACGTAGGGCGGCCCCGACAGATTCGGTGCGGTTGGTGGCCGAAGCAGGATTGCTGGAAGCCTACCCCGTGCCGGTGCTCACGCGCCTGTTGATTCGGTACCAACACGGGCTGGCCCGGCAAGTCACGGCTACCATTTACAACGAAACCGGCCAACTCGAAAAAGCTGATTTCCCCCTCCGCCAACTCCCCGATGGCCGTTTTTCCCTCGACCTGCCCGTAACCGACCTGCCCAACGGGCTGCACATTCTTCAGGTACAGGATGGTCCCCGCCGCCGTTCGCTACGGTTCATCAAAGCCAACTGACGCAACCGTCTATCGCCAAATAGCCCGAAATTACTATTAACCGGAGATAATATAAACGGCAGTAAGCGTTTAAAACCAGTGAAAGCAATATAGTTAGTATACTGTTAATCAGTGTGTTATGATTGTTTGCATTGTTACTATTTCGTGAACGGTACGGTTCGTTCTGGGCCAACGTTGATCTTTGGGGTTAAACTCAGTTTTAACCCCGAACGCTTATGAACGGCTACCGCTACGTGCTTACCGCCACACTCACGCTCTCGTTGCTTGCCGCCTGCGACCATCGCCCCGAACTAACGCCGCCATTGCTGGAAAATAGTGCTGCTTTCAAAGAGATAGCCATGCAGGATTTGGGCGGTACGGCTGCCTCCGAGATCTCGGCCTACGACCCGATCAGCAACCGAATCTTTACTGTAAACAACGAGACAACCGCCAAAGTAGACGTGATTGCCCTTTCGCCATCGGGCCTGACCCTAACCAAACTGGCCCCAATCGATGTTTCAGCGTTGGGCGGCGTGGCCAATAGCGTGGCCGTTAGTGGTGGCAAACTTGCCATTGCCCTGGAAGCCACCAACAAACAGGCCAACGGATCTGTGGTAGTGGTCGATACCCGCACGTTGGCCGTTATTAAAACCATACCCGTGGGCGCACTGCCCGATATGGTCACGTTCAGCCCTGACGGGCGGTATATTGTCACCGCCGATGAGGGCGAGCCCAACGCTGCCTACACCGTTGACCCCGTTGGGTCTGTGTCGATCATCGATGTGACAGACAATTATTCCGTCAAAAAAATCACGTTCGAGTCCCTTGAATCGCAACGGGCGGGGCTGTCGGCAAACGGGTTTCGCATTTTTGGCCTCCGGGCTACCGTGGCGCAGGATGTTGAACCCGAATATGTGGCCATCTCGCCCGATTCGCGCCGGGCCTGGGTTACGCTCCAGGAAAACAACGCCGTTGCCGAAGTGAACCTGGTGACGGGTGCCCTCACGGCGGTGTGGCCGTTGGGAACCAAAAACGTAGCCCTGGAGGCCAACGCACTTGACCCCAGCGACCGGGATAGTAAAGTTGCCCTGGCCACCTGGCCAATTCGCAGCTATTTCATGCCCGATGCCCTGGCTCATTTTAGTACCAACGGCGGCAGTTACCTCATCACCGCCGACGAAGGCGACACCCGCGATTACGCCGGTTTCAGTGAGGAAGCCCGTATCAGCACGCTAAATCTCGACCCGGTCATTTTTCCTACGGCGACCACCCTTAAATTACCCGCTAATTTAGGGCGGTTAATTGCCACCAAAAGCGCGGGGGATACCGACGGAGATGGTGATTATGATGCACTTTTTGTCATTGGCGGACGTGGGTTCAGTATCCTGAATACGGCAACGGGGCAACGGGTGTACTTTTCGGGGAAAACCCTGGAGGAGCGCGTAATCGCGGCGGGTCTGTACGATGATCTGCGGTCGGACGATAAAGGAATTGAGGCGGAAGGGGTAACCGTGGGGCAGGTCAACGGGCGGCCTATGGCCTTCATTGGCCTCGAACGGGCCGATGCTGTGGCTGTTTATGACCTCACCGACCCCATGAACCCGGTTTTCAGGCAACTGATCCCCACTGGCGATGCCCCCGAAGGTATTTTGTTTATTCCCGCCGCCGAAAGCCCCACGCGCCGGAGTTTGGTGGTGGTAAGCTGTGAGGGCGACGGAACGGTGAGGGTTTATCAGCCTGACCTACAGTAGGTTGCTGGGCCTGGAGTGGTTTGTCTTCCGGGAAGCCGTGTGCCTCATGCGCACGGCTTCTTTGTTACTAATCCTCCAGGTACGTTTGGGGCGGGAATTTACCTGCTCTTCGAATGCCGACACCCACCGGGATACGCGCAGGCAGCGGCTCAGTTAATTCGGAAGACTATGCCTTTAAATATGAAAATGCGGGTATTTTTGCGCGGCTCTTTTCGCTGCTGAAAGGTTGTCAGTTGTTGTTTTTGATGAAAATTGTTGAGGCATGAAACGAATTGCTGTGTTTACTTCCGGGGGCGACGCACCGGGCATGAACGCCTGTATCCGGGCGGTGGTGCGGGGGTCGGTTTATCATGGCCTGGAAGTGTTTGGTATTCGCCGGGGGTATACCGGCATGATTAACGGCGATATTTTTCAGATGACCTCCCACTCCGTCAGTAACATTGTGCAGCGGGGTGGTACCATACTTAAATCGGCGCGGAGCAAGGAGTTTATGACCCCCGAAGGCCGACAAAAGGCGCACGAGCAACTGGTTAAATTTGGCATTGAAGGGTTGGTGGCCATTGGCGGAAACGGTACCTTCACCGGAGCCACGCTCTTCTACGACGAGTTCGGCATTCCAACCGTGGGCGCACCCGGCACCATTGATAATGACCTCTATGGCACCGATTATACCATTGGGTTCGACACGGCGGTGAACACCGCGCTGGAAGCCATCGACAAAATCAGGGACACCGCCGACTCGCACGACCGGATTTTTCTGATCGAAGTTATGGGCCGCGATTCGGGCTACATCGCCATCCAGTCGGGCATTGCCGGCGGGGCCGAACTGGTGATGGTGCCCGAAGTGCTTACGCCCATTTCTGAGGTCGTCAATATTCTGCAACAGGGGTTCGTTCGCAGTAAATCATCGTCTATTCTGGTGGTGGCCGAGGGCGAAGAGGAGGGCAGCGCGAAAGAAATAGCCGAAAAAATCAGCAAAATGATGGTGGGGCAAGACCTGGACATGCGCGTAACTACCCTGGGCCACATTCAGCGGGGCGGCGTGCCCACGGCCTACGACCGGATTCTGGCTAGCCGCCTGGGCCTGGGCGCAGTGGAGGGTTTGATGAACGGCGAGAAAAACGTGATGGCGGGGGTAATCAACAATGAACTGGTTTATACCCCTTTCCGTGACACCATCCGCCTGCCCAAACCCATCAATGAAGACCTGCTCAGGATGGTGAAAATTCTGAGCGTATAGAAAAAAATCGGGCCATAAAGACCCGCTTCAACGTACCTGGCGTAGCCCCCCGCCCTAAAGGGTGCCCGCTTGCGCCCAAGTAGGCTTTCGCGCAAGCGGGCACCCTTCAGGGCGGGGGGCTAGGCCCAGCCTAGGCTAAACTGGTTTTTCCTCGTCAGTAGAACCGGCAAGAGCAGTATCCACCGGGGCTTCTTCGCTAGAAATGTCTGTCTCAACAGCTTCAACCTCAACTACTTCCTCCGTTTTCTCAAACGCTTCCGGGGCAAACTGTTTCAGGATGCTGTACCAGCTAATGAGCTTACGGATGTCGGTGTCCCGAACGCGGTCACGGTCATAATCGGGTAGTATCTGCTCCATAAAATCGGCCAGTTCGGCTCCGTCGGCTTTGGCTGTAACGGGAAGTTCATCGCCAAAAGTATCGGCAATGAGCCGCATAATCTCGCCCAGCGGCACGGATTGCTCATCCTGCGGGGCATCGGGCCGGTTCACAAACATCGAAATATCGTTCAGCACCGACACGCGGGCTTGCGGCCCCATCATGGTTTTGGTTTTTTGCGCGTCGATGGTTTCGACAATCACACCCGACCGACCGGGTTTCAGAATCCGGTACAGACCGGGGTAGCCAGAAATATTGGCAATGGTTTTTAGTGCTTCCATACGTGGGGGCAAAGGTAGGGTTTTGTTGGCCGAATGCTACCGCCCGGTTCGGGGTAGTGGTTTCCAGTCGGTGTTCAGTTCCTGTATGTAGGCCAAAATTTCTTCGCGCCCTTCGCCCGAAATGGCCGAGGTAACGAAGTGAAGCGGAAACGTATCGAAAATCTCGGCCATAGCCGCCCGGTACGTATCCAGAGCCATTTGCCGCCCGCCCGATTTTATTTTTTCGGTCTTGGTAAACACCATCGCAAAGGGCAGTTCCTGTTCGCCCAGGCGGGTCATAAAATCGAGATCAATTTTTTGGGGTGGAATCCGCATATCGATCAGCACAAAAATGCACTGCAAGTTGGCCCGGCTGGTGAGGTAGCCCGTGATGATTTCGGCAAACTGCGCCCGGATACTTTTGGGCACTTTGGCAAACCCAAAGCCCGGCAAATCGACCAGATACCAGGGGGTTTCGCCTTTTAAATCGTTGATGCTGAAATGGTTGATAAGCTGGGTTTTGCCCGGCTTACCCGACGTTTTGGCCAAATCAGGCCGTTGCACCAGCCGGTTTATGAGCGACGATTTACCCACGTTCGACCGGCCAATGAAGGCGTATTCCGGGCGGTCGGGTTTGGGGCACAGGGCCGGGTCGGTGTTGCTGATGACGAAATCAGCCTGGTGAATTTTCATAAGAAAACGTACTGGTTGCTGCAAAGGTACGCCTGGTGGGCCAGCATCTGCCACGCCACGGCCACCGAACCGGGCTAGTAGGTGGCCATGTCGGGTTCCACCTGCTGCGCCCAGGCATGAATGCCGCCCTCCAGGTTGTACAGATTGGTGTAGCCGCCGTGGGCATACAAATAGTTCGCTACGTTGGCCGACCGGATGCCGTGGTGGCAGTACACCACCACGGGTTTGTCGGTTGGAATTAGCCGCCTGTCGGCGGTGGCGGTGGCGGCAATAAGCCCCACGGGAATCAGTACGGCCCCGTCCAGGTGGCAGAGGTCGTGTTCTTCGCGCTCGCGCACGTCGAGCAGAAACAGGTCGTCGCCCCGTTGCAGGCGGTGGGCCAGGTCGGGGGCGGTAATTATTTTGGGGCCATTTGCCGGGGTGGGGGCGGGCTGTTGCCGGGTCAATAATCCCTGCCGGGCCAGTTCATCGGCATCGGGGCGGCGACGGATGCCCACCGTGCGGCTGGTGTAAGTCAGCAAATCGGTCATGTAGAGCCGGGTCGTCAGCGGCTCGCCGATGCCGGTGAGCAGTTTGAGCACCTCGGTGGCCTGGAGGGTGCCAATCAGGCCGGGCAATACCCCCAGCACCCCCGTTTCGGCGCAGTTGGGAATCTCCATTTGGGCCGGGCTTTCGGGAAAAACACACCGGTATGTTGGCCCGCGTTGCCCGTTCGGCAAGGGCGCATTGAACACCGCCACCTGCCCCTCGAACCGGTGAATGGCCCCGTAGACAAACGGTTTTTCGAGCAATACGCACCAGTCGTTAATCAGGTAACGTACCTGGAAATTGTCGGTGCAGTCTACCACCAAATCATAGGCATCAACCAGGGCGCGGGCGTTGCCGGTGTCCAGGGCCTGGGCGTGGGTATCGAATTGCAGCGTGGGGTTAAGGCGGCGGAGGTGGGCCACGGCGGCATTGGCTTTGGGTTGGCCCACGTCGTTGGTGGTGTAGAGCACTTGCCGTTGCAGGTTGCTCAGGTCTACCACGTCGGGGTCAACCACGCCCAGGTGGCCCACTCCGGCGGCGGCGAGGTAGAGCAGCACGGGGCACCCCAACCCCCCGGCTCCCACCACCAGCACACGGGCATTTTTCACGGCAAGTTGCCCCGAAAGGCCCCATTCGGGTAGGTTCAGGTGTTTTTGGTAGCGGGTTTGTTCGTCGGGAGTGAGCATGAAGGATTGATTTTTTCGGAGAACTGAACCATGAACGTAAAACAGGGGCGGTCAGGTACGTCAGCGCATTCGCCGGAGGCCCCTGGCAATGGCTTTGGCCATTTTTTGCCGAAACGCGGGGTCAATAATCAGGCTTTCGTCGGTAGGGTTGCTCAGGAACGGGCCTTCCACCAGCAGGTTGGGGTAGTCGGTGGGGCTGTTGAAGAAGAAGTTGAAATGGCCCACGTTGCCAAACTCACGCACGGGCAGTTTCCGCAACAGTTCGGTCAGCACGGTTTGGCTCCAGGGCCGGAACCCCAGGTGTTTATAGTAGGTACTCACGCCGCGCACCCCCGCGTTGGCCGACGAATTAAAGTGCAGACTCACCAGTACATGTGGCAACTGGCGGCGCATGGCCATGACCCGTTGGCCGGGGCTAAGGGTGGTGTCGGTCTGGCGAACGAGTACTACCCGCGCCCCGGCCCGCTCCAGGTACGTGGTCAGGCGGTGGGCCAAATCCAGGGTTAGGTCTTTTTCGAGTTGGCCGGTCTGCTCGCCTTTGGCACCGGTGTTGGTGCCGCCGTGGCCCGCGTCAACGGCAATGGTCAGGCCGCGCAACCCCCGGCCCGGCGGTGGCCTTCGGAAGCGAATCATAAGCGTATTGCGCTGATAATAAACCGAATAGCCCCAGTGGGTGGGGCCGTGGCGCGGCGTTTTCAGGGCAACCGTTACCCGAAAATGCCCATCGGCCACCTGCTCAAACCAGACCCGTTCCAGGGTTTGGGCAGTGTTGAGTTGAGTAATCCAGTTGGTGTTGGCTGTGGCCCCAAACACGTCGAGCACCACCCGGTTGGGTGCAACCTCCTGGCGGGTTTGGTAGGGTAGGCGGGCGGGCAGACGCATGGCCACATAGTCGAACAGGCTATCGCCATAAACCGTCCAGTTGCCGGTTAGGTACGTTATGGGAGCCAGTGTACTGTCGGTGAGCGTAGTTAGCGAATCAAGTTGGATTTGTTCGGCAGGTACGTATCCGGTTTGGTTGGGGGCCAACGCCACGCGGTACAAATTCCCGGCGCGGCCCGCCAGGGTCAGCACCACGCCCGAATCCAGGGTTTCGCGTTTGGCTCCGCCCAGACGGTCGGTGCCGGGGCCGTAGTAGAGGTTGGCCAGGGGTGTGTTGGTACGCCCCGTTCGGGGAAAGGCCGGTGCGGCGGGCGCGGCTTTTTTCGGTACTGAATCAAGCGAAAGCAACGGCTGTTGCGCCAGTGCCTTCGCAAAAAGCAAACTGATTATCAGCGTAATGAGTAAATTTTTGATACGCATCGAAGCGAGAATTAGTTAGTCCGTAGAAAAGCAATCCAGATAATCCTGGCCGGGGTCGATGGGGGCACCGTCGGGGGCGGTCAGGGGCGCACCGGCAACGGGCGGTTGCTGGGGGTTTCGTTCAAATTGCTGAATCAGCCAGAGCAGGTTGTTGGGCGTGTCGGTGGTGACGGGGGTGGCAAAGGGTGGGTCGTAGGTGGCCGCGAGGCCGTTGAGGAGGTAGGTGGTTTTGATGTGTCGAATGGCATCGTGGGCCACGGTGCGCACCCGCCCATCGGCATCTTTGTCGGTGGCCAGGGCAATCAGGCTTTCCAGCAGGCGGCGGCTGGTCATCTGCCCAATGGCTTCGGCGTAGGTACGTGCCTCGCCGGGGTTGCGGCGTGTGGGTTTGAACGTTACATCAATCAGGCCCGTGAGTAGGTCGGTGAGGCCGGGCATGGCGGGGTCGGCGGCTTTTTGGTTCAGCAACCGGGCGCAGCGTTCGGGGTTCAGCAACAGGCGCAGCGTCAGGTTGGCGGCGGCTTCGGGTGGGGCCATCGGGTCGAAGGTGAGGCCGGTGTGGCGTTTAAATACCTCGCGGGGGTTGGCCTCGAACCCAAAGGCGCGGGGCGGAATTAGGGCCAGCGTAGCGGGCGATAGTTGCAACGTACCTGGTTCCAGGGTGGTCAGCAACGCCGCCAACGCCCGCCGTTGCTGGCTGGCGGGCACGGGTTGGCTCACCAGTTGGCCATCGCCGCGCAGGGCGTAGCTGTACGAAACGCCCCCCAGCACTTTGCTGGCGGCTTCGGTCTGGTAGCGGTGAAACAAATACATGGGCACCAGCACCTCTTCCAGATTAGCCAATGGCGTGCCCATCGGAATTTTGCGGGCATCGAAATTGTCGAGTGCAATGCGCCGGATGGCCAGTGTACGCAGCAGTTCGGCAGTAGCATCGGTGCCGCCGTCCCAGAGGTGCGTTTGGGGATGGGCACTGCCTTCGGGCCGCGCATCCTGATCGCTCAGAAAGCCCAGTCCTTTGCTCAGGTACGTCGTAATAATCCGGTTCAGGCCCTCGGCTTCGTTGGTGTTCGGCCCAAAATCCTGGTAGCTGTAGGCAATGGCCACTTTGTCCCACTCGCCAATGCCGGTGGCGTAGGCATCGCTCAGGCCCAGAGCGGGGGCGGTGGCGGTGCCGCCAATGGTCACGTTGGGGTGGGGGTAATCCATGACCGACGCGCGATTCTGGCTGCTGGCCAGGTAGTTGTGGGGCAACCCCAGGGTGTGGCCCACCTCGTGGGCGGCCAATTGGCGCAGCCGGGCCAGGGCCATGGGCATCAGCGCGGCGGTGTCGGCGGCGGTTTCGGTGTAGCGGGCGGTGAGGCCCTGGGCAATCAGGTAATCCTGCCGCACGCGGAGGGAGCCGAGGGTTACTTTCCCCTTCAGAATTTCGCCCGTTCGGGGGTCAACCACGCTGGCCCCGTAGCTCCAGCCCCGCGTGGAGCGGTGTACCCACTGCACCAGGTTGTAGCGAATATCCATGGGGTCGGCATCGGGCGGGAGCAGTTTCACCTGAAACGCGTTGCGGTAGCCCGCCGCCTCAAACGCCTGATTCCACCAGCCAATGCCGTCCATCAGTGCCGCCCGGATGGGCTGGGGCGCACCGGGGTCCATATAATACACGATGGGTTTTACGGGGTCGGAGAGGGCGGCGGCGGGGTCTTTTTTGGCCAGCCGGTGCCGCGTAATGTAGCGTTTGATGATGGGCTGGCTCACGGGCGTGGCATAGTCGAAAAACTCAATATTGTTCAGCCCCGCCCGTGGGTCGAACAGGCGCGGGCGGTAGGAGCCGTCTAGCGGGGGCAGTTGCACAAACGAATGGTGTTGGCGCATGGTTACGGCACCGGGCGAGGGCGTTACTTGCCGCAGGTACGTGCCCGGCTGCTCGCCCACCAGCGTCAGGGTGGTTTCAAACTCGGTGTTTTGCGGAAACGCTTTGCAGCGGGGTAAATACAGGGCCGAGCGGCTGGCATCTGGCCGGTAGGTGCCCTGCCGCGCCTGGGCAATGGCCTGGCTTGCGCCCACGGCATCCTGCACCAAAAAAGGGGTCAGGTCAATCAAAACGCGATTATTCTCTTCGGCGGCCACCTCAAACCCGGCCAGCACCGACTGCGCAAACGACTCGGCCACGGCCCGCCGCTCCAGCGAATCGGTGCTGAGGGCGCGGTAGGCGTAGTTGGGTTCAATGAGCAAAATTTTGTTGCCGCTCCGCTCGAAACGCACCACGTGTTCGGGCGAAAGCCGCCCCCGGTCGAGGCCAATATCGTTCGAGCCTACGCCCTGCGCCAGGCTGGGGTAATAGAGCATTTCCTGCCCGAACCGGTCAATTTCGAGCCAGATTTTGCCCTTTTTGGCATCCCAATAAAATGGCAGAAAGCCGGTTTGTTTTTCCATGCCAACGGTAAACGCCGCAATGGTCTGGGCCATCAATGGGGCCGTGGTGGCAAGGGTAAGCAAAAGAGTGTAGAGCAGGCGCATGGGCAGGCGGGAGGTTGAGTGTTTCCAGGTACGTTGCTGCAAGTTGCCCATTTTTGGCCCCGTTCCAGCGGGTCATTGTCGTATATTTAGGAACAAATCGGGGGTGGTTCATGTATTAGCCCGTTCTGCCCCGCGTCTTCTACTCTAATCTGTTTTATGTCCGAATCCCTGCTCTCTCGTGCCGACTTCCTCAAAACCAGTGCGTTAGCGTTGTCGCTTCCGTTGCTTTCGCGCCTCGACGCCGATGCCCGCCCGCTAAAAAAGGTGGGCCTCCAGCTTTACACCCTCCGCGACACGATTATGAAAGATCCCGACGGAGTGCTGGCGCAGGTGGCTGAACTGGGGTATAAAGAAGTGGAAACGTTTGGCTACGGCGACGGCAAATTCTTCGGCAAAACCCCGCAAGCCCTGCGCACGTACCTGGACAGCCTGGGCCTTACTTCGCCCAGCGGCCACTACCTGCCCGCCCAACTGCGGCAGGGCTGGGACAAAACCGTGGCCGATGCCGCCGCCCTGGGGCAACGCTACATGGTGTGCGCCTATATTTTTCCCGACGAACGCAAAACTGCCGACGACTACAAACGCTTTGCCGATCTCTTCAACACCGCCGCCCAAACCTGCCGCAACGCGGGCATTCAGTTTGCGTACCATAACCACAATTTTGAGTTTAAACCCCTCGACGGGCAACTGGGCTACGATATTCTGCTAACCAACACCGATGCCAAACTGGTCAAGATGGAACTGGATTTGTACTGGGCCAGCTTCGCCGGGGTTGACCCCGTGGCGTTGTTTACCAAAAATCCGGGGCGTTTTCCGCTGGTACACATGAAAGACATGGCCAACACCCCCACCCGCGAGTTTGCCGAAGTAGGCACCGGCACCATCGATTTCCAGCGTATCCTGAACGCCCGCAAACTGGCGGGTATCAAGCATTTTTTCGTGGAACAGGATGTCTGTAAACAACCCCCTCTTGACGCTATTGCGCTGAGTTTCAAGAACATGAAAAAGCTGCGTTTTTAGGGGGGTGTTGCCCAAGGGTCGGCGTAGCCCCCCGCCCTAAAGGGTGCCCGCTTGCGCAACAATACGCTTATGGCGAAGCTACGCTTGCGCAAGCCAGGCACCCTTTAGGGCGGGGGGTTACGCTAATCTCGATGACCGCACTATTTTTCATTCCCCGTTACAACCGATTCAGGCTAAAAAGTATCTTTAGCAAAAAAAGATACGTATGAAACAGATGTTACTGGTACTGCTGTTAGGGTTGGGTTGGCAAACCGGGTGGGGGCAAACCGCTCCCACCGTCACTATTAGTGGCTACGTGCGGGAGGCAGGTTCGCGGGAGGCCCTGATTGGTGTAAACGTGTACCAAACCGGCACCAGCCTGGGCACCGTCACCAACACCTACGGCTTTTACTCGCTCACCATTCCCGCCCTTGACACCCTCCGGCTCACGTACTCGATGGTGGGTTATACCACTGTTTATCAGGTCGTTGGCGCACGTACCAGCCAGCGCGTAGACGTGGCCCTGCCGCCGGGCACCCTGCTCAACGAGGTAGTGGTGCGGTCGTCGCGGGCAGATGAAAAAGTGAGCGACAGCCCGCAGATGAGCCAGATTGATATTCCCATCAGCCAGATCAAAAAAATTCCGGCCCTGCTGGGCGAAAAAGACGTGCTGAAAGTGCTGCAACTCATGCCCGGCGTGCAAAAAGGCTCGGAGGGGCAATCGGGTTTGTACGTGCGGGGGGGCGGGCCAGACCAGAACCTGATCGTGCTGGATGATGCCGTGGTCTACAACGCCAGCCATTTGTTCGGGTTCTTTTCAGTCTTCAACGGCGATGCCCTCAAGAGCGTGGAACTGACCAAAGGCGGCTTTCCGGCCCGGTTTGGCGGCAGGCTCTCCTCGGTCATTGACCTGAACATGAAAGACGGCAACAAGGAAAAACTCCACGGCGAAGGCGGTATTGGCCTCATTGCCAGCCGCTTGACGTTGGAAGGGCCGTTGACCAAAAAGAAATCGGGGCCGGGTTCAACCTCGTTTCTGGTGTCGGGTCGGCGAACGTACCTGGACGTGCTGGCCGCGCCCATCATTACCGCCCAGAGCGGTGGCAACACGTCGGCGGGGTATTATTTTTATGATCTGAACGCTAAAATCAACACCGAACTGGGGCCAAAAGACAAGCTCTACCTCAGTGGTTATTTTGGCCGGGATAAATTTTACGCCACCGATAAAGGCTTTAATTCCAGCAGTGACATTGGCTTTGGCTGGGGAAATGCCACGGGCACCCTCCGCTGGAATCACCTCTTTTCGGACAAAGTATTTGGCAACGCCTCGCTCATTTTCAGCAATTATGACCTCTCGATTGCTGCCGATAATAAAAACACGTTCCAAAACAGAACCAACGAGTTCAGCCTCCGCTATACGTCGGGCATTCGGGATTTTGGGGTAAAATATGACCTGGATATTTACCCCAATCCCCGGCACTCGCTGCGGGTGGGGGTGCAGGCTACCGCCCACCGGTTTACACCCAGCGCGGTGGTGGTCAACAGCACCAACGCCTCCGAAGGCCGCGTAGAAATTGACAAAATAGATGTGCTGGAGGCGGGCCTCTACGCCGAAGATACCTGGAAACCCAATGCTCATTGGCGGCTGAACGGGGGGCTGCGGCTGAGTGTGTACCGGCAAAAGGAGGTCACGTACCTGCGCCCGGAGCCGCGCCTGTCGGTGGCCTACATGCTCCGGCCCGACCTGTCGGTGAAGGCTTCGTATGCCCTTATGAATCAGTACGTTCACCTGCTGAGCAACACCGGCATTGGCCTCCCCACCGACCTTTGGGTGCCCACCACCGGGCGGGTGCGGCCCCAGCAATCGCAGCAGGTGGCGGTGGGTGTGGCCAAAGATTTCACGGGCGGCAGTGCGCTCACCAACGGCCTCACCCTGACCGTGGAGGGCTATTACAAACGGATGGACAACATCATCAACTACAAAGAAGGAGCGAGTTTTTTGCTTATCGATGACCCCACCCAGTCGTCGCAGCAACAGGTACGTTGGGAAGACAACGTAACGGCGGGGCGGGGCTGGAGCTACGGGGCCGAGGTGCTGTTGCAGAAAAAAGTGGGCCGGTTCAGCGGTTGGCTGGGCTACACGCTCTCCTGGACACAGTGGCAGTTTGCCGAACTCAACGGCGGGCAACCGTTTTTTCCGCGCTACGACCGGCGGCACGACGTTTCGCTGGTGGGTATTTATGAGTTGAGTCCGCGCATCACGCTGTCGGGTGTGTGGGTCTACGGCACGGGGCAGGCCCTGACCTTGCCGCAGGCCCGGTTCACGGCCTACCGGCAGGGGGGCGGCTCCAACAACGGCGGGTTTCAGTCGTCGCCGTTGCCGCTCATCAACCAGTTGTTCAATTTTGGCCAGGAAGTGACTGAATATGGCCCCAAAAACAGTTTCCGGGCCGAACCCTACCACCGCTTTGATGTCAGCGTTCAGTTTCACAAAAAAATGAAACGCCACGAACGTACCTGGGAATTCAGTGCCTACAACGCCTACAACCGCCGTAACCCGTTTTTCTACCAACTCGACACGGTTTTTACCCCCACCGCCAACGGGCAGAACTTCACCGAACGTACCGCCCTGAAACGGTACTCGGTATTTCCCATTGTTCCATCGGTAAGTTATAATTTCAAGTTCTGATGACCCGCACCACCTCACTCTACCTCGCGCTGCTGAGCGCATTAATGCTGGCGGGCTGTGGCTCGCTGGTGCAGGAAGTTGACCCCGGCCGCTTGCCCACGGCCACCGCCAAGCTGGTGATTCACAGTTATTTATCTCCGCAGGATACCGTGTTGGCGGTGCTGGTACAGGCCCCGCAAGCGGTAATTGGCCAGCAGCAGAACAATACGTCCATTCGCAACGTGGTGGCCAACGCCGTGGTTGACCTCTCAGACGGTACGCAGACGGTGCGGTTGCCGTTTTCGGTGCGCGACCAGCTTTATCGGTTGCCCATTGCCCGCCTGCCCATCCTGCCCGGACGTACCTACACCCTCAGCGTGAGTGCCCCCGGTTTCGCCGCCACCACCGCCCAAAGCACCGTGCCCGTGACGGTACTGCCCACTGGCATTGAAGTCGATTCCGTGCGTAGTCCGCAGGGGCAAGGCTCGTCGGTGCGGTATTTTTCGCGGTTGCTTTGGCGCGACCCCGTTAGCGTGGCCAATTTTTACACCGTTAGCGGTACCATGCGCTTCGATGTCACTGTGCCCATCTTCTCCCGCACGAACCCACCCGTGGTTCTGCGCGACACCACGTTTGCCGGAACCCGCCCGCTCCGGTTAGAGTCTGGCGTAGAGATCCTCGGCGATCAGAGCCGCGACGGGCAAGCGTTCATCTCTGGTACGTTCGCTGATAATGTAAACTACTACGAAGGCCCCGGTGCCACGGGCATAACCCGAAACAAGCGCATTACGCTGACCTTGATGACCCTCGACGGGGTTTATTTCCGGTATCAGGAGGCCCTGAGCCGCTACCAGACCGCCAATGACAATCCGTTTGCCGAACCCGTCCTGATTCCGTCCAACATCCAAAACGGCCTGGGCTGTTTTGCCGCCCTGAACCGGGCTTCCATAACGGTACGGTTGAAGTAGTCCCCGCCCCCTTTGGGGGTCGGGGGGCTACGCCGTGGTCTGATTCATCACTTCGGTTTGCTTCCGAATCGATTCCATGTGGATGATCTTGTAGATTTCCTCTACCAGTTCGGGGTACAGGTTGAGCTTGGTGCCCAGTTCGGTGCGCGAGGCCAGAATGTCTTTCCAGCGGTCGGGCTGAAATAGCGACACGTTGTTGTCGCGTTTGTATTCGGCCAGTTTTTCCACTACCGACATCCGGGCGGCCAGGTGTTCTACCAGTTGGCGGTCAATGCTGTCTATCTGGGTACGAAGCTGTTCCATTGCCCCCTTGAATTCGCGGTCGGTAGAGTCGGGCTGGCGAATTTGCAGGTGCTCCAGCATCTGGCCAAAAGCCGTGGGGGTTAGTTGTTGGGGGGCATCGCTCCAGGCCGCGTCGGGGTTCTGGTGCGACTCCACAATCAGCCCGTCGTAGTTGAGATCCATGGCCATTTGGGCCAGTTCGTTCAGGTAGGCGCGTTTACCGGCCATGTGGCTGGGGTCGCCAATGATGGGCAGTTGGGGGAACATCGTCCGCAGTTCAATGGCAATCTGCCACATCGGAATGTTGCGGTATTTGCTGGCCTCGCCCGTGGAGAACCCCCGGTGGATGGCCCCCAGCTTGGTGATGCCCGCCCCGGCAATGCGCTCGAACGCCCCAACCCACAGGGCCAAATCGGGGTTAACGGGGTTTTTAATCAACACAGGTACGTCTACGCCTTTGAGGGCATCGGCAATCTCCTGCACGTTAAACGGGTTTACGGTGGTGCGGGCACCAATCCAGAGAATATCCACGCCATATTTCAGGGCCAGCTCAATGTGTTGGGGCGTGGCCACTTCCACGGCAAACGGCAGGCCGGTTTCGGCTTTAGCCCGCTGGATCCAGGGCAGGGCCGCTTCGCCCATCCCCTCAAACGAGCCGGGGCGGGTGCGTGGTTTCCAAACCCCCGCCCGAATCACGTGTACCGACCCCAACGCGGCCAATTGGCGGGCGGTGTCCAGTAGTTGCTCTTCGGTTTCGGCACTACAGGGGCCGGCAATAATGAGGGGTTTACCGTTGGTATCAATCCAGGACTGAAGGGGCGTTACGGTTAAATCTGGCTTCATGAGCTACTGTGTATTCTTTTAGGATAATCTGACTAACTCGTTGTAAAAAAACTTATCGGCAAATTAAGCCGTTGAGAGCAGGGTAACGTATCGATGTTGTGTTGATTATCAGCACACTAGGGGCAACTTGGTGGCCAGGGAGAAAAGTGGTTGTCCGCACCAAAAACCTTTTTTGGCCGAAAATACGTTTACCTTTGGATCGCTAATCACAAGCAAACTAACCGACCTTGACGCGAACGCACCGGAAACGGCGCATGGACTATGTCGAATCGAAGTAACCAAACCGTACCTCCCGCCCAACTGGTTTCTCAAAAACCAGTCTCTTTTGAGGACACCTCGATTGCTTTTTCTTCCCAATCGACTTTCAAACTACGAAAAACGTTCTGGCTTTTTGCGTTGATGAACCAGGGATGGCTCGTAAAAGTAGGGACTTTTTTCATCAAACTGGCCCTCAAACTCCAGTTGCCCATCAAAATACTCATCAAGAACACTATTTTCGAGCAGTTCTGCGGGGGCGAAACCATCCGCGACTGTGAGCGTACTATCCAGAACCTCCACCAGTCCCGCGTGGGTACCATTCTCGACTATTCGGTAGAGGGCGAGGAGAATGAGAAGTCGTTTGATGGTACGGTGCTGGAGATTCTCCGCACCATTGAGCGGGCGAGCGAATCGGCGGATATTCCGTTCTGTGTCTTTAAAGTGACCGGTTTGGCCGAAACAGACCTGCTGGAGGCCGTGCAGCGCGGCGATGCCCTCACCGAGACTGAGCAGGCCGCGTTCGAGCGCGTCCGGCAACGGGTCGATTCGCTCTGCCGCCGCGCCGGCGAGCGCAACGTGCGGATTTTCATTGATGCCGAAGAAAGTTGGATTCAGGACACCATCGATTCGTTGGCTTACGAAATGATGGATCGCTACAACCACGGGCAGTGCGTGGTCTATAACACGTACCAGATGTACCGCTGGGAAATGTATGACCAACTGGTGAAAGCCACCGACATTGCCCGCCAGAAGGGGTACTTTCTGGGGGCCAAACTCGTTCGGGGCGCTTACCTGGAAAAAGAACGGATTCGGTCGCACGAAGACGAATACCAAGACCCCATTCAGGCCACCAAAGAAGATACCGACCGCGACTTCAACCGCGCCATCGATTTCTGCCTGTCTAATCGTGATGAAGTTTCCATCTGTTTGGGTACCCACAATGAGTTTAGCTGCCAGTACACCATCGGGCAGATGAGCCGGATGGGCATTGCGCCCAACGACCCTCACATCTTTTTCGCGCAACTTTTGGGCATGAGCGACAACATCTCTTATAATCTGGCCAATGCCGGGTATAACGTGGCCAAGTACGTTCCCTACGGCCCGGTCGAGACCGTGATGCCTTATTTGTTCCGTCGGGCGGAAGAAAACAAATCCATCGCGGGCCAAAGCAGCCGGGAATATACCCTGGTCAAAAGCGAACTGGAACGTCGCCGGAGTTGCCAGAAATAAAACGGTAAAGGAGAAAAGGAGGAGGGAAGAATGGAGAAAGGAATTTGCCCCTTGCCCCAGCCTTGTTTCCTCCTTTTCTGCTTTTCTCCTTTCTCCTGACTTTTTATGATGCCTAAAAACCCGCTTCGCTTCTTTTTGCTGGCTTTGCTTCTGATCGGTATCGATCAGGCATCCAAACTGTGGATTTTGCACCACATGCAGGAACACATGTATATGCCCATTCAGGTCATTGGCGACTGGCTCAAGTTTCAGTACGTGCTAAACCCCGGTATGGCCTTCGGTATGGAACTGAACCACCAGTACGGCAAACTGGTGCTGAGTATTTTCCGGTTGTTTGCTATGGTGGGCATCGGCTGGTACTTGCTCTATCTGGCCCGAAACGGCGCACCCAACGGACTGCTCTACGCCATGGCCCTTATTCTGGCCGGTGCCATCGGGAATGTCATCGATAGTACGTTCTACGGCGTTTACCTCAACAATGCGCCCTACGGAGCACCCACGCCCTGGTTCCACGGGCAGGTAATCGACTTTATCTTTTTCGATCTCTGGGAGGGCGTTCTGCCCCGTTCCATACCCATCTGGGGCGGTAGCTATTTCTCGATGCCAATTTTCAATTTTGCCGATTCCTGCATTTTCGTCGGCGTGTGCCTGATTTTGTTTTTTCAACGGCGGTTCTACCAGGAACAAGCCGACCGGGAGGCTGCACACCGGCAGGCTGAGTCAGATGGTATTATAAACCAGCAAGTAGCCTACCACGAGCCGGACCATTTTACCCCCGAAACACCACAGGTACGTGTCCAGCCCGACCCAACCGAAGAGGTAAACCCGAACCGGCCAAGCGCAGATAACTCTTTGGCAGACAGGTAGTTTTGGGCGAAACGTTGCTCATAGACCTGCATTACCTGCCCTGCGTGGCCGTGATGCGGCAGATGGCCGGGGCCGGGCACGTGCAGATTGAGGCCCACGAGAATTACCAAAAACAGTCGTACCGAAACCGGTGCTATGTGCTGACAAGCAACAAAGTAGACTGCCTGACGGTACCCGTGCTGAAAGGGGCAACCCGGCAACCCATCCGGCAGGTACGTATCGATTACGGGCAGCCGTGGGTAGATCGGCACCTACGCTGCTGGCAATCGGCCTACGGAAAATCGCCGTATTTTGATGAATTGATGCCCGTTTTAGAGCAGGAACTTCGGGCACAACCCGATTTTTTGTTCGATTTAAACTGGGCGTTGCTGACAATTTGTCGGGAGTGGTTGCGGGTAGAAACGCCTGTAAGCCTGACAGAATGGTATGAAAAAGTACCCCCACCCGGCGTTTTTGACGCACGTTCTGCTTATATTCCCGGCGTGGTTCCCGAATCTGGATTGTTTCGACCAGAACAGGCTTACCAACAAAACTTTGGTGTTGAATTTGTACCCAATCTGAGTGTGTTGGATTTGCTTTTCGCCGGGGCTTCGTTGCATTAAGTTGGGCCGCTTCGGGCGAACAAACCAAAATCAAAATACGTTATTTCAACAGGACACTAATACGATTAGGAACCCCAAGCGAATGGAAGCAAAATTTTCAAACCGCGTAAAAGAAGTCATCTCCATGAGTCGGGAGGAGGCTTTGCGGCTCGGTCACGACTATATCGGCACCGAACACTTGCTGTTAGGCATGATTCGCGAGGGCGAAGGCGTGGCGGTGGGGCTGCTTAAAAAACTCCAGATTTCACTGGACGAACTGCGCATCACCGTTGAGCAGGCCACCAAAGGAACCGCCACCAATGCCGTTATTAATCTGGCCAATATTCCGCTGACCCGTCAGTCGGAGAAGACGCTGAAAATAACGTACTTGGAAGCAAAAATCTTCAAAAGCCCCCTCATCGGCACCGAACACCTGTTGCTCTCGATTTTGCGTGAACCAGACAACGTGGCCACGCAGATTCTGAATAAGTTCAACGTCAGCTACGAGATTATCAAAGAAATGCTGGAATACCAGGCCACGGGAAATCAGCCCAACATGGCTCACGACACCGACGACGACGACGAGGCGGCATCGCGCGGCATGTTTGGCGGCGGTGGAAGTGGCAGTAGCAGTAGTGGCCAAAGCAAGGATAAAGGGTCGGAAAAATCGCGCACACCGGTGCTCGATAATTTTGGCCGCGACCTCACCAAGATGGCCGAAGTGGGCAAACTTGACCCCATTGTGGGTCGGGAAAAAGAAATTGAGCGCGTAGCCCAGATTCTGAGTCGCCGCAAGAAAAACAACCCCATCCTGATTGGCGAGCCGGGCGTGGGTAAAACCGCTATTGCCGAAGGGTTGGCTCTACGCATTGTGCAGAAAAAAGTATCGCGGGTGCTGTTTGGCAAGCGCGTCGTCACGCTCGATTTGGCTTCGCTGGTGGCCGGTACCAAGTACCGGGGTCAGTTTGAAGAGCGGATGAAGGCGGTGATGAACGAGTTGGAAAAGTCGCCGGAAGTGATTCTGTTCATCGACGAGTTGCACACCATCGTGGGCGCGGGCGGTGCGTCGGGCTCGCTCGATGCCTCGAATATGTTCAAACCGGCGTTGGCCCGTGGCGACATTCAATGCATTGGAGCCACCACGCTGGACGAATACCGGCAGTATATTGAGAAAGACGGCGCGTTGGCCCGGCGTTTCCAAATGGTCATGGTCGATGCCACGTCGATTGACGAGACCATCGAGATTCTGCATAACATCAAAGACAAGTACGAAGACCACCACCACGTAACCTACACGCCGGAGGCCATCGAAGCGTCGGTGAAACTGTCGGAGCGGTACATTTCTGACCGGTTTCTGCCCGACAAAGCCATCGATGTCATGGATGAAGTGGGGGCGCGGGTTCACATCAGCAACATCACCGTTCCCGAAGATATTCTCAAGCTCGAAGAGTCGATTGAGAACATCAAGAAGGAAAAAAATCAGGTGGTGAAAAGCCAGAAATACGAAGAGGCCGCCCAACTGCGCGACAAGGAGAAACGCCTTATCGACCAGCTCGACCGCGCTAAAGTGGCTTGGGAAGAAGACACCAAAAAACGCCGCTACACCGTCACGGAAGAAAACGTGGCTGAAGTGGTGGCCATGATGACGGGTATTCCGGTCACGAGCGTATCCAACGACGAGGGGAAGAAACTCGTCAGGATGGGCGACGAACTGAAGGGCAAAGTAATTGGTCAGCAGTCGGCTATTGAGAAGCTGGTGAAGGCCATTCAACGCACCCGCGTGGGGTTGAAAGACCCCAAAAAGCCCATCGGCTCGTTCATTTTCCTCGGCCCCACGGGCGTGGGTAAAACAGAACTGGCGAAGGTGCTGGCTACGTACCTGTTCGACAAAGACGATGCGCTGGTGCGGATCGACATGAGCGAATACATGGAGAAATTCAGCGTGTCGCGGTTGGTAGGCGCGCCTCCGGGCTACGTAGGTTATGAAGAAGGCGGGCAACTGACGGAAAAAATTCGGCGCAAGCCGTACTCGGTCGTGTTGCTGGACGAGATCGAAAAAGCCCACCCCGACGTGTTCAACATTTTGTTGCAGGTGTTGGACGATGGTATTCTGACCGATGGGCTAGGGCGGCGCGTAGACTTCCGTAACACCATCATCATCATGACTTCCAACATTGGAGTACGTGACTTGAAAGATTTTGGTGCGGGTATTGGTTTTGCGTCGAAAAATAAGAGCGAAAACCAGGACGAGGTGATGAAAGCCACCATCCAATCGGCCCTGAAAAAAGCGTTCTCGCCCGAGTTCCTGAACCGCCTCGACGATGTGATTGTCTTCAACTCGCTGTTGCGCGAAGACATTCACCACATCATTGACCTGATGCTGGGTAAGCTGATGGGCCGGGTACTGAACCTGGGCTATTCGGTGGAACTGACCGAAAAAGCGAAGGACTTTCTGGCCGAAAAAGGCTACGACCCGCAGTATGGTGCCCGCCCGTTGGCCCGTGCCATTCAGCGATACCTGGAAGACCCCGTGGCCGAAGAGATCCTGAAAGGCGAACTGAAACCCGGCGACGTGATTCAGGCCGACTATAGCGGCGAAGGTGAACTGCTGACGGTGAGCGTTAAAAAGACGGAAGCTGTAGCGGAAGAGTAGCCCCAAGAGCACGAACCGCACATAAAAAACCCCCGGTCAGTTTAATCACTGGTCGGGGTTTTTTCGTTTAGGGCTGTATACGCTCTGCGAACATAAAACCAATCGTTTCAGATGAAACAGATGCTAATCCGGTTCGGCCTGTGGCTGTTGATGGGTGGTGGGCTGGCTTACCCGCAGGCCGTGGCCCAAACCCAGCGGGGCGTGGGCTGGTGGTCGGGCGGGGGGAATTGGCGAACGGACGCGTCGCATCAGTTTCAGAACAAAACCAACCAAACCACGCTTAACCTGAGCATTGCTCAGGGCACGTTTATCCGGGATAACCTGCTCCTGGGGGCCGACCTTCGCCTGTCCCGCTTCCGCGACCTGAGCCAGCAGGGAACTGTTCTGGGTGCCACCGCCGATTCGCGGCAAACCACCTTCACCGCTACGCCTTTTGTGCGGCGGTATTGGGGCACCGCTCTCCGTGGGTACGTGGGTGGGGGCCTTGCCCTGACCTACGGGCGCGACCGGCTGTTGACAGCCATCACCCAATCGACGGTTTCAGAGCGTGACGTGTCGCGGTGGCGGGTGGCACCGGAGTTTCAGGCGGGGTTATTCTACTCCGTCAGTCCGCGTTGGGGGTTGGAAGTCAGTACTCGTTCGGACGTGTTACCCCTGGCGTTTACGGGCCTGAACCTGGGCCTGGTGCTGCTGACCGACGTGGCCCGTCCGCGTAAAACGGGGGCGGGGGCAGCTCCGGTGACTTCTACGGTGTTTAGCCGAGGTCGGTGGGTACTGGGCGGCGGGTTCGAGGTGGGCAACCGGCAACAGCAACTCACGTCGGGCACCGATAAGTTGACGGCGGTGCAGCGGCAGGGTACGCGGCAGTTTAGCCTGGCCCCGGCAGTGGGCTACATGGCCGGGCGGCGGTGGCAGGTGGGCGTGGCCATTCCTTACCGGTACCAAACGCTCACCAACGAATTTACCCGAACCACTGCCGCCGCCCAAATCGGCACCGTCGAAACTTCCTCTATCGGCGTGGAGCCTTTCGCCAAAAAATACCTGTTTGCGGGGCCGTTCGGGCCGTTTTTGTCGGCGCGGGGGGGCTGGCGCGTGGAAAATGTTAGCGGCGAAGGTACGGCTCCGTCCCGCAGCACGGGTTATTCCTGGCGTGTGGGCGGGGGGCTTGCCTACGTACCTGGCAACCATTTTCTGGTTGAGGCCGAACTGGTGTGCGTGGGGACAGACTGGCTGGCCACCGACCGCAACGACCGGACGCAAAACAGCACCGAAATGTCGCTTACGCTGCGCCCGGCCCTGCTGTTGGCCTACGTGTTCTAGCCCAAAACGTTATTTTACCGAAGCGGCGCACTCGGCCACCTGGTCGGTGTTGAGGATATCGACCCCGATTTTGCGGAGTTTTTTCCAGGCATCGGGTGTGTCGGGCGCGTTCCAGAACCGAACGGGGCAGCCCGCGTCGTGGGCACGTTTAATAATCCGTTTCAGCTTGGCTTTGTCCTCGTCCGGTACGTCGCCCAAACCATTCCAGCGCGAGTATGACCGGAAATTATCCGATACCAGGGCCACGCGGCGGGCGGTTTCAGTGTCATAAAGTTCGCTCGGTCGCCCGTCGAAAAAAACATAGGGTGGCTGGTCGAGGAAATGTTCGGGGCGGGGCCGGTTGCCGCTGATGACCACCCGCACGGCCAGGGGCGAGAGTGCCCGGCTGAAAACGGCCAGATTTTTTTCGAGCAACGGAAAAAGCAGCGGCAGCACGTCGTCGGCCCGGTCTTTCACGTCCAGCACCAGCGTGGGCGCATACCGCCGGTCGGTGGTGAGTCTGCCTCCGTTTTTCAGGAAAAGGGCCACCATCGGTTCCAGGTACGTTGTTTCCAGCGTTCGGGTGGCGGTGTCGGCTTCCAGCGCGGTGTGGGCCAGCACCAGTTTTCCCTTCCGAACGAACACATCGGCCTCGAAAAAATCGGCTCTAGCGACCAGCGCAGTGGTGAGGGGTGCGGGTTTTTGGTAGTCGTTGTGGGCAAAAACCTGTTGCGCCGTTGCCACAGAAACGGAGCAAAGGGATAGTAGAGCGGCGAAAACGAGCTTCGGCATGAGCGGATTTTGGAGGCGGGCTACACCAGTTTCCAGCCGTCGCGGTAGGTGCGGGACACGAACTGATTGGCTTCGTCGAGGTTGGTGATTTTCATGTTCTTACCGTCCCAGAGCAGCTTTTTCCGACCAATATAGTCAAAATTGGTCCCGCCTTTAGCCACGCGCAAATTGGCCGACCGGATGGCCAGGTTGCCCATCAGCAATGATTCGGTAAGCGGCCCGGCCACGTCGAACCCCGACGTGAGGGCTTTGTGTTCGGGGCTGCTAAAGCCTGCCTTGCAGGCATCGACCCAGAGGGTTTGGTGGCCAAAATCAGGTTTGTTCTGGCGGGTGTTTTGTTCCTGCGCCAGCGCGTAGACGGGGCCGCTGCCTTTGGTGTAGAGGCGGGGGTTAGTGCCATACATCCCGCAGGTGATAATGCCCTTTTCGCCAACCATCATCACGCCGCCCTCGGCGTTGAGGGGGGCATCGAGCGGCAGTTGTTCGGGCCGGAACGGGCGAATGCCGCCATCGGCCCAGGTCATGCGCACGGGGCGGTTGTTGCGGGCTGAAGCCGGAAACAGCAACTGCACCTGCGACGACGGCGGGCATCCTTCGGGGATGTATTCAGGTGTCCAGTCCTGCAAAAACACGGCCCCTACGCTGCATTCTACTTCGGTGGGCGAGGCCAGCCCCAGCACCCGGAACGGCACGTCCATGATGTGGCAACCAATGTCGCCCAGGGCACCGGCCCCGAAATTCCACCAGCCGCGCCACTTAAAGGGGTGATAGGCCGGGGAGTAGCCTACTTTTTCGGCGGGGCCAATCCAGGTGTCCCAATCCAGTGTGGTGGGGATGTCGGCGGCGGTTTTGGGCACCGGAATGCCCTGCGGCCACACGGGGCGGTTGGTCCAGAGATGCACCGTATGCACCGCCCCAATCTGGTCTTTGGCAAACCATTCGCCCATGATGGGCTGGTCGGGGTTCGAGGCTCCCTGGTTGCCCATCTGGGTCACAACTTTGTTGCGGCGGGCGGCTTCGGTCAGCGTACGGGCCTCGAAAATGTTGTGGGTCAGGGGTTTCTGAACGTATACGTGTTTGCCCAGTTGCATGGCCGCCATAGCAATTACGGCGTGGGTATGGTCGGCGGTGGAGACCGTCACGGCATCGATATTTTTGGCTTCGCGCTCCAGCATCTGCCGGAAATCTTTGTATTGGGTGGCCTTCGGGTGCAGGGCGAAATTTTGGGCGGCGCGGTTCCAGTCTACGTCGCAGAGGGCCACCAGGTTGTTGGCTCCCTTATTGAAGGCGTTATTGGTGTCGGAAAAACCCTTGCCGCCCACGCCCACCCCGGCAATGTTAAGTTTATCGGAGGGGGCCACGAAGCCTTTGCCCAGCACGTGGCGGGGCACAATGAAAAACGCCCCGGCGGTCAGGGCCGTGTGCATAAACTGCCGCCGCGAGGGGTCGGGCAGGGAAGAGTTATCGGACATAGAAATGGTATCTCAGGTACGTTATGGTAGGCACAAAAGCCCAAAATCAGGTCGTTCTACCTGATTTTGGCGAGTTTAAAGAATATACCCCAACTTGATGCCGATGAGTGGGTTGGGTGTCAGGCCGTTGGTGGCGCGGAAGGGGTCGAAAATCAGAAAATCGCTCCCCGGCCTGAAGATTCGTTCGCTGGCGTTGCTCGCCGTGGCGGAGGTGGTCCAGCCGTAGCGCACGCCAAAGCCCGCGTAGCTGTCGAGCACGAGTTGCTGTTTTTGGTCTTTCCCGAACCGGTAAAGCGTTCGTTGGGAGCCGAATTTGAGCCCGATGCCCACCGAGTACCGGGAAGTGGGGTTGTTTATTTTCTCGAAATACGCGCAGTTGCCGGTAGCGCACTGCCGCCCCAATGTAAGGGCTTCTTCGCCGTTGAGTTGCTTGAAAAAACCGTCTACGGCCACGTACTCGCCCAGGGGGGCAGCAGTCTGGCGGTAGGTGCCGTTTATTCCCCGCCCATACCAGCGGCATTCGAGCCGCGCCCGCCAGTTTTCGCGGCGGGTATAGCGGCCGCTCACCGTGGGCGAGTAGTTCCACATCAGCCCCTGCGGCGCATAGCCGATTTGCCCCTGCAAATACACGCGCCGGGTAAGGGGCACTTCCAGCCCCAGTTCAAGCGTGTTCTGAAACTCGAGCAATGCCAAGGGGGCCAGTTTCAGCACCGTCCGCTGCGAATTTTTGCGCGGCTTTTGGGGTGGGGCCAGCGTGTCAGGTACGTTGTTGGCCCACATTGCCGGGGCGGTCAGCAGCAGGAGCAGCCCGCCGAGGAGAACCGTTTTCATTCGATGGGCAGTTTGCTGATGAGGGCAATGGCGGGGGGCGTAACGGTGCCATCTGGTGCGGTTACGGCTTCGCGGTAGCGGTACTGAAACAGGCCGTTTTTGGCCGTGACCAGCAGCGTGTTTCGGAGCGGAATGACATCGAACGCCCGTACATCGGTAAAAAATTTTATCAGCTTGGCATCCAGCGGGTTGCTGATATCCATCACTTTAAGGCCCTGATCGCCTTCGGTCACGAACAGCAGCTCACCATCTACGCCCAGGCCGTGGGGGCTTTGCATGGGGTAGGTGCGCAACACGCGGGGTTGGCTCAGGTTGCTGATGTCGATGATGTCGAGGGTGCTGGGGCCACCAAAACGGCAGCCACTGCCGCCGCGCAGGGTCACATAGGCGAAGTTGCCCTGCGCCACCACGGGGTCGCAGCGTTGTACGTGCTGGAAAAACGACAGTTGCTGTGGCTGGGCGGGGTTGGCCAGTCCAAAAATGTACATCCCCGTCTGGGTGCCGATGAACAGGTTGTTTCGGTACGGAAAAATGGTTTCGACCCCAAAATTCAGTGGCGTATCCTGCGTTTTTTGCGGGTCGTTGGGGTTGGCCAGGTTATAGGCGGTCAGGCCATCGGCTTTCACCACATAGAGAAAGTCGTTGGCGATGGTAAAGCGGGCCAACGAGCCGCCGGTGCCGGTGCCGGGCGTGGGGGTACCGGCATCTTTTTGGCAGGCCGAGCCAATCAGCAGCAGGCCCGCAAGGAGGTAGCGTGGGTTCATGGCGATTTAGCGGAAACAAGCTGGATTATTGACCGGGGCGGCTTCCCACCGCACGATGTAGCCCCGGCGCGGGTCGGGGCACTCGAACCGCACGTTGGTAGCATCGGGAAACTGGTTGGGCAGGGGTAGCACGTTGGGCAACCGTTTGGTGAGGCTGATGTTGGTCAGGTTGGCAATGGAATAGACCAGTAAATCGGGCCCGTTGTTGGCGTAGAGCGTGCTGCCCTTTATGGCCATGTCGGTATTGCCCGGGATGCCCACAAAGGCTAGTTTGCGGGGGTTGGCCGGGTCGGTGTTGTCAACAATGTGGAAGCCCATGCCTACCTCGTTGATGAACAGGTACGTATCCTTGACGTAGATTTTGCCCGGATTTTTCAGCGGCTGCGGGCCGGTCAGGGCCAGGGTTTGCAAACTGGCCATGCTGATGTAGACCGGGCGGTAGGTGGGGCTGTTGGCACCGGGTTCGGGCACAAACCGTTCCCAGCGGCACATGGTCAGGCTCAACAAACTCAGACACACCAGGCCACGGAGGCAGAAAGAGGAGATTGAAAACATGGGACGGAAGCGTTTAGATGAAGCAAGATAGGTACTGTCGTTACTGTTTCGACGGGAAAACGGGTTTTTATTCCGTGGCCCGCGTCCCTACTTTTGCTCCACGACCCCAAACCTGTCCAACCCGTTGCATGGCCACCGAAAAAAACGCCTCGACCCGCACCACCCTTGCCCAAAAAAACGCCGAAGCCGAGTTGGGCGGAGGCCAAAAACGCCTCGATGCCCAACACGCCAAAGGCAAACTCACCGCCCGCGAACGCCTGGCCCTGCTGCTCGATGCGGGGTCGTTTGAAGAGATTGGCAAGTTTGTCATGCACCGCACCAAAGATTTCGGGCTGGACAAAGAACACTACCTGGGCGACGGTGTGGTGACGGGCTACGGCACCATTGCCGGGCGGCTGGTCTACGTCTTTGCGCAGGATTTTACCGTCTTCGGCGGGGCACTGTCGGAGACCCACGCCGAGAAGATCTGTAAAATCATGGATTTGGCCCTGCAAAACGGGGCACCCCTCATTGGCCTCAACGATTCGGGGGGCGCACGCATTCAGGAGGGCGTGCTGTCGTTGGCGGGTTACGCCGAAATTTTCTACCGCAATACCCGTGCGTCGGGGGTCATTCCGCAATTATCGGCCATTATGGGGCCGTGTGCGGGCGGGGCGGTCTACAGCCCGGCCATCACCGATTTTGTTTTTATGGTTGAAAACACGAGCTATATGTTCGTGACCGGTCCCAACGTGGTGAAAACCGTGACCCACGAAGAAGTGACCGCCGAAGAACTGGGCGGGGCCACGGCCCACAGCACCAAGTCGGGCGTGACGCACTTTGCCTGTGCCAACGAACTGGCCTGTATTCAGCACATCCGGCAGGTGCTGAGCTATATTCCGCAAAACTGCGAAGAACAGCCGCCCCGATTGCCCTACGAATCGGCTGGCCCGGAGGCTGAGTTGCGCCCCGCGCTGGCCAGTATTATTCCCGATAACCCCAACCAGCCCTACGACATGCGCGAGGTGATTGAGGCGTTGGTGGATGTGAATTCATTTTTGGAAGTACACAAAGCCTACGCCGAGAACATGGTGGTGGGGTTTGCGCGGCTGGGGGGGCGCAGCGTGGGCATTGTGAGCAACCAACCGGCGGTGCTGGCCGGGGTGCTGGACAGTGAAGCCAGCCGGAAAGCCGCCCGCTTTGTGCGTTTCTGCGACAGCTTTAATATACCCCTTTTGGTGCTGGAAGACGTACCCGGCTTTTTGCCCGGCACCGACCAGGAGTGGAACGGCATCATCAGCCACGGGGCCAAGCTGCTGTTTGCGTTTTGCGAAGCCACCGTGCCCCGTATCACGGTTATTACCCGCAAAGCCTACGGCGGGGCCTACGACGTGATGAACTCCAAACACATTGGGGCCGACCTGAACTACGCCTGGCCCGGTGCCGAAATTGCGGTGATGGGCGCGGGCGGTGCCGCCGAAATTATTTTCAAACGCGACATTGCCGCCGCCCCCGACCCGGTGGCCATGTTGCAGGAGAAAGTGCAGGAGTATACCGACAAGTTTGCCAACCCCTATCGCGCCGCCCACCGGGGCTACATCGACGAGGTGATTTACCCCGAAGAAACGCGCCAAAAGTTGCTGCGGGCGTTTCAGATGCTGGAGAACAAAGTGGCCACGTTGCCCCGCAAAAAGCACGGCAATATCCCGTTGTAACGTACCTGCGGGGCCGGGGCGTTAACCGCCGCCACCGCACATACACATTACCGCGCCAAAAACGTTATGATTACCAAACGACTACCCCTTCTGTTTATGAGAGCGATGTTTACTGGCTGGCGGCTTGCCCTGTTGCTTGGCGTAGGTTTATTGGTGCCCCACCTGGCGCAGGCCACCCACGTGCGGGCGGGCGAAATAACCACCCGCCGCCTGCCCGGCGATGGTCTCCGGTACGAGATAACATTAACTACATACTATGATATTGAAAAGGGGTTCAGTGCCGCCGCCGTGGCCGATAAAGCTCTTTTTTGTCTGGGTGACGGTGTGAGCTTTACCGTTGACCGAAACTCAATAAGGCCATTAAACCGGGCCACCACCATCAACATTTACCGCACCATCTATACCTACGCGGGGCCGGGGGTGTATCCCATTTCGGCCCGAATTGAGAACCGCAACGACCTGACCAGAAACATCAAAAACGGCTCGTCGCAGAACGTCAATTTTTTCGTTACCACCACCATTTCGGCCAACACCGCGCTGGGGTTCAACACCAACCCTATTTTGCTGAATCCGCCCGTGGATTCGGCCCGGATTGGCCAAAAATATTGCCACAACCCCGCCGCCTTCGACCCCGACGGCGACAGCCTTTCCTACCGCCGCGCCATTCCCCAGTTCTCGACCGACGGGGCCACCTGCCGGTCGCTGAACGTAGAGCAGTATCAGTTTCCGAACGAAGTGCTGGCACCGGGCCGCACCGAAGCCGGGGGGAGTCCGTCTACGTTTACCGTGAATTCGCGCACCGGCGATGTCTGTTGGGATGCCCCCGTGGAGGCCGGGCAGTATAACTACGCCTTCGTGATTCAGGAGTGGCGCAACGGCGTGCTCATCGGCGAGATTGTGCGCGACGTACAGGTTATTGTGATCGATGCCACCAACCGCCGCCCCCTCATTGACCCCATTGCCGACATTTGCGCCGAAGCGGGTAGCCTCATTTCGCAGACCATCCGGGTCACAGACCCCGATGGCAACCGAGTGGTGGTGCGCGGTTTTGGCGGGCCGTTCAATCTCTCGCCCGACAATATTTCTTTTGATCCGGCCATTGTCCCGCCCGCCTTTGCATCGCTCAACCCCGTGAGTGGCATCAGCCAGCCCAGCCCGTCGAGCAGCACGTTTTCGTGGCAAACCAACTGCACCCAAATCCGAAACCTGCCTTACGACATCACTATTAAAGCTACCGACGTGCTGACCAACCGGTCAGTCTCGTTGTCTTCCTACGCCACGTTTGGGGTGCGGCTCATTGGCCCGCGCCCCCAAAACCTCACGGCGCGGGGGGCCACCGTGGGCAATGCGTCGGGCCGGGCCATTGTGCTCAACTGGTCGGCCTACTCGTGCAGCCCGCAGGGCGGACCCGGTCAAAACCCCGCCCAGATGCTGGTGTACCGCAAAGAAGGGTGCGACAACCGCCAGCCCGCCAGTTGCACCACGGGTATTTTGCCGGGCTACACCCGTATTGGGCAGGTGCCGCTCTCAGCCACCACCTTCACCGACACCACCGGTTTGCGCCGGGGTACGTCCTACAGCTACCGCATTGTGGCGCAGTACCCGTTGCCCGTGGGCGGCGAAAGTGTGGTCTCTACCGAAGTGTGTCTGGCCCTGCCGTTGTTGGCCCCCGTGCTCACCAACGTGACCATCGACAGTACGGGGCCTGGCGCAGCAGCGCGGCGCGGCATCATCACCGTGCGCTGGACCCGCCCCCTGGGCCTGAACCCCACCGATGGCGGTAGCCCGTTTGAGTACCGGGTGTTTCGGGCCACGGGCCTCACCGGCACTGATTTCACCCAGGTAACGGCCATCCAGACCCGCCTGTTGCCCACCGCCGCCGACACCGTTTTTGTGGACAGAAGCACCGCCACGCTGCCCCCCAACACCGAAACTACCGCCTACCGCTACCGCGTCGATTTTTTCATTACTAACGCCGCCGGGCAACTCATTCGGCAGGATGCCACCGACCCCGGTAGCAGCGTTCGGCTTACCACCACCGCTGGCTCTCAGCGTATTAGCATTGCCTGGCAAACCAACACCCCCTGGAGTAACGACAATCAGGTACACCGCGTGTACCGGTCGCGGCGTGGCCCCGGCGGGCCGTTCAACATCATTGCGTCGGTGCCGGTGCAGGGGCCAACCACCTACCGCTACGAAGACACCGGCACCGATACCTTCGCGCAGGATGGCCTCACCAGCGGCCCCCTCACGCCCGATAGCAGCTACTGCTACCGGGTTGAAACCGTGGGTACGTATGCTGATGCCGCCATTCGGGCCAAAACGGGGTTGCTGCGTAATTTCTCGCAAATTCAGTGCGCCAGCCCCATCGATACCGTCCGGCCCTGCCCTCCCGCCCTGACGCTGGATTTGCTCAACTGCGCCACGCTGGCCAACGAGGCATTCTGTAACCAGACCACCTTTACCAATACCCTCAATTGGCAATACCCCACGCAACTTGGCGGACGTACCTGCGACGTGCGGATTGCGTCGTATAACATCTACTACGCTCGGTATGAGGGTGATACGCTCCGAAAAATTGCCAATGTGCCTGCCCCCGCCACTACGTTCCTGCACCAAAACCTGACCACCGTGGCGGGTTGCTACCAGGTCACGGCGGTCAATATCAAGGGTACCGAAAGCGCGTTCAGCAACCGGGTTTGCAAAGACATCTGCGCGTATTTTGCCGTGCCGAACATTTTCACACCCAACGGCGATGGCAAGAACGACACGTTCCAACCCCTGAACTGCCCCCGTTTTGTGGAGAGCACTATCTTCACGGTCTATAACCGCTGGGGCGTGAAGGTCTACGAATCGGCGGGGCCGCTGGTGAATTGGCCCGGCACCACCCAAAACGGCAATCCGTTGCCCGGCGGGTTGTATTATTACGAAGTAGCCGTGCGCTTTGCCGGTTTGCAACGCAATCCCCCCGCCCAAATAACAAAAGGCTACGTGCAACTCATCCGTGATTCAATGACGATGCGGTAGGGGGGATTTGTTTCGACATCGGCGTATCGTATTCGGCCCAGGGCGGAGCGGTCCCGCGTCCGGGCAAGCCCCGCCCCTACACAGGAACCATCACCCAAAATGGCCATTGGTTTCAATGACGGCATTGTAGGGGCGGGGCTTGCCC